>JAKAZA010000011.1 GCA_021816155.1 Pseudomonadota bacterium | reverse complement strand
GCCGCTCGACGACGCCAACGTCGAGCGGTTCTGCAACCTGCTCGACGAGATGCGGCGACGCGCCCCGACCCGCTTCATCGCCATCACGCACAACCCGCTCGCCATGTCGCGGATGGACCGGCTCTAAAGGGTGATCATGCCCGACCGCGGCGTCTCGCAGCTCGTCAGCGTCGACCTGCGGCAGGCCGAAGCGCTGGCGGCGCAGTAGCCGATGCGCGCGCCGGCCCCGGGACTGGAGCGCTTCATCGATCTCTGGGGTCTGGAGATGGTCGGACGGCCGGGCGGCCGGGCGCGCTATCCGGGAGCGGGCGACGTCGTGTTCGTGCGGCGCGGGGCGGTGGAACTGGTGCTCAAGACCATCCCCGCCGGAACCGACGAGGCCCGCTCAGCCGAAGTGCTGGCGCACTGGGACGGCCATGGCGCGGTGCGGCTCGTCGAGCACGCACCCGGCGCGGTGCTGCTCGAGCGGGCCCGGCCCGGCGATGACCTCGCAGGGCTTGTCGCGGCCGGGGATGACGAGGCGGCCACCGAAATCCTATGCGACGTGATGCGCAGACTTGACCGCCGCGCGCCCGCGGACGCGCCTTTCCGGACGGTCGAGGACTGGGGCCAGGGCTTCGCTCGGAACCGGGCGGCCGCCGTCGCGGCCGGTATCGAGGCCGACCTCATCGATCGCGCCCAACGCGTGTTCGGGCGTCTTTGCGCGACGCAGGGCGCGCGGGTGCTGCTGCATGGAGACCTGCAGCATTACAACGTGGTGCGCGACCAGGCTCGCGGCTGGCTCGCCATCGACCCCAAGGGCGTGCTCGGCGAGGCCGCCTACGAGGCAGGCGCCATGCTGCGCAACCCCAACGTCGACGATGGATGCGCCGCACGGCCAGCCATCCTGGCGCGACGGATCGACCACGTCTGCGCGCGTCTCGGCCATCCGCGGGAGCGGATAGTCGGCTGGTGCTTCAGCCAATGGATGCTGTCGATCCTTTGGGCCATCGAGGACCGCTTTCCGTTCGCACCTCACTGGCTCGACGGCCCCCGCGCGGCGGCCGCCATGCTGCCTGCGGGGTGACCGGTCACGTCTCGCAGATGGCCTGGGTCTGCCGCACGTAAACCCGATCGTATTCCTGCGTTTCGGGGTCGAGCGCCTCGTAGGGGACCAGAGACGGGTGCAGGCGCAACGCATCGTCCCGCGCCGGGCCGTAACGCCAGCCGTCCATGCGACGTTGCGCCATCCAACGCTCGTGCTCCAGCGCGGCAAGGCGCTCGAGCTCTGCGTCGGTGCGGAACAGCCGCATGCCCGGCGGCAGCCTCGGCAGGCCGGGCGCGCCTTTCCAGAGCGCCGGGTCGACGCCGGCGCTCGCGAGCTTGGCGGGAATGTGGGCCACGGCGTCGCGGTTGGCCTGGCGGTACGTCTCGTCGAGGCTGTCCCACGGCCTTGCCGAGTTGTTCCCGGCATCATCCTGCCGCGCCCTCGGCAGCCTCGATCGGTAGGCGTCCGCGTAAGCGCGCGCGGCGAAATCCGGCCTGTCCGACATGAACTCGCTGGCGACCAGCAGGGCGTCGAGATCACCGAACGGGATCAACGTGTCGAGGGCGGGGCCGACGCCGGAGATGACGGCGCTGGTTTCGCGCAGACGCACGAAGATCGGCGGGGCTGCGATCGAGACCCAGCGGAACAGCGCCTGCAGCATCGCCGCCGCGTCAAGAGCGCCCGAGTCGTCGCCTACGCATACGTAGGCCGCCGTGATCGGACCGCCGCCCGAAAGCGCGGCGGCGATCTCGCCGGGCGTCGGCCGCACGGCCCTCGCGCCGACCTGCCCTTCGACGAAAGCGCATTCGGCGCAGGCGTCGATCTCCGGTGCGCGCACCCGCCAAGCGCTCTCCAGCGCGCTCGCGGCGGGATCGATCACTGTCAGGCGCGGCGCCGCGAGGTAGGTCGTGCGACAGTTGACGATCACGTCGCGTGCGATCGCCTGGCCGACCTCGCCGAACCCCACGATCAGCGCGTGGATGCGCGGATGTCCCGCGCCGCGGGCGATCAGGAACGGGGGCTCGGCGACCATCAGCGCGCGCGCCGCGATCGCGGCCGACGACAGCACCCGCGTCCTCGCCCGGTTGAGCGTCGCGGCGGCGTCCTCGGCCAGGCGCACGTCGCGCATGAGCACGGTCAGGTACGCAGAGGGCGAGGTGTCGCGCGCCGCCCGCGCGAGCAGCAGCGCCTCGGCGTCGTCGGCCCCCGCAATCAGGATGTGGTCGGCGCGGCGAGAGCGCTCTCGCACGGCCATGCTGGAATTGCGCGCAGGCCAGAGCAGCGCCATCGTCGAGAACCCGGAGGCGCTGAACGCCGGCGCCCCCAGCCAGAGCACGCTCCGCCGCGCCCGCCGCGCCGCCTCGAATGCCGTCGACGCCAGCGAGCCCTGACCGATGATCACGACCGACTGCTTGGTCCAACGGGCCATCGCCGTCGCCAGATGTTCGCGCAGCAGTGCGGCGACGGCCAGCAGGCCCGAGAACACCGCCCCCGCGCCCGTCCACCGCCCGATCCGGAAGCGCCAGTCGGAGAGACCGAATCCGCTGCCATAGGCATCGTTGTTGATCTCGAAGAGGGCCAGCGATCGGTAGAGCGCGTCGGCGAGGTCGAAGCCGTGGGCCCGCCAGCCCCAGACGCCGATGGCCACGGTGAAGGCCGCCGCCAGGGGGCTCAGCCAGGCGAAGCGGAAGGGGAATCCGCCCTCGTGGTTCCGGTGCTCTATGGCGCGCGCCCCTCGCTCCCGGCCGGAAATCCGCCGGCGCGGCTGAGCGCCGACACCGGGGCCTTGCCGATTCTCTCGCCGATCCAGCGCCCCGCGTCGATCAGGGCCTCGAGGTCGTAGCCAGTTTCGTATCCCGCGCGGGACAACATGTACACGAGGTCCTCGGTGGCGATGTTGCCCGTCGCAGCCGGCGCGAACGGGCAGCCGCCGAGGCCGCCGCAGCTGGCGTCCAGCACCGTGACCCCGGCCTCGACGCTGGCGAAGGCGTTGGCGAGCCCGGTATTGCGGGTGTCGTGGAAATGCATGCGAAGGCGCGCGCCCGGCGCCGCCTTGCGCACCGCCTCGATCCGCCGACGCACCGTCCACGGATCCGCGACGCCGATGGTGTCCGCGAGCGCGATCTCGGCGACGCCAAGCGCGGCGGCGTCCCTGGCCAGCGTCACGACCTGATCCTCGGCGACCTCGCCCTCGAACGGGCAGCCGAACGCCACCGAGAAGGTCACGCTGACCGGCGGGCCGCCTTCCTTCGTCCGCCGTTCGACGATCGCCGCCAGCGCCGCCATCTGGTCCGCGACACCGGCGCCCTGGTTGCGGATGCCGAACCCATCGGTGGCGCACACCACGACATTGGCCTCGTCCACCTTTGCGGCGAGCGCGCGGTCCCAGCCGCGCTCGTTCAACACCAGGCCGATGCGCGAACGACCTTCGGCGCGCGCCAGCCCGTGCATGATCGCCTCCGCGCCAGCCATCTGCGGCACGCGCCGCTCGTTGACGAACGAGACCGCCTCGATGCGACGCGCCCCGCAAGCCTCCAGCCGGCGGATGAAGTCCAGCTTCGCGGCCGGATCCAGGATCGCCTTCTCGTTCTGCAGGCCATCGCGGGCCCCGACTTCGACGATTTCGATGAAGCGGCTCATCGGCTCCTCACGGGGCGGCGGCTTGTTCCGCGGCCGGTCGATACAGCGTCAGAATCTGGGCGTGGCCGTTCGAATAGTCGAGCCCGGTCACCGTGGCCACCGGCCGGGCCGTCGCGCCGTCCGCCGCCAGAGCGGCCCGGAAGACGGGGTCCAGCCGCTTCTCGACGACGGCGACGCGGCCCTGCGCGATCGCGGCGGCGGCCTCCTTGGCCGACCCCAGCACCGTGGGCGCGCCGAGCGCGAAGACGAGGCTCGGCTCCTGGTACCCAGCCACCGTCACCGGGCCGCTCAACCCCTGGCGCGGACTAAGGCCGGCCGCCGCGAGCCGCTGGGCGACCTGGTTGGACAGCCAGAGCTTGGTGAGGCTCGGCGCGACCCCGCCGACCAGCAGGCCATGCGCGACGAGGCCGAAAGCGCCAGCGGCCGCGGCCGCCAGGCCGGCCCGACGGCGGGCCAGGAGCACCACGCCCGCGATCGCGCAAGCCACGAAGAACACCCCGGCGAGGGCCGCGAACGCGCAGCTCCAGGCGGTCCCGAAGAACGCCGCCGCCACCCCGCCCGCCACCGCGAGCCCGAGCGCCACGGCCGCCAGCAACGCACCCCCGATCCATCGGGCGCGACGGCCCAACGGCTGCTCCAGGGCGGCGGCCATCAGCCAGGCGATCGCGCCGAAAGTGGGGAGCGTGTAGTGCGGCAGCTTGGTGGGGGCCAACTCGAACACCAGCCAGGCCGGAACGAGCCAGCAGACGGCGAAGCGGATCGCCGGCTCGGCCCGCCGTCGCCAGCCCGTCACCAGCGCCGCCGGCAGCAACACGACCGCCGGGAACAGGAGCAGAGGGCTCAGCGCCAGATAATAGCCGGGCGGCTCACCGTGGCCCTCCATGCCTCGAAGCAGCTTCGGCGCCAGGTCGCCCCCGAGCGCCGAGCCCCAGAAGCTCCCGTCGGAGACCACGGTGATCGCGAACGCCCAGGGCAGCACCGCGGCGGCGGTCAGGAGCGCGCCCCACCCCCAGCCCAGGCCGGAGAGCCACCGCCACTTGCGGTCCCAGGCGGACACCGCGATCATCGCCAGGCCCACGACCATCGGTCCGATGGGGCCTTTCAGCAGCACCGAGGCGGCGACGCCGATCCAGAACAGCAGCTTGGTCGACCATCCCGCCGGCGCTCCGCCGCGCGCGGCGAGATAGAGACGCGCCAGGGCCGCCATCGCGAGCGTCGTGGCGCCGCAGAGCGCCGCGTCTGTGGTGGCGAGAATCTCCTCCGTCGACAGCGACACCGTCACCGCCAGGAGAGCGCCCGCCATCGCCGCCTCGCCGGCGCCCGTGAACGCCAGCGCGCCCCAGGCGCACGCCGCGGCAGCCAGCATGGCGCCGAGCACGGACGGCACGCGGTAGGCCCAAATCGCCCGCTGCTCGGGCGAAGACAGGAGGCCCACGCTGGCCGACTGCAGCCAGTAGATGCCGACCGGCTTTTTGTAGCGGGGCGTCTGCTGGAACATGATGTTGGTGAAGTCGCCGCTTTCCAGCATCTGCGCGCTGGCTTCGGCGAAGCGGCTCTCGTCGCGATCGGTGGGCGGCAGCGTGAAGAGCCCGGGCAACGCGGCCAGGAGAGCAATGATCGCGGCGAGCAAAGGCGCGCGCCGGGGCGTGGCGAATCTGGCGGCCAGGTCCTTCGGAGTCATCGGCGCGCTAGTAGCACGACTATCGGCGGCGGGCTTTTCCGCTATGAGACGCTGACATGCAGCCAGATGTCTCGATCGTCGTGCCGGTCTTCGACGAAGAGGGCGCCGCGCCCACCTTGGCGCGCGAGATCGCCGCCGCGTTCGCGGGCTGCGCGTTCGAGCTGATCTTCGTCGACGACGCGAGCCGCGACGGTACGAGAGCGGCGCTCGCTTCGCTGACGACCGAGATCCCGCAATTGCGGCTTCTGGCGCACGAGAAGAACGCCGGCCAGAGCCGCGCAACGCGCACCGGGGTCATGGCCGCCCGCGCGCCGATCGTCGTTACAATGGACGGAGACGGCCAGAACGATCCTGCCGATGGGCCGCGTCTTGCCGGGCGCCTTCAGTCAGCGGCGCCCTCGCTCGGCCTCGTCGGGGGCGTGCGGGTCAGCCGCAAGGACACGCTCGCCAAGCGCTTCGCCTCGCGCTTCGCCAACGGCGTACGGCAGGCGCTGCTCAAGGACAGCGCCGCCGACACGGGGTGCGGACTGAAGGCGTTCCGTCGCGAAGCGTTCCTGCGCCTGCCGTACTTCGACCACATCCACCGCTTCCTGCCGGCCCTGATGCTGCGCGAAGGCTACGAGGTGGCCTTCGAGCCGGTCGGGCACCGGCCGCGACAGGCAGGGCGCTCAAAGTACACCAACCTCGGGCGCCTCTGGGCCTCGCTGTCGGACCTGTGGGGCGTGGTCTGGCTCAACTCGCGCGCCCGAAGTCCGGGCGCCGTGGCGGAGGTGGCGTCAGGTCAGGGCGACGAACATGGCCGTCACGATGATGAGGTCGATGGCGCGGAAAAGGACGCTCATGCGGGCTCCGGCAAGGTAGGGTTAGCCGGCCGTTAAGCAAGATCCGGGCCACGCCCGGGGCTTGCCGCCGCTCAGAGGCCGCAGAGGCGGAAGCAGTCCCGCAGGCTGTCCGCCATGAAGTCGGCGAGCGCGCCCCGCGGCTCCAGCGCCCATTGCACCACGACCCCGTGGTACATGGCGTCGAGAAGGTCAGCGGCCCTCTCCGCGGGGATGGGCATCGGCGGCAGGCGCTCGACGATCACTTCCCGGAACAGCCTGAACCGCTCCCGCGCCAGGCGGTTGAGCGCCGGATCGCGGATGTCCTCGCGCAGCCACAGCAGATGATCCGCCAGGCTGGGCTCGTCGCCGAAGAGCTTTGTCGCTTCGCCGTAGATGCCGACGACGACGTCGGCGCCGACGCCCCGTGGGAGGTCCTCCAGCCAGGCGACGAAGCGCGCGTTGTCGCGGGCGAAAGCGCGCTCGACCAGCGTCTTCTTGTCGCCGAAGCGCTGCAGGAGAGTCGCCGGCGAGACCCCGACCTCCCTGGCGATGTCGGCGAGCGTGAACCCCGCCGGGCCGGCCCGCGCCATCACCGGCAGGGCGCGCTCGAGCAATGCCTCGTCGCTGATCAGCTTGCGCCGGGGCACCTCTACAGCTCCGCGGCCGCGACCCAGCCCGCTAGGCAGGCGAGCTTCTGTTCGGCCCGCCACGGCCTGCCCGCGGCCCTGCCGAGCTCGCGCAGCGTCGCGTCGATCTCGGCGGCCGGCCGGCGCAGTCCTTCGGCCGCAGCGTCGCGAAGGGACTTCTCGTCCATCTCGACGATGGGAATCCCGCGGCCGCGGCAGGCTGAGCGCAGCGCATCGCGGACCGCCAGCCCCTCGGCGACGGGCGGATGCTCCGGCGCCGAGAGGCTGTGCTCCAGTAGGTCGGTCATCCAGCCGGCTCGGTTGACCAGCAGGGCGGCCACGACCGGCGCGCGGGCCGCTTCGGCCAGCCGCAGGACGATGCCTTGCAGGCCTTCGGCTGCCAGCCGTGCCTGGCGACGCCGCCCTTCGGCGACGGCTGCCGCGGCTTCCGCGCAGACTTCGCCGGGCCGTCCGCGCTGGAGCTCGAACGCGACGTGATAAGGCTCGAACGCGAGACGATCCCCATCGGCGGCCGTCGCCAGGCGCGTTGACAGCACGACCCGCGGCTCCTGGTCGGCAAGGGCCACGGCGACGGCGACCGGGCCGCCTCTCAGGGCGCGCAAGCCGAGCGCGACCGGCGTGTGCGGTCGCGGGTTCATCCGGGCGGGGCCGCGGGCGCAAGGCCAGCGCCCAGCTCGCCGAGGCCCAGCGCTTTCGCAAGCCGCACGGCCAGGTCGCGCCGCGCGGGATCCTGGTGGATCTGGCAGTATCGCGCCCACATCAGGAACCGGCCCCGCTCGTCCGCCGCCGACGCGGCGGCCAGCGCCTCAGCCTCGGCGTCGAACATGCGCGGGAAGTCGGGCGTACGGCCGTCAACGTCGGCGAACCCGTAGTCGCGGGCGAGGTCGGCGGCGAAGTGGACCTGTCCGGCCTTGCGTCGGACATCCGGATCGCGGGCGAGCGCGACGACTGCCCGGCCCACGAGCGCCGGCGTCTCGGACTGGGCGAAGAAGGGATCCTTGGCGATCGCATCTCGCCAGTTCTGCTCTTCCACCCCGAAGTGCTCGAGCACCGCTTCCGAGCGCAGGAAGCCCGGCGAGACCGCGAGCGCCGTGACGCCGGTGCGGGCGAGTTCCATGGCCATGCCGTAGGCCAGGCGCGCCAGCGACGCCTTGACCAGATCGTAGAGGATGTGGCCGCGATAGCCCGAGAAGTGGCCGTCGATCACCTCGACGATCAGGCCGCGGTCGGCTTCGACCATCATCGGCGCGAGGCGCCGGCTGGTGATCACATGGCTCACGAGCGTCTGGTCGAGGTAGGCGCCGAGGCTGGAAGGATCGATCTCCCAGAAGCGCGCCGACCAGTCGATCATCGGGTCGGCGCCCCAGACGCTGTCGACGAGCACGTCGAGACGTCCGGCCTCGCTGCGGACCCGCTCGGCAAGGCGCGCCACTTCCTCGTCGCGGGTGTGGTCGACCCGCACGGCGACCGCGTCGCCGCCCGCCTGGCGGATGAGCGCGGCGGTCTCGTCGATCGTCTCGGGACGACCCATGCCGCCGGCCTGACCAGCGGTGCTGCGGCCGGTGCAGTAGACGAGGGCGCCTGCCTCGCCGAGCGCCCGCGCGATGCCGCGCCCGGCGCCGCGCGTCGCGCCGGCGACAAGCGCGACCCGCCCGGCCAGAGGCCGCCCTTCGGTCGTCATGCCGCCCGCCTTGTGTTTATAACTGTTCGGTCAGTTATAAACACAGGCGGTTCGCGGATGGAAAGAAAAAGGCGGCGCCCTTGCGAGCGCCGCCCTCTCTTCAGTTGGGACTGGACGGTCCGGACTAGAAGTCCATGTCGCCCATGCCGCCGCCGGGCATCGCCGGCGCCGGAGCGTTCTTCTTCGGCGCCTCGACCACCGCCGCCTCGGTGGTGATCAGCAGGCCCGCGACCGAGGCCGCGTCCTGCAGGGCGGTGCGCACGACCTTGGCCGGGTCGATGACGCCGGCCGCAACGAGGTCTCCGTACTGCTCCGTCTGGGCGTTGAAGCCGAACGTCGTGCCGGAGTTCTCCATCACCTTGCCGACGACGATCGAGCCTTCGACGCCGGCGTTCTCGGCGATCTGGCGGATCGGCGCCTGCAGCGCCCGGCGAACGATGGCGATGCCGGCGTTCTGGTCGTCGTTGTCGCCGGTCAGGCCCTCGAGGGCCTTCGACGCCTTCAGCAGCGCGACGCCGCCGCCGGCCACGATGCCTTCCTCGACCGCCGCGCGGGTGGCGTTGAGGGCGTCATCGACGCGGTCCTTCTTCTCCTTCACCTCGACCTCGGTCGCGCCGCCGACGCGGACCACCGCGACGCCGCCGGCGAGCTTCGCTAGCCGCTCCTGCAGCTTCTCCTTGTCGTAGTCCGAGGTGGTGTCCTCGATCTGGCGCTTGATCTGGGAGATGCGGGCCTCGATGTCGGCCTTCGCGCCCACGCCGTCGACGATGGTGGTGTCGTCCTTGGTGATCGAGACCTTCTTGGCCTTGCCAAGCATGTCGAGGGTGACGTTCTCGAGCTTGATGCCGAGGTCTTCGCTGATCAGCTGGCCGCCGGTGAGGACGGCGATGTCCTCGAGCATGGCCTTGCGGCGATCGCCGAAGCCGGGGGCCTTCACGGCGGCGACGCGCAGACCGCCGCGCAGCTTGTTGACCACGAGCGTGGCCAGCGCCTCGCCTTCCACGTCTTCCGCCACGATCAGCAGCGGACGGCCGGACTGGACCACCGCCTCGAGCAGCGGCAGCAGCGGCTGCAGGCTGGAGAGCTTCTTCTCGAAGAGCAGGATGAGCGGCTCTTCGAGGACGGCCTCCATCTTGTCCGCGTTGGTGATGAAGTACGGCGACAGGTAGCCGCGGTCGAACTGCATGCCCTCGACCACTTCGAGCTCGGTCTCGAGGCTCTTGGCTTCCTCGACCGTGATCACGCCCTCGTTGCCGACCTTGTCCATCGCCTTGGCGATCATGCCGCCGATCTCGGTGTCGCCGTTCGCGGAGATCGACCCGACCTGGGCGATCTCGTTGTTGGTGGTGACCTTCTTGGCGGTGTGCTTGATCTCTTCGACCACGCGGGCGACGGCGCGGTCGACGCCGCGCTTCAGGTCCATCGGGTTCATGCCGGCGGCGACAGACTTCAGGCCCTCGACCACGATCGCCTGGGCCAGCACCGTCGCGGTGGTGGTGCCGTCACCGGCGGCGTCGTTGGTCTTGGAGGCCACTTCGCGGATCAGCTGGGCGCCGAGGTTCTCGAACTTGTCGACCAGTTCGATCTCCTTGGCGACGGTCACGCCGTCCTTGGTGGAGCGGGGCGCGCCGAACGACTTCTCGATGACCACGTTGCGACCCTTCGGGCCGAGCGTCACCTTGACGGCGTTGGCGAGCGTGTTGACGCCGCGGAGCATGCGATCGCGCGCATCCGAGGCGAAATAGACGTCTTTGGCGGCCATGGCCTTTGCGTCCTCGTCTTTGAACGGTTGAACTTAAGGGTGGATGTGGCGAGGGCCCTTAGGCCGCTTTCGCCTTCTTGCCGTGGTGCTCAAGCACCCCGAGGATGTCGCTCTCCTTCATGATGAGGAGGTCTTCCCCATCGAGCTTCACCTCGGTGCCGGACCACTTGCCGAACAGGATGCGGTCGCCGACCTTGACGTCCATGGGCAACAGCTTGCCCGCGTCGTCGCGGCCGCCCGGGCCGACGGCCAGGACTTCGCCTTCCTGCGGCTTTTCCTTCGCGGTGTCGGGAATGATGATCCCGCCCTTGGTCTTTTCCTCCTCCTCGACGCGGCGGACGAGGACGCGGTCGCCAAGCGGACGAAACGCCATTTGGTTATCTCCGTAGAGCTCGGTTTTCGTGTCGTAAGACAGTGCGCCCGGGCCACTGTTAGCAGCCTAACGGCCCGAGTGCTAACACGGGACGGGAATTATGGCCGGATCGGCGCGGAGTCAAGTCGCCGGCGCGATCAAAGCCGAAAGTTGTGAGCGCGAGAGCCCGGGAATAGGGTTACTCGGGACACCAGCCGGAGACTCATCGTGATGAGCGGCATCCAGGAGCAGCGCGACCTGATCTATGCGACCGCGGGCGAGCGGCCGCTGAAGCTCGACCTCTACCAGCCGGCCGATCCGAACGGCGCGGGGGTGATCCTGGTTCACGGCGGCGGCTGGTCGCGCGGATCCAAGGCCATGGTGGCGCCGGCCGCGCGGCTCCTGGCCGACCAGGGCTTCGTCGTGATGGCGACCGAGTACCGCCTCACCGGCGAGGCGCCCTTCCCGGCCAACATCCACGACGTCAAGCGCGCCATCCGCTGGGCCAGGACCAATGCGGCCCAACTCGGCTTCGACGCGGCGCGCCTTTGCCTGGAGGGTCACTCAGCCGGCGCTCATCTCGTGCTGCTCGCCGCCGGGACGCCCGACGACCGGCGTCTCGCGCCGCCGGAAGGCCTCGGCGACGTGTCGCAGGCCGTCGCGGCCGTCTGCGCGATCTACCCGCCAACCCTGTTCCACATCGGCGAAGCGAGGCCTTCCGGCTCGCTGCCGGCGCGCGTGCTGCCGGGCGCCGACGCCTCGGAAGCCTCCGCCGCGCTGGCCAGCCCGATCGAGCACGTCACCGCGGCGTTTCCCCCGACGATGCTGCTGCACGGCGACGCCGACAAGGTCGTGCCGGTCTCGGCCTCGCGCCGCTTCGAGGAGCGGCTGCGGGCGGTGGGCGCCAGATGCGACCTGCACATCTACGCAGGGCTTCCGCACGGCTTCGCCAACCACCCGGAGATCCGACCGTCGATGATGGGGATGGTCGGCGGCTTCTTCCGGCGCTGGGCGATCGGCCTCGAGGACTTCACGGCCATGCCGGCGGCCGTCGCGGGCTAGGCGCGCCTCAGCCTTCCGCCGGGATCGCGCCGAGCGTCTCTTCCAGCTCGAGGAAGCTCGGCTGCGCGGCCGATGGCACGTTGCCACGGCCGATCTCGACCGAGATCTGCGCCGCGTTCCCGTGGAGGTGCGCGACCAGAACGGCCTGGATGATTCGGTAGAACGCCGCCTCCTCCTCGACGATCGCCTTGAGCCGCGCCGCCATCGGACCGACCATGCCATAGGCGAGGAACACCCCGAGGAACGTGCCCACGAGGGCACCGCCGATCATCGCGCCGAGCACGGCCGGAGGCTCGGTGATCGAGCCCATCGTCTTGATCACGCCCAGCACCGCCGCGACGATGCCGAGCGCCGGCAGGCCATCCGCCGTCGACTGCAGCGCATCGGCCGGAGCAATGGCTTCGTGATGGTGCTTCTCGAGCTGCTTCTCCATCGCGTCCTCGACCTGGTGCGGGTCCTCCAGGTTCATCGTCATCATGCGCAGCGTGTCGCAGATGAAGTCGACCGCGAAATGGTCCTTCATGATCTTCGGGAAGCGCGAGAAGATCGTGCTCTCGCCCGGGCGCTCGATGTGGCTCTCCAGGGCGATCACACCCTTCGACTTCATGGTCTTGGTGAGCAGGAAGAGCAGAGAGAGCAGGTCGCGGTAGTCGCCCGCCTTCCACTTCGGGCCGGAGAAGACCTTGCCCATGCCGCCGCCCGTCGCCTTGATGACATCCATCGAGTTGGAAATCAGGAAGGCGGCGACGCCCGCGCCAAGGATCGCCATTAGCTCGTGCGGCGCGGCCTCGATGATCACCCCCAGGTTGCCGCCCGAGATGATGAAGCTGCCGAACACCAGCGCGAACAACAGAACGATGCCGATGATCTGAAACATGAAGCGGCCGCGAATCCTTGGGAAGCCAGGGTGACGGGGCAGCTTCAGCGTTAATGCTTAATTGCCGGTGAGCGCGCGGGCTCCGGCGGTCAGACGCTCGCCGCCTGCCTCAGCTGCGCAACAACCGCCGGTGACAGATAGCCGTCGGCGGGAACGCCGTGATCGCGCTGCCAGGCGCGCAGGGCGGTTCGGGTGGCGAGCCCGATCAGGCCGTCCGGCGGGCCGGGATTGTAACCAAGCTTGGCGAGCGCGGCCTGCGCATCCATTCGCTCCTCCAGCGAGAGCGGTGTCTCATGCGGCCAGGGGGTGATCAGGGGTCCCGCGCCGCCGATACGGTCGGCCAGAAGACCGACGCTCAGCGCGTAGGCGAGCGAGTTGTTGTAGGTCCTGATCACGAAGTGGTTGGGAAATGCGAGGAACGCAGGCCCGGCCGCGCCCGACGGCAGGATCAGCTGCGCCAGCGCCGTCCCGTCGTCCGGCCGCCAAGCGCCGCCATCGGCCCGCACCGCACCCTTCTGCGCCCACCAGTCCGGCGGGTGCTTCGGCCCTTCGCTCAGGCCCACGTCGAACTGGCGCTCGAGCCGCACCTCGACCGCCCAGCTCTGGTCGCGTCGCCAGCCGGACTTGGCGAGCAGGTTGGCGGCGGAGGCGAGGGCGTCGGCCGGTGAGCCCCAGATGTCGGCACGACCGTCACCCGAGGCGCTGACTGCGGTCGTGACGAACGTCGCCGGCTCCATCTGCGTCTGGCCCATCGCCCCGGCCCACGAGCCGCGCAACTCGCCGCGCGTCGCCGCGCCGGAGCTGAGAATCTTGAGGCAGGCCACGAGCTGGTCCTCCGCCCAGCTGCGCCGACGCGGATCCTGGGCGGCCAGCGTCGCCAGCGATCGCACGACGTCCATGTCGCCCTCGTTGGCGCCGTAGCCGCTCTCCATGGCCCAGATCGCGGTCAGGATGTCGGGCGGCGCGCCGTAGGTGCGGCCGATCTCGTCCAGTTCGGGCACGCTGTCGCGCTTCCGCCGCCCGAGCGCCACGGCGCCAGCCGTGACGTTGCGGCGGACGTAGTCGCTGACCGGCAGCGCGAACTCCGGCTGCGCGGCGTTGTGCGCCAAGACGCGCGGATCGGGCGCGAGCCCGGTCAACAGCTGCGTCACGAGCGCCGGCGGCCAACCGTCGGCGAGCAGCCGCCCATAGAACCCGTTTAGCCACTCCAGGAACGACGGATCGCCGGCTGCGCCTAAGAGGTCCGAAGGCTCAGGCGCCGCCATGGCGGGCGGCGCGGCGGCGGCGAGAGCGAGCGCCAGGAAGACGCGGCGATTCATGTGGATGCAGGCTAGCTGGGCGACGGACCATGCGCCAATCACATAGCTTACATGGCTTCGCGGCGCGGAGAGCCTGCTCCATCGCCGACGCCGTCCGATTGACTCGCTTTCGCCCCCTCTCTATATCCGCGCGCTCCCGCCAGCCCCGGTTCACCAGTCCGCGCCAGCACCCATGAAAGTCCGCAGCTCCCTGAAGTCGCTGAAGACGCGTCACCGCGACTGCAAGCTCGTGCGCCGCAAGGGCCGCATCTACATCATCAACAAGACCGACCCGCGCTATAAGGCCAAGCAGGGCTGAGCGCCGCGCGATGCCCCTCAAGGGTGTCGTCTTCGATGTCGGCAACGTGATCGTGCGCTGGAACCCGCGCACGCTCTATTCGAAGATTTTCCCGGACGAAGCGGAACGCGAGTGGTTTCTCGCCAACGTCTGCACGATGCGCTGGCATATGCGCCACGACGATGGCGTGCCGTTCGAGGAAAACCGCCGCCCGCTGCTGGATCGGTATCCGCAGTACGCCGAGGCGATCATGGCGTGGGAGACGCGCTGGTGGGAGATGTTCTCCGGAGCGATCCCCGAGACCGAGGCCACGATCGAGGCCATGCACGCCAGAGGCGTCACCCAGGTCGGCCTGACCAACATGCCGTCGTCGGTGAAAAGCGGCGTCTTCGCCATGAGTCCCGTCTTCGGCCGCTTCAAGCACATCGTGGTCTCGGGCGACGTCGGCCTGGCGAAGCCCGATCCGCGCATCTTCGAGCTGGCCGCCCGGCATGCGGGCCTCGCGCCGGGCGAGCTCCTTTTCATCGACGACTCGGCCCTCAACTGCGAAGCGGCCGAACACGTCGGCTACGCCGCGCACCACTTCACCGACCCCGCCGCCCTCGCGCCGGCCCTGGCGGCGCACGGGCTGTTGTGAGCGGGCCGGCGCCCGGCTAGGGTTCGCGCCTCTTCCGCCTCCGTTCTTCCCACTTTCCAAGCGCAAGGACCTCATGCCCGACGACTCTCCCGCCATCGACACGCTCGGCGCCACTGCGCAGGGCAAGCTGAAGAGTCTGGTCGAGCGCATCGAGCGGCTCGAGGAGGACAAGGCGGCGGTGATGAACGACCTCAAGGAGGTCTACGCCGAGGCCAAGGGCGAGGGCTTCGACGTGAAGATCCTGCGCAAGGTGGTGCGCCTGCGCAAGGCCGACGCCTCCAAGCGACAGGAGGAAGAGGCTTTGATCGAACTCTACATCTCGGCCATCGGAGGCCTGTGAAGCGCAAGGCGCCAGATCACAAGGCGCAGGCGAAGCGCGCCGCCCTGAGCGCCCTGAAGCGCGTCAGGAGGGCGACGGAGAAGGCCGGCGTCGAACTTTCCGACTGGGAGGGCGACTTCCTGGGTTCAGTCGCCGAGCGGCTCTCGACCTACGGCCGGGCATTCGCCGACCCGGACAAGGGCGCGCGCGGCGCGGCGCTCTCGGTCCGCCAAGGCGTCAAGCTCAAGGAAATCGCCGCGAAGGCGAAGGGCAAGCCCCGTGGCCCAAAGCTGCGCCGGCCTGTGGCGCTTGGGAAAACCGGCGATCCGGACTAGGAGAGGCGGACGAGGGGCGGACTACCCAGAGCGAGATCCTCCATGGCGCCGACGACCGCCCGACTGCTGTCGCTGGCCTCCGCCACCGCGCCGCACGAGTTCCTGCAGGCTGACGTCGCCAGCCAGGCCCGGCGATTGTTCGGCCCGAAGTTCCGCGATTTCGAGCGCCTGTTCCCGGTGTTCCGCAACACCGGCATCCTGAGGCGTCAGGCGGTGATGCCGATGGAGTGGTACTTCGAGGACCGCAGTTGGCCCGAGCGCACCGCGGCCTACCTCGACGGGGCGGTGGATCTGTTCTGCGAAGCCGCGAGGCGGACCCTGGATCGCGCGGAAGTCCGCCCCAACGAGATCGACACGGTGGTCACGATCTCGTCCACCGGCATCGCAACGCCCAGCCTGGAGGCGCGCGCCATGGGACGGCTCGGCTTTCGCGAAGACGTCGCCCGCGTGCCGGTTTTCGGACTGGGCTGCGCGGGCGGGGTCACCGGGCTCTCGATCGCGAGCCGCATGGCCCAGTCCCGACCGGGCGACAACGTGCTTCTCGTCGCCGTCGAGCTTTGCACGCTCGCCTGCCGGCTGGACGAGATGACCAGCGCCAACATCGTCGCGACGGCCCTGTTCGGCGACGGCGCCGCCGCCTGCTTGCTCAAGGCCGGTCCGGGCGGCCTCGCCGAGATAACCGGTGCCGCCGAGCACACTTGGCCCAACAGCCTCGACATCATGGGCTGGAGCGTCGACCCCTTGGGATTCGGGGTGATCTTCGACCGTTCGATCCCGACGTTCGCGCAGGCTCACCTGCGGCCCGCCATGGAGACCTCGCTCGCGCGGATGGGCCTCGGATTGGCGGACGTCGACCGCTTCGTCTGCCACCCGGGCGGCGCCAAGGTGATCGAGGCGGTGGAGCAGTCGCTCGACCTCGGACAAGGTGCGCTCACGTTCGAGCGCGAGGTGCTGGCCGACCACGGCAACATGTCGGCCCCAACTGCGATCTTCGTGCTGGAGCGGGCGCTGGCGGCCAAAACCAGCGGCAACCTCGTCCTGACGGCGCTGGGCCCTGGGTTCACGGCCTCGTGCGTCTCCCTGGCGGCATGACGCTCGCTCCGCCGCTGCTGGCGCTGGTCACCCTCCAGCGCCTGGGCGAACTGGTCCTTGCGAACCACAACACCCGCCGCCTCAAGGTGCGGGGCGCCTACGAGGTCGCGCCCGGACACTATCCGCTGATCGTCGCGCTGCACGCCGCCTGGATTGCGGGTCTGTGGTGGCTGGCCTGGAGCCGGCCGCCGAACCTGCCGCTCACAGCGCTCTTCCTGGGATTGGAGGGCTTGCGCGTCTGGGTGCTGATCAGTCTCGGGGAGCGGTGGACGACGCGCATCATCGTCCTGCCGGGCGCGCCACTCGTGCGCCGCGGTCCCTACCGCTTCTTCCCGCACCCGAACTACGCCGTGGTCTGCGCCGAGATCGCGCTGCTGCCGCTGGTCTTCGGCCTCTGGGGCTACGCGCTCGTCTTCAGCCTGCTGAATGCTGCGGTGCTGTGGGTGCGCGTCAGGGCGGAGATTGCGGCCCTTTCCGCCGCATCCGCGGAAGGCCGCTAGGCCGTCTCCCGGATCTGGTCCTCCAGCCCCTGCTCGCGGACCTTGCGGTAGAGCGTCGAGCGGCCGATGCCGAGGCGACGGGCGACCTCGCTCATGTGGCCGGCGTAGATCTCGATGGCGAGTTGGATCAAATCGCGCTCGATGTCCTCGAGCTTCCTCAGGTGTCCGCGCTCGTCGAGGATCTGCACCGGCGCCGTCTTGGGCAGGTCGGCGAGGTCGGGCAGCGCAGCGGCGGCCGCGGCTCCGGACACCGCAACCACGGCGACGGGCGCGACGGCGGGGGCGGCTGGCTCTGGCGGCAACGTCAGGCCGGAGATGGCGGGGAAGTCGTGCGGTTGCAGGTAAGGCGCATCGGCCAGGATGATGGCGCGGTAGACGGCGTTCTCCAGTTGGCGGACGTTGCCGGGCCAATCAAAGGCTGTGAGCATGGCGAGCGTCTCTGGACTGGCGCCAGCGACGCGCCGGCCCTCCTCGACATTGAAGCGACGCACGAAAGCCTCGGTCAGGGCCGGGATATCCTCGCGCCGCTCTCGCAGGGCGGGCGCTTCGATCGGGAACACGTTCAGCCGGTAGTATAGATCCTCGCGGAAGCGGCCCTCGGCCACCGCCTGCGACAGGTCGCGGTTGGTCGCCGAGAGGATGCGCACGTCGACCTTCACCGGACGCTTCGACCCGATCGGGTCTATCTCGCTCTCCTGCAGCGCGCGCAGCAGTTTGACCTGCATGTCGAGCGGCAGCTCGCCCACCTCGTCAAGGAACAGCGTGCCCCCGCTCGCCTCCTGGAACTTGCCAAGGTGCTTCTCGCTCGCGCCGGTGAAGCTGCCTTTCTCGTGGCCGAACAGGATGGACTCCACCAGGTTCTCCGGGATCGCCCCGCAGTTGACCGCGACGAACGGGCGGCCCGCACGGTCGGAACATCCGTGCACGGCTCTTGCGATCACCTCCTTGCCCGCGCCGCTCTCGCCGGTGATCAGCACCGGTATGGACGAACCGGCCGCGCGCTCCCCGAGCCGCTTGACCATCTGCATCGCCGGGCCGGACCCGATCAGGTCGTCGAACGTGGTGCGCGCGCTGACATGCTTCTTCAGCCGGTCGACTTCCGTTTTCATCGCGCCGAGCGACAGCGCGTTGCCGATCGAGACCAGGATCCGCTCCGGGCTTGCGGGTTTGACAAAGAAGTCGCAAGCGCCGGCGCGCATGGCGGCCACCACCGTGTCGATCCCGCCGGTGGCCGTGACCACGATCACCGGCTGGGCGAAACCGCGGGCGCGCATGTCGGCCAGCGTCTCCTGACCGCTCATGCCGGGCATGTTGAGGTCGAGCAGCACGACATCGGCCGGCGCGCCCGACGCCAGGTGGTCGAGCGCCGCACGGCCGCCGTCGGCGTGGGCGACGCGGAACCCCTCGCGTTCCAGCACCGCCTGGATCAGCCGCCTCTGAGTCGGGTCGTCGTCGACGACCAGAACCGTCTTGTTCATGCCTTCAGACACCCACCGAATACGCCGCGCCATCACCGTGAGCGGCTTGTTGTTGTGCCTTACTGATACAGGCCGGCGGTAAAGGCCGGGTTTCGGAGAGCTGAGCGGGGGGTTAACGGGCGCACGTCGCAGCGCGTGCGATTTCGCGCTAAAGCCGCAGCCATGAACGCCCCCGTGAAGCCGCCGCCCGCCGAGACCCTGCCCATCTGGCGGCTCGACGACCTCTACGCCGGCCGCGACGACCCTCGCATTGAGGGCGACCTCGCGGCGGCGGCCTCGATCAACGGCGAGCTCGCGGCGCTGAAGGGCGCATTCGTCGGCGCGCGCCGGCGTCCTCCCGAGCTCGGCAGCCTGATCGACCAGGGGATCGGCCTCTATCAGCGCGCCACGGACAAGCTATGGGCGGTCGGCGCGTACGCGGGCCTCGCGGCCTCGACGGCACGCGACGATCCCGGCTGGGCGCGCTTCGAGGCCGACGTGCGAGCGCGCTCATCCGAGATTTCCGCCGCGAGCCTGTTCTTCACGCTCGAGCTCAACGAGCTGGAGAACGACGAGATCGACGCCGCCCTGGAGGCGCACCGGCCGGCGGCCCGCTGGCGGCCGTGGCTGCGTCGCGTGCGCCTGGCCCGTCCACACGAGCTGAGCCACGACCTCGAGAAGCTGCTTCTCGACCGCGCGCCGGCCGTCGCCAACTGGGTGCGGCTGTACGACGAGACGCTGGCGCGGCTCAGAGTGCGCGCCGGCAAGGACACGCTGACGCTGGCGGAGGCTCTGAACCGGCTCTCCGACCCCGACGCGGCGCGCCGTCGTGGCGCGGCGCAGGGCCTCGCCAAGACGCTCGAGGCGAACGCGACGACGTTCGTCCTGTCGCTCAACACGCTGGCGTTCGAGAAGCAGGTGGAGGACCGCTGGCGCAAGTACGCGACGCCCGCGGCCGCCCGCCACGTCGCCAACGAGGTCGACGCCGACGCGGTGGACGCTCTGGAGACCGCCGTCGTGGCGAGCTATCCGCGGCTCTCGCACCGCTACTACGCGCTGAAGGCGCGGGTGATGGGCAAGGCGCGGCTCGACCACTGGGATCGCAACGCCCCGCTCACCACCGCCGCGCCGCGCAGGTACGGCTGGAGCGGGGCGCGCGACATCGTGCTGGAGAGCTTCCAGGCGCTGGCGCCGCGCTTCGCGGCGACCGCCGCGCGCTTCTTCGACGAGCCCTGGATCGACGCCGCGCCACGCGCCGGCAAGCAATCAGGCGCCTACTCGCATCCCGTGACCTCCGAGCGGCACCCGTACGTCTTCCTCAATTACATGGGCGAGCGGCGAGACGTGCTGACCCTGGCCCACGAGCTCGGCCACGCGGTGCACCAGACGCTCGCGGCGCCACAGGGAACCCTGCTGGCCGACACGCCGTTGACGCTTGCCGAAACCGCCTCGATCTTCGGCGAGGGCCTCGTCTTCGAGCGGCTGCTCGGCGAGGCGTCCGGCCTCGAACGGCGCGACCTGCTGGCCGGCAAGATCGAGGACTCGCTCAACACGGTCATTCGCCAGATCGCCTTCCACCGCTTCGAGAAGCGCTTCCACGACGCTCGCGCCAACGGCGAGCTCTCGGCGGACGAGATCGGCCGGATATTCCTCGATGTCATGGGCGAGAGCCTGGGGCCGGCGATCCGGCTCAATCCGGGATACGAGACCTATTGGTCATACGTCAGCCACTTCGTTCATGCGCCGTTCTACGTCTACGCCTACGCCTTCGGGAACCTGCTGGTCGAGGCGCTGATGGAGGCGCGTGGGCGGAACCCGGACGGCTTCGCGCCGCTCTACGAGGACCTCCTGGCCGCCGGGGGCTCGCGCACCTATGTGCAGGCTCTGGCGCCCTTCGGCCTCGATCCCCGCGACCCGGCTTTCTGGTCGGCGGGCTGCACGCGGCTGGAGCGGCTGGTGGACGAGTTCGAGGCCTTGGTCTGATGCGCCAAGTATCGCTCCCCGAAGCCCTGGGGGAGCTGTGGTTCGGAAGACGGCGGGGGAGGCGCTGCCGCTGTGGCTGACCCCGAGCGCGACCGCCTGGCGGGCCGCGCCCTTCGCTTCGCCCGCGTCGGCGTGGGCGTCACCGGCGCGGCGGCGGCGATCGGCGCCAATCACCTCATTGGAGGCGGTGATCTCGACGCGCGCAACGCGAGGGCGGTCAAGGAGGCGCTGGGGCGGCTGAAGGGGCCGCTGATGAAGATCGCCCAGATGGCGACGACCGTGCCCGATCTTCTGCCCCCCGAACTCGCCCAGGAGCTGGCCTCGCTGCAGATGAATGCTCCGCCGATGAGCGCCGCCTTCGTCCGCCGCCGCATGGCCGCGGAGCTGGGGGCCGCATGGCGGACGCGCTTCGCAAGCTTCGACCTCGAGCCCGCGGCGGCCGCGTCGCTCGGCCAGGTTCACCGGGCCGTCGCGCCGGACGGCCGCCCACTCGCCGCGAAACTGCAATACCCGGATATGCAGAGCGCGGTGGAAAGCGACCTCTCGCAGATGCGCGCCGTCATGGCGCTCGGTCGTCACATCTTCGGCGCCGTCGACACGCGCGAGATCGCCGCCGAGATCAGCGAGCGCATCCGAGAGGAGCTTGACTACGGGCGTGAGGCCAAGGCCATGCGTCTCTATCGCGGCTTCTTCGCGGACCGCGACGACATCGCGGCGCCCGAACCGCTGGCCGAGCTCTCCTCCGACCGGCTGCTGACCATGACCTGGTTGGAGGGCCGTGGCCTGACCGCCTTCGAGGCGGCGGATCAGGAGACCCGCAACCGCATCGCGCGGCTGCTCTTCGACGCATGGTGGACTCCGCTGATCCAGCTCGGCGTGATCCACGGCGACCCGCATCTCGGCAACTACAGCTTCGCCGGCGAGGCGGCGCGCCTCAACCTGCTGGACTTCGGGTGCATCCGCATCTTCCCGCCCAGCTTCGTCGCGGGCGTGCTGAAGCTGTATCGCGCGCTGATCGACGACGATTTCGCAGCTCAGGAAGATGCATACCGCATCTGGGGCTTCAGCGGCCTGACCCGTCCGCTGATCGAGACGCTGAACATCTGGGCCCGCTTCATCTACGGCCCGCTTCTGGAGGACCGCGTGCGCAGCGTGGCGGACGGGGTGAGCCCAGGCAGCTACGGCCGAGGCGAGGCGTTCCAGGTGAAGAAGGCGCTGGAGACTCAAGGCCCTGTGACGATCCCACGCGAGTTCGTATTCATGGAACGCGCCGCGATCGGACTAGGGGCGGCGTTCCTGCGCCTAGGGGCCGAGATGAACTGGCGCCGACACTTCGAGGCCACGCTCGAGGGCTTCTCCGAAGGCGCGCTCGCCGCGCGCCAGGCCGAGGCGCTCGGCGCCGAAAGACAAAGGTGATTCGTCTCGATGCTTGTGAAGACACCGTTCGCTGCATCAGGCGGTTCAGACCCAGTCCGCACCGGAGGACGCCCCAGACCAGCGTCAGAACGACGCAGACGAGC
Source organism: Pseudomonadota bacterium (assembly GCA_021816155.1). GTDB lineage: Bacteria > Pseudomonadota > Alphaproteobacteria > Caulobacterales > Caulobacteraceae > Acaudatibacter. Next base: position 24,011 of record JAKAZA010000011.1, on the reverse strand, counting down.
CCGATCAGCACCGCGCAGAGCACGATCGACACGAGCCAGTAGAGCAGGCCGATCCAGAACGTGCGTATCTGGAACGTGTAGTGGGTCTTCAGCCACTCCGGGGCCGCGTCGCGATTGATGTAGGCCAGCACCAGGCCGACCAGAGCGAGCAGGGGGAAGGCATAAGCGGCCAGGAAGCAGACGTAGACGACAAACGCCATCTGCCGCTCGTCGCTGAGCGGGCTTACGCCGGGCGGCGGCGCAAGCTCGGGCGAGGGAACGGGCGGCGGCGCAGCATCTGTCATGCTGCGGCACTCTAACCGCGAACGGCGGTGATCTCCACGCCCGCGGCGGCTGCATCCGGAGCGAGCGCGGCGGGCTTCTCGACCCGGATCCGGGCGCGCGTCACCTTCGGCTCTTCGAAACAGGTCTCGGCCAACCGGTGGGCGAACGTCTCGACGAGGCCGCGATGGCCCTCTGCGGCCACGGTGCGCGCCTTCTTGGCGATCACCTCGTAGTTGACCGTCTCAGCGAGGGAGTTCCAGTCGGTGACGGCCACATCGAGTTCGACGTCGATCACCAACGTCTGCGGACGGCCCTTCTCGTGCCTGTAGACCCCGATGTGGGCGTCGATCGCGAGGCCTCGCACGAAGACCTTGGTGATGACGACCTTGGGAGCGGGACTCGAGGCGGGCGGCTCCTGTTTAGCTGGCTCAGGCAGGGGCATCGGCTCGCCCTCTACGGATCGACGATGTCGGGGGTGCGCCAGCCGAGGTGCTGGCCGCCGTCGACGGCGATCATCTGGCCCGTCACTGACGGAGCGTCAATGAGATAGGCGAGCGCCTGACCGATTTCCTCCGGGCTGGCCGCGTGGCCGAGCGGCACGGCCGCCGCCTCCGCCTCGAACGCCGCCGCCGACTGGTGGATCGAGGGCAGCGTCGGACCGGGCGCGATGGCGTTGACGCGGATGCCGGGCGCGAGCCCCTGGGCCATCATCCGCGTCGCGGCCCAGAGCCCCGCCTTGCTGACCGCATAGCTGAAGAACTGAGGGGTGGGCCGGAGCACGCGCTGGTCAATGACGTTGACGATCTGGCCGCTCGCCCCCGCGGGCAACGCCGCAGCGAACGCATGCGATAGCAGCACGGGCGCGCGCAGGTTGCAGGCCTGCGCCGCGTCCCAGCCTTCCGGCGTCAGCGTCTCGATCCGGTCATCCTCGAACAAGGATGCGCAGTTCACGAGCAGGGTCAGCGGCCGCGGCGCCTCGGCGATCAGCCGCGCGCACTCCGCCGCGTCAGCCAGCTCTGCGACCGCCGGAAAGGCCTGGCGGCCCAGCGCCGAGATCATCGCGACGGTCTCCGCCGCCTCGTCGGCGGAGCGATGCCGGTGCACGACGACGTCATAGCCCGCGCGGGCGGCCGTCAGCGCCAGGGCGCGGCCGATGCGGCGCGCGCCGCCGGTGACCAGCGCCCAGCCGCGCGTCGCCATCAGTCGAAGCGGCCGTACTCGATGCGGTTGATCACCCCGATCCCGATGACGAAGAGCACGATGGCGAGGATGGCGTACCAGCCCATGGGGCCTCCGAAGCGAATGCTGCAGCGGCGCCGGACTTCCACCGCCAAAGGCGCTACGTCAAGCGTGACGCGATGGCCCGCGCCGCCGTATGAACGGCGTCATGCCCTGGCGGCGCAACCTGCAGCCCTTCGCTTGGCCGCTCTATCAGGCGTATTCGCGGCTCTCCCGCGGCGCGACGCTAGGCGTGCGGGGCCTCGTGGTCGACGGCGAGGGCCGCGTCCTTCTGGTCGAGCACACCTACATGGCGGGCTGGTTCCTTCCCGGCGGCGGGGTCGAGCGCCGCGAGACGGTCGAGCACGCGCTCGCCCGCGAGATGCAGGAAGAGGCCGGCGTGCGCGTCCTCGGCCGCCCGCAGCTCCTCGGGGTTCACGCCAACCACCGCGTCTTCCGCGGCGACCACGTGGTCTTCTTCCGCATCGACGCCTGGGAGCCTTGCGAGCCGGCCCATCACCAGGGCGAGATCCTGCAGTGCGCCTGGTTCGCGCCGGCTGCGCTGCCGGAAGGGGTCACGGACGCCACGCGCCGGCGGATCGACGAAGTCTTCCACGGCGCGCCGGTCTCGCCGCACTGGTGATGCGCCCGCCTGCCGTGAAACTCTCGACAGACCTGACGCGGCGTCCCTCTTCCCTCGTCAATCGCGATCACTAATATGGCCGGCCGACGAGGACCCCCCTGTGGATAGCCGGGGGACAATCGGGACCCCCAAGGGAGCTGCACGCATGCGCGAATACATGAAGTTCTATATCGACGGCCATTGGGTGGACCCCGTGACGCCGAAGTCGATGGACGTCATCAACCCGGCGACCGAGGCCGTGGCGGGCCACATCTCGGCCGGCTCCAAGGCGGATGTCGACAAGGCGGTCGCGGCCGCCCGCAAGGCGTTCGAGACCTACTCCAAGACCACCCGCGAGGAGCGGATCGAGCTGTTGCAGCGCATTCTGGCCGAGTACCAGAAGCGCTTCGGCGATGTCGCCCACGCCATCACCGAGGAGATGGGCGCTCCGGCCAGCCTCGCCCAGCGCGCCCAGGCCCCGATCGGCATGGCGCACCTGGCGACCGGCATCGAAGTCCTGAAGAACTTCAAGTTCGAAGAAGATCGCGGCCCGACCCGCATCGTGAAGGAGCCGATCGGCGTCTGCGGCCTGATCACGCCCTGGAACTGGCCGATCAACCAGATCGCCTGCAAGGTGGTGCCCGCGCTCGCCACCGGCTGCACGATGGTGCTGAAGCCGTCGGAAGAGGCGCCGTTCAGCGCCTACATCTGGGCCGAGATCATGGACGCGGCGGGCGTGCCGGCCGGGGTCTTCAACATGGTCAACGGCACCGGGCCGGAAGTCGGCGCCGCGATCTCCAGCCATCCGGACGTGGACATGGTCTCGTTCACCGGCTCGACCCGCGCCGGCGTCGAAGTGGCCAAGGCGGCTGCGCCGACGGTCAAGCGCGTCGCGCAGGAGCTGGGCGGCAAGAGCCCGAACATCATCCTCGAGGACGCCGACCTCAAGACCGCGGTTGCGGGCGGCGTTCGCTCGGTGATGAACAACTCCGGCCAGAGCTGCAATGCGCCGACCCGCATGCTGGTACCGGCGGCGAAGATGGCCGAGGCGATCGTCATCGCCAAGGAAGCGGCCGAGGCCACCACCGTGGGCGACCCGAACGGCAACGCGACCATCGGCCCGGTGGTGAACAAGACCCAGTGGGAGAAGATCCAGCGCCTGATCAAGGCTGGCGTCGACGAAGGCGCGACGCTCGTCACCGGCGGCCCCGGCCGTCCGGAAGGCCTCGACAAGGGCTACTTCGTGAAGCCCACCGTGTTCGCGAACGTGAACAACGACATGACCATCGCCAAGGAGGAGATCTTCGGGCCGGTGGTGTCGATCCTCGGCTACAACTCCGTCGACGAGGCGGTGAAGATCGGCAACGACACCGAATACGGCCTTGCCGCCTACATTTCCGGCACGGACATGAACAAGGTCCGCGAAGTGGCCTCGAAACTGCGCGCCGGCCAGGTGTCGATCAACGGCGGCGGCGGCGACATGACCGCGCCGTTCGGCGGCTACAAGATGAGCGGCAACGGGCGCGAGTGGGGCGACTACGGCTTCCATGAGTATCTGGAAACCAAGGCGGTGCTCGGCTACGCGCCGAAGCAGGCGGCCGAGTAGGAGCTTCCCCTCTCCGTGGAGGCATCAAGGGGCGGGGGGCTCTGACGGCCACCCGCCCCTTTCTTATTCGGCCTGGCCGCGCCCCGGGGCCGGCCGACCCCACTCCAGTCCCTCTCCTCGGGGAGGGAGCGAGGTTGCAGAATGGACCCCCTCTTCAAGGCGCATCTCGAGGCCCAGGCGGCGGCGGCCCCGCAAGGCGGCCCGCCGATCAGCGCCGTGCCGCCGCCGCTGATCCGCGCCGGCTACCAGGCGCAGCGCAAGTCGCAGAACATCAACTCGATCCCGCCCGGCGTCGAAGCCCGCGACCTCGAGGTCGGCGGCGGCGCGGGCCCCGTGCGCGCACGCCTCTACACGCCGGCCGACGCGCCCACCCCTTCCGGGCTGCTCGTCTACTTCCACGGGGGCGGCTTCGTGATCGGGGACCTGGAGACCCACGACGGCCATTGCCGGCGCCTCGCCCATCACTCGGGCCAGCGCGTGCTCGCTGTCGACTACCGGCTCGCGCCAGAGCACCCCTTCCCCGCCGGGCACGACGACGCGCTGGCGGCCGTGCGCTGGGCGTTCGACCATGCCGGCGAGCTCGGCGCCGACCCGCGCCGCATCGGGGTCGGCGGCGACTCGGCCGGCGGCAACCTCGCCGCCTCGGTCGCGCTCGACCTGCGCGGCGACCCAGCCCGTCAGCTGAAGCTGCAGCTGCTGCTCTACCCCGGCCTGTGGCCGGCCGAGGAGACGGCGTCGCGGCGCGAGCGCGACGGCCCCGTGCTCTCCAAGGCCGCCATCGCCTTCTTCGAGCAGGCGCTGGGCTTCATCGGGCACCCGCAGGCGCACCGCGTGGCGCCGGCGCAGGCCAGGGATCTCTCCGGCCTGCCGCGCGCCTACGTGGTCACGGCCGGCTACGACCCGCTCGAGCACGAAGGCCGTGACTACGCCGCGGCGCTGAAGGCGGCGGGCGTCGCGGCTCAGTGGGTGAACTATCCCGACCTCGTCCACGCCTTCTTCATCATGGGCGACGTCTCCCCGGCCGTCGGCGAGGCGGCCAGGAACGCCGGCGCCGAGGTCCGCGCGGCGCTCGGGTAGCAGCGCGTCCGGGCGGCCAGGCGCAGGCGCAGGTCAGTCCGCCCCGGCCGCTCGCCGCGCCAGGCCAAGAACGCCGACCCCCGCCGCCGCGGCGAACGCCGAAGCCATGAACACGTCGGTGCGGACAGCCGGGCGGACTGCGGCCGCCAGCGCGCGGGGATCGATTTCGGCCAGGTAGTAGCTGACCGTGAACCCGGCGCCGCACAGCAGCGCCACGCCGGCGAACTCTCCCCATGTGGAGCCGCTCGGCTTGCGGATGAGCCTGAGCGCGATCGCGCCACCGGCCACGCCCAGCACGCCCAGCGGCTTGCCGACCACAAGCGCCAGCGCGACGCCGAGCGGCGCCGGCTCAAAAAGGTCGCGCAGAGACATGCCTTCGAAACGCACCCCCGCCGCGCTGAAGACGTAGAGCGGCAGGATGGCGAAGGCGACGTAGGGGTGCAGACTCTCCATGAAGTATTTCAGCGTGCTTTCCTGGCCCGGGCGCCGTGCGCCGACGGGCACCGTCAGCGCACAGGCGATTCCGGCCAGCGCCGGATTGATCCCGGACTTGAGCGTCAGACCCCACGCCAGGGCGAAGCCCAGCGCGTAGAACAGGAACGGCGCGCGCCGCCAGCGCGACAGCAGCAACAAGAGGCCCAGCACAGCGCCTGCTGCTACGACGAGCCTGGGGTGGAAGGGCGCGTCGGTGAGGACCGCCGCGAGGGCGGTGGCGGCCAGGTTGTCGGCCAGCGCCACGCTCATCACGAGCACGCGCAGCGAGTGGGGCAGCGCCGATCCCGCTAGGGAAAGCGCAGCCAGCGCCGCGGCTCCGTCCGTCGCCGCGCCGGCGGCCCAATTCCAGGGCGCGGCCCCGCGCGTCACCGCGAAGTAGACGGCGACCGGTGCGATCAGGCCGCCAGCCGCAGCGAGCGCCGGCACGGAAAGCCCGCGCAGATTGTGCAGTTCGCCACGCGTCAGCTCGAACTTCAGCTCCATGCCGAGCACCAGGAAGAACACCGGCATGAGCAGGCTGCGTATCCAGGCGGCGACGGTCTCGGTCTCGGCGAAGCCGCCGATCCGCACCGGAATCGGCCGGCGGAGGACGGCGAAGTACTCGGGCGCCAGTCCGGAGTTGGCCACGCCCACCGCAGCCACTGCCGCCGCGGCCAGCATGAGACCCGAGCCCGTCTCGGTCCGCAGGTAGTCGAGCGTCAGCCGTCGCATGGGCGCTCGGTTAACACGGAGCCGATGACAGTGTCCGCCGAAGCCTTGCCCGCGAGCGCGGGACACCGCATCTGGCTGAGTGTCATGCCCATCTCGCCCCGCTACCAGCCGGATCCCCAGCACCAGCGCCTTGGCGCAGAGTTCGCCGACCCGGTCGAGGCGGCGCGCTTCCCGGCGACGATACTCCGCTACCGCAACGATCGCGCAGCGGCGAGCGTCGGGCTGGACGCGCTGAGCGACAGCGAGTGGCTGGCCCACTTCGGCCGCTTCGAACCGCTGCCCGAAAACCTGCGAGAGCCACTGGCGCTGCGCTACCATGGCCATCAGTTCCGCGTTTACAACCCCGAGATCGGCGACGGCCGCGGCTTCCTCTTCGCCCAGCTGCGCGAAGCTGGAGCGGGGCGATTGCTCGACCTCGGGACCAAGGGCTCGGGCCAGACGCCGCATTCGCGCTTTGGCGATGGCCGCCTCACTCTCAAGGGCGGCGTGCGCGAGGTGCTGGCGACCGCGATGCTGGAGGCGCTGGGCGTGCCGACGTCGCGGAGCTTCTCGCTGATCGAGACCGGCGAGGAGCTGGTCCGCAACGATGAGCCAAGCCCTACCCGCTCCTCGGTGCTGGTGCGCCTGTCACATAGCCATGTCCGGTTCGGAACGTTCCAGCGTCTCGCCTACTTCGACAAGCGCGAGGAGATCGGTCGTTTGATCGACTACGTGGTGGAGCATTACTACCCCGGCTTGCACAACGCGCCCGCGAAGCCGGTGGCGCTGCTGAAGGCGGTGCTGGACCGCTCCGCCAACCTTGTCGGGCGCTGGATGGCGGCGGGATTCGTGCACGGCGTTCTCAACACCGACAACATGAACCTTACCGGAGAAAGCTTCGACTACGGGCCCTATCGCTTCCTGCCGCGCAACGATCCGAACTTCACCGCCGCCTACTTCGACGAGACCGGTCTCTACGCCTTCGGCCGGCAACCCGAAGCCGTCTTCTGGAACGTGCGGCAACTCGCCGGCGCGCTGACCCTGGTGAGCGAGACCGAGCCCCTGGTCGAGGCGATCAACACCTTCTCCGCCGGCTACCGCGCCGCTCTCACCAACGCGATGCTGCGAAGGCTCGGCCTCGCACCTCACGGCGGCGAGGACGATATCGATCTCGTCAACGCTGCGTTCCGGGCCCTGGCGGAGGGTGGCGACGACCTCCGCTGGGAGCCGTTCTTCTTCGACTGGTTCGGCGGGCGTGCGTCGGAGGCGCGCGCGTTGGCCGGGCCGCGGCGGGACCGCTACGAAGGCGCAGCGTTCCTCGAATTCCGTCACCGTCTGGGCGACTACGCCATGGATCGGCCAGAGCGGCTCGACGCGGCCTATTTCGCCCGGACCGAGCCTGAGGAACTGCTCTACGACGAGATCGAGGCGATCTGGGCCGCCATCGCGGGCTCCGACGACTGGCTGCCGTTCCAGTCCAAGCTCGCGCGCATCGAGGCGGCGCGGCAGGCCTGGGCGCTCGACGGCGACGCGGCTTGACGTAGGGACGGGCTGGCGCGAAACCGCGCCGACCCCCTCAGAGGCTCCCATCCCGATGCGCATCCTCCTGCCGCTCGCAGCACTTGCCCTTACGTTGCTCGCGGCGCCCGCCCTGGCGGGGACGATCGAGGCGCGCGGCGCCTGGATCCGCACGCCACCGCCGGGCGCCGAGACCGCGGCCGGCTACGCGACCATCCTGAACCGCGGGACTCTGCCGGACCGGTTGCTCGGCGGCAGAACGGCGGTCGCGTCGGCTGTGGCCCCCCACCAGATGCTCATGCAGGGCGGCGTGATGCGGATGCGTCCGATCGCTGGCGGACTTTTGATCGCCGCCCGATCGAGCGTCAGGCTCGAGCCGAACGCAGACCACCTGATGCTGTTCGGCCTCAAGCGACCGCTGCGCGCCGGCCAGCATGTCCGCATCGTGCTACGGTTCGCGAAGGCCGGTGCGGTGCCGGTAGACTTCGTGGTCATGGATACCCCGCCGGCCGACCCCCGGCCCCACATGCACATGTAGCGACGGTAGTCGCTAGCTCAGCGGGACCACGTCCGACATCACCGGACCGATCTCGTCACGGAGCACGAGGTCCGCGGTGTCATCCTGCTCGGTGGGTTCGCGGTTGACGATGACGAGCGCCGCGCCGTTGCGCTTGGCCAGCTGGGGGAAGCCGGCGGCCGGGTAGACGACAAGAGACGAGCCCAGCACGAGGAAGAGGTCGCAGGCCAGCGTCTCCTCCTGCGCGCGCGCCATCGGTCCTTCCGGCATGGCCTGGCCGAACGAGATGGTCGCCGTCTTCACGACGCCGCCACAGGCGCGGCAGCAGGGCAGGTCGCCCGTCGACTGATAGAGCGCTTTCAGGTCCGCAAGTTCGTGGCGGAGGCCGCAGTCGAGGCAGGAGGCGTAGCTGGCGTTGCCGTGCAGTTCGATCACCCGATCCGCCGGGGCGCCGGCGTCCTGGTGCAGGTTGTCGACGTTCTGCGTGATGACGGCTCGCGCCTTGCCCAAGGCGATGAGCCGCGCCACGGCGTAGTGGCCCACGTTCGGTTGCTTGCCGGTCCAGCCGGCGCGGCCGGAAAAGGCTCGCTCCCACGCCTCGCGCCGCTTGGCGTCGCTGGACACGAACTCCTGGAAGTGGATTGGCGTCATGCGGCTCCAGACGCCGCCGGGGCTGCGGAAGTCCGGGATGCCGGACTCGGTCGAGATCCCGGCGCCGGTGAAGATGGCGACGCGCCGAGCCCGCTCGATCATGTCCTTCAACTGTTCGCGGGACATTGCACGCCTCCGGTAAGTCGCGTAAAAGGACCCACTAAGGGCCGCTAGCACAGGGAGAGGCTAGCATGACGCCTCGCGACGCCAGTGTCGCCATCGTGGGCGCAGGCGATTTCATAGGCTCGGCCATCGCCGAGCGCTTCGCCGCAGAGGGCTACCTTGTCCATGCCGGCCGCCGCACGGCCGAGAAGCTGCAGCCGCTGAAGGACAAGATCGAGGCGGCCGGCGGACGCTGTCAGGCGCGCGGTCTCGATGCGCGCGTCGAGGAGGACGTCGCCGCCTTCATCGCCGAGGCCAACGCCGCCGCGCCGCTGGAGGTGTGCGTGTTCAACCCTGGCGCCAACGTCAACTTTCCGATCCTCGAAACCACCGAGCGCGTGTTCCGCAAGGTGTGGGAACTAGCCTGCTACGGCGGCTTCCTGACCGGCCGCGAGGCGGCCCGCCACATGCTGCCCCGGGGCGCGGGCTCGATCTTCTTCACCGGCGCGACCGCTTCGCTCAGGGGCGGGATCGGCTACGCGGCCTTCGCCAGCGCCAAGTTCGGGCTGCGGGCCGTCGCCCAGTCGATGGCGCGCGAGCTTGGGCCCAAGGGCGTCCACGTCGCGCACCTGATCATCGACGCCGGCGTCGACACGGCTTTCGTACGCGAACGCATCCGCGCCCGGGGCGGCGACGAGGCCGTCGCCAACATCCAGCCGGATCAGCTGATGAATCCCGCCTCGGTGGGCGAGGCCTACTGGATGCTGCACAACCAGCACCGCGACGCCTGGACCCACGAGCTGGACCTCCGGCCCTACGGCGAGCGCTGGTGAGGAGACAGGCGTGACCGACGTGATCTTCTACTTCGACTTCGGCAGTCCCAACGCCTACCTCGCGCACAAGGTGATCCCGGGGATCGAGGCGCGGTCGAACGCGCGGTTCGTCTATGTTCCGGCGTTGCTCGGCGGCATCTTCAAAGCGACGGGCAACCGCTCACCGATGGAAGCGTTCGCGGGCGTCCCATCCAAGCTGGCCTACGAGGCTCGCGAGACCGCGCGCTTCGTGAATAAGCATGGCGTCACCGACTACGCCCGCAACCCGCACTTCCCGGTCAACACGCTGCAGATCATGCGCGGCGCCGTCGCGGCCAAAAGGCTCGGCGTGTTCGACGCCTACGTGGACGCCGTCTTCCGCGCGATGTGGGCCGACGGGCTGAAGATGGACGACCCGGCCGTGATCGAGCGCGCGCTGGCCGCCGCGGGCTTGCCCGCCGCCGAACTGATCGCCGGCATGAACGACCCCGCCGTCAAGGCCGGGCTGATCGCCAACACCGAGGGCGCGGTCGCAAGGGGCGTCTTCGGCAGCCCGAGTTTCCTGGTCGGCGACGAGCTCTTCTTCGGCAAGGACCGACTGCGCGACATCGAGGACGAGGTCGCCGGGCATGCTGCCTGACCCCTTGCGCGGCCGGGTTCCGAAGCGCATCCGTTCCCCCGCATTTCAGAAAGGGAGGAACGGCATTATGGCCGCAGCCAAAGTCAACAAGAACGGCGAGCTCGCCGGCAAGGTCGCCATCGTCACCGGCGCGAGCCGCGGGATCGGCGCGGCGATTGCCGCGCGGCTGGCGCAGGAAGGCGCGAGGGTCGTCGCCACCGCGCGCACGGCGGAGGATGGCGAGAGCCGGCTCTCGGGCACGCTCGCCGAGACCATCGCACGGATCAACCACGCTGGCGGCGAAGCGCGGTTCGTGAAGGCCGACCTCGCTCAGCGTGAGGACCGCGAGCTGCTGGTCGAGACAACCGTCGCCTCCTACGGCCCGGTCGACATCCTGGTGAACAACGCGGCCGTCACCTACTTCATGCCCGTCGTCGACTTCCCCGAGAAGCGCTTCAAACTGATGATGGAAGTGCAGGTCTATGCGCCGTTCCACCTCTCGCAGCTCGTTCTGCCGTCGATGAAGGAGCGGCACACCGGCTGGATCGTCAACATCTCGTCGGGCGCCGGAATCCACCCGAAGCCGCCGTATATGGCCGCCGGTCGCGGCGGCACGGTCTATGGCATGTGCAAGGCGGCGCTCGAGCGCTTCACCACCGGCCTGGCGTCGGAAGTCGCCGTCGACGGCGTGGCCGTGAACGTGGTTTCGCCCGGCCTCGTCGAGACGCCCGGCACGCTGCTGCACAACCTCGTCAACGACAATACCCGCGAGCGCGTGCAGCCGATCGAGTACATCTCCGAGGCGGTCTTCCAGCTGTCCAAATGCGACGTGAAGACGATGACCGGACGCATCGACTACGCCGCGCCGTTCCTCAAGGAGCTGAAGCTGGAGCCGGCGCCGATCATCTAGCCGAAACGGCTGCGCCCCGCGCCCGGCGTCGCCGGGAGCGGGACGCGCTCAGCGCAGCCGCGACCGCACGACGTCGGCCACCGCGTCGGGCGTGATCCCGAATTCCTCGAAGAGCTGCTCGAACGGCGCCGACGCGCCGAACCCGCGCATGCCCACGAACAGCCCATCCTCGCCGATGAACTGCTCCCAGCCCTGCCGCACCGCCGCTTCCACCGCGACGCGCACCGGCGCGGTGCCGATCACCTCCGCCCGGTAGGCCGACGGCTGGCGATCGAACAGTTCCCAGCAGGGCGTCGAGACAACCCTGACGCCGATCCCCTCGACCTTCAGCTTCTGGCGCGCGGCCAGGGCGATGGCGACCTCGGCGCCGGAGGCGAAGATCGTGGCGAGCGCCGGTCCGCCTTCGGCCGGCGCCAGCTCATAGGCGCCACGCAGCGCCAGGTCACCGCCCGCGCCTCGCACAGCGGCCGTCTTCTGCCGCGACAAGGCCAGGAGCGAGGGGGTCTTCCGCTCCATCAGCGCCGCCTTCCAGCACTCCGCGGTCTCGACCGCGTCGGCGGGGCGGAACACCAGCAGGTTCGGCATGGCCCGAAGCGCCGCCAGGTGCTCGACCGGCTGGTGTGTCGGCCCATCCTCGCCCAGGCCGATCGAGTCGTGGGTCATCACGTGGACAACCCTGACGCCCATCAGCGCGCCCAGTCTGATCGCCGCCCGGCTGTAGTCGGAGAACACCAGGAAGGTGCCGGAATAGGGGATCAGCCCCCCATGCAGCGCCATGCCGTTCATCGCCGCGGCCATGGCGTGCTCACGCACGCCGTAGTGGACGTAGCGGCGCGCGTAATCCGGCGCGTCGAAGGCGCTCATGCCCTTGACCAGCGTATTGTTGGAGCCGGTGAGATCGGCCGAGCCGCCGATCATCTCGGGGATCGCCGGGACCAGCGCCTCCAGCGCCGCGCCCGAATGGACTCGCGTCGCCGCCGCCGGCCTCTCGGCCGCAACCTTCTCGATGTGCGCATCGAGCGCGGCGAAGGCGTCGTCCGGCAGGTCGCCCCGGACGGCGCGCTCGAAGAGCGCGCGGCGCTCGTCGCTGGCGAGCCGCGAGCGCCAGCGACGGTTCAAAGGCGCACAGCGCCGGCCGGCGTTGCGCCAGGCGCGCGCCACGTCGGGGGGAATCTCGAACGGCGGGGCGGTCCATCCCATCGCTTCGCGGGCGGCGGCGATTTCCGCATCGAACAAGGCGTAGCCGTGGCCGTGCTCGTCGCCTTCCATCGGTCCGGCGCCCTTGTCGATCAGCGTCTTGCACGCGATGAAGCTCGGCCTCGTCTGACGCGTCGCCCAGCGCAGAGCGCCGGCGATCTGGCGGTAGTCGTGGCCGTCGACCCGCTTCGTCGCCCAGCCGGCGGCGCGGAAGCGCAGCATCTGGTCGCCGGTCTCCGCCAGCGACGCGCGGCCGTCGATCGTCGTGTCGTTATCGTCGAACAGCACGGTCAGCCGGCTGAGCTTCAGCCGGCCCGCGAGATGGATCGCCTCGTGGCTGACGCCTTCCATCAGGCAGCCGTCGCCAGCGATCACCCAGGTCCGGTGGTCGACCAGTCGCTCGCCGTAGCGCGCCGCCAGGCTCCGCTCGGCCATGGCCATGCCGACCGCCGTGGCGAGGCCCTGGCCAAGCGGCCCGGTCGTCGTCTCGACCCCCGGCGTGTGGCCATATTCCGGATGCCCTGGCGTCAGCGATCCCCACTGACGGAAGTTACGGATCTGGTCCATCGTCATGGCCTCGAAGCCGGTCAGGTGGAGCAACGCATAGAGCAGCATCGAGCCATGGCCCGCCGAGAGCACGAACCGGTCCCGGTCCGGCCAGTGCGGATCGGCGGCGTCGAACTTCAGGAACCTGGTCCAGAGCACCGTCGCGACATCGGCCATGCCCAGCGGCATGCCCTGGTGGCCGGACTTGGCGCGATGCACCGCATCCATGGAGAGCGCGCGGATGGCGTTGGCCATCGTGATGGGTTGGACGGGCATGAGATTCGCAGAAGTCTTTGCTTCGGGCTTGAGGGGTCGCGGCCTCGCACGGGCCAGGAACGCGGTCAAGCAAGCGGCTTTAAGGATCGTCCCGACGCGTTCTATACAAGCCCCATGATGTGCGGTGCGGACACGGCCATATGAGCGCGGACGCAGGCGGCGAAGGGGCGCTGGAACTCGCGGTCAGGCGGCTGCAGCGAGCTCTCGCGTTGCTGGAGCAGCGCGTGGCCCAGCGGATCGCCGAGGCGAGCGCGGGAGCCGGCGCCGCGTTCGAGGAGGATCGCGCGCGCCTCGCGGCGGCTTTGGACGAGGCGCGCGCCCGGGAGCACGACCTCGAGGAAGCGGGCGCTGCGGCTTCGGCCGCCCTGTCCCGCGCAATCGCCGAGATCCGCCAGGCGCTGGGAAGCGCGCCAGCCGACGAGACCCGCATAGCGCAGGAAGCTTGAAGCCATGGCGCAGGTGACCATCGAGGTTAACGGCCGGCCGTACGTGGTCGGTTGCGAGGACGGCCAAGAGCCACGCCTCGCCGAACTCGCCCGCAGGGTCGACGCGCAAATCCGCCAGGTCGCCCGCGAGGTCGGCCCGCTCGGCGAGACGAGGCTGATGCTCCTGGGCGCCCTCGTCATGGCCGACGACATCTCCGAACTGCGCGGCCAGATCGAGGGTCTGCGCGCGCAGCTGGCCGAAGAGCGGGCCGAGCGCGGTCGGGTCGAGCTGGCCGCCGTCGCCGCCCTGGAAGCCGCCGCAGCGCAGATCGAGGCGATCGGTTGACCCTTGCCACTTGAGTCCAGCCCGACCGCCCCCTAGCTTCGGGGCGGCGGGTCTTGCTGCGGCTCGCGTCGGAGGCCATCAGTCCCGGGGACCTTAATTCACCTCGACGGGAGCTGTCCCTGGCCGGGCTCGTGGGCTCGGACACACGGCGCCCACCTGGATATCCAGGTCCGAGGGGATTGCAACGCCTCCACGGTTCATCGCGGCGCCGCCACGTCGCAAGGGAGAGTCTGGCAAGCGTGCGTCTCGCATTCTTCGGCGATGTGGTCGGTCGGACGGGCCGCGAGGGCCTGGCCGAGCACCTGCCCGCGCTGCGCCGCCGGCTGGGGCTGGAGTTCGTCGCCGTCAACGCCGAGAACGCCGCGGCCGGCTTCGGCATCACCGAGAACAGCGCCAGGGAGCTGTTCGCCGCGGGCGCCGACTGCCTGACCCTCGGCAACCACTCGTGGGACCAGAAGGAGGCGCTCACCTACATCGTGCGCGAGCCCCGCCTGATCCGGCCGCTGAACTACCCGGCCTTCGCCGCAGCGCCCGGGCGCGGCGCGCAGCTCTTCACCACCGAGCGCGGCCGCCACGTGCTGGTCGTGAACCTCCTGGGCCGCGTCTACATGGACCCGCTCGACGATCCGTTCGCCGCCATCGACCGCGAGCTCGAGGCGTGTCCGCTCGGCGTCGCCGCAGACGCGATCGTGGTCGACATGCACGCCGAGGTCAGCTCGGAGAAGATGGCCATGGGCCACTTCTGCGACGGTCGCGCCAGCCTCGTCGTCGGCACCCACACCCACGTGCCCACCGCCGACGCGCAGATCCTGCCCGGCGGCACCGCCTACCAGACCGACGCCGGCGCCTGCGCCGACTACGACAGCGTGATCGGCAACCAGAAGGAAGAGCCGCTGCGCCGCTTCACCACGCGCATCTCGCAGGGCCGGTTCAAGCCCGCTGAGGGGCCGGCCACCGTCTGCGGCGTCTACCTCGAGACCGACGAGGCCACCGGCCTCGCCCGCCGCATCGAGCCGATCCGCATCGGCGGCCGGCTGAAGGAGACCGTGCCGCAGGTCGAGGCGGTGCGGGTCTAGGAGGTCCGGCGGAAAAGCCCGGACGCCCGGGTCCGCGTCCCGGCGAGGCGGATTGTGTCCAGGTCGCTCGGCATGGCGCCTGTCGCCAAGCCTGCGTTTCGCGCGGAGGGTCATACGCCGCGCCCGCCATTGCTGACGCGCCTTGGCGCATCCTCAGGGATAGTGACCGCATGTTCGATCACATCGGATTCCTCGTCCGCGATGCGGACGTCAGCCTGCCCTTCTTCGCCGCCTGCCTGAAGCCGCGTGGCATCGAGCGCCTGCAGAACATGCCGCAGTTCGACGCGGCGCTGTTCAAGGATCCCGATCGGCGCGGCTTCCTGTTCATTTCCGGCGGCCGCAAAGGCGTTCCCAGCTACTGGCGGGCGGGCAACGTCTCGGGCGCCGCGCCCATACACCTCGCCTTCGCCGCGCCGAGCCGAGCCGCGAAGCGGTCGAAGCCTTCTACGCGGCCGCCTTGGCGAACGGCGGCCGCGACAACGGGCCGCCCGGGTTTCGCGAGCAGAGGCTCAGGCGCGATGCCAACTACGTCGCCTTCGTCCTCGCCCCCGACAACAACAACGTCGAGGCCTCCTGGCCGAATCCGGACGCGGCCTAGGTCCGCGTAACCGCCGGCCTTTGATCGGCGCGTCCGCTCGCTGGCCCGTCGCTATCGGCCGGTCGCGGCCCTGATCGCGCTGTCCACGGGCCGTCGGTCCCGAGGAAGAGGGCCGCCTGCCTCTTGCCATCCGCCCGTGACGCTGGCGCATTGAGGGCGGACGACTGCCGATAACAAGGGTTGCGGAACGGTGTTCCGCTGCGGCCGATGCCGCGCGGCAGCGCAGTGCGGAATGTGAAATGCCGGACGGACCTGCATTCAGCCCGGTCAGGGTGTTCGTTCCAGCCGGCCAACTCGGCGCCGGCGTCCGCGCAGACGAGGTCGTCACCGCGATCGAGAGGGGCTTTGACGTCATCGCGCTCGACGCCGGTTCGACCGACAGCGGCGCGGCCTATCTCGCCGCCGGCGTCTCGAAGAACAGCCGAGACGCCGTGAAGGCGGACCTCCGTCTGCTGATGACGGCGCAGGCCCGAAGCAGAGCGCCGCTCCTTGTCGGGACCGCCGGTCAGGCGGGGGCCGATCCCAACGTGGACTGGACGCTGGAGATCGTTGCCGAGGTGGCGCGCGAAGAGGGCCTTACGCCCCGCGTCGCCGCGCTCTACTCCGAACTCGCCGCCGAGACGCTGAAGGCCAAGAATGCCGCTGGCAAGGTGAGATCGCTGCCTCCGCTCGGCGCGCTGGACGACGCGACGATCGACAGCTGCGCCCACATCGTGGCCCTGATGGGCGTCGAACCTTACATAGCGGCGCTTGAGGCCGGCGCCGACATCCTCATCGGCGGCCGCAGCACCGACACAGCGGTGCTCGCCTCATATCCGATCTGGAGAGGCGCGCACGCCGGGGCGGCCTGGCATGCGGGAAAGACGGGCGAGTGCGGCGCCCAGTGCACCGCCAACGTCAATCTGGGCAGCGGGGTCATCCTGGCGATCGACCGGTCCGGCTTCGAGGTCGAGCCGCTGCACCCGGCCACCCGCTGCACAGTCCAAAGCGTGTCCGCGCACATGCTCTACGAGAACAGCAATCCGTTCCGGCTGACCGAGCCCGGCGGGGTCCTAGACGTCACCGCCGCCCGCTACGAGCAGGTCAGCGAAGTCCGGGTGCGGGTCGAGGGCTCGGTCTGGGAGCCTCGCCCCTACACGATGAAGCTCGAGGGCGCCTCGGCCGGCCGCTACCAGACGGTCATGATCGTGGGCATCGCCGATCCCCAGGTGCTCGCCAATCTCGACCTCTTTCACGACAGGATGCACCACGTGCTGACCCGGCGGATCGAGCGCACGATGGGCGCGCGGGCAGGCGCCTTCGACGTGTCGCTGCGCATCTATGGGTGGAACGCGGTCACCGGCGGCCCCGTGCCGAAGGAGGCCGCGCCGCCGCGAGAGGTCGGGGTCATGTGCGTCATCACCGCGGAGAGCCAGAATCTCGCCGACCAGATGGCGAAGGCCTGCAACCCGTACTTCTTCCACATGCCGCTGTCCGACGGCGTCGAGCTGCCGAGCTACGGCTTTCCGTTCTCGCCCGCCGAGATCCCGCGCGGACAGGTGTTCGAGTTCAGACTCAACCATGTGGTCGAGCTCGACGATCCGCTTGAGCTGGTGCGGACGCGCTGGATCGACTTGGCCACAGCGACGGAGGGGGCCGATGCCTAGGCTTCGCGACGTCTGTCGGAACGTCCGCTCCAAGGTGGCTGGGCCGTTCTGGATCACGGTCGACGCCTTCTTCGATGGGGCGGAGAGCTACCGGGCCCACCACGCCAAGCTCCAACCCGCGGCGCTCGCGCCCCTGCTCCAGACGGAGGCGGCGATGATCGAGGTCTATCCGGTCGAACCCCTTTGCATGGTGAAGATCTCCTATCCGCGCGCCGCGCCGCAGGGCGGCATGGTCGAGCGCGACATGCACTCCGGGCAACAGTACGTCCGGCTCCTGGACCTCGAGCTCGACTGAGGAGACGGCGCGCGCGTCGGTGTTTTTCGCCGCGGTAAGATCGTCGTCGTGGGCAGGCGGCCGCTAGTCGCGCTCCAGCACGCGGAGGCGCTTCACCGTCAGCTGGCCGACGTCCAGCCGGTCGAATCTGGCGTTGCGCACGATCATGCGGCCGATCCCGAGCCGGCCGATCGCGAGCGCCCCGATGGCGAACGCGCCGAGCGCAAGCGCGCCCAGCGCCAGCGCGCCGACCACGGAGCTGCCGGTCGCCGAGGCGCCCAGCGCTTCCGCGCCGTGGACGGTGGTCAGCGGCCGGTGCGTCGGCTGCCAGTGCACGATCTCTTCGGGCAATTCCTCTGGCTCGTCCGGGTCGGCCAGTTCGTCGTAATTCATCGGCCCAAAGCCTCCCAGGCGGATGACGCCCACCCTAGCCGCGGGCTACATCGCGGGGAATGATCTATCTCATTCGCCACGGCCAGACCCTCTACAACGCGCAGGACCGCGTCCAGGGCCGCGTCGACTCCGCGCTGACGCCGCTCGGCGAGGCGCAGGCCCGGGCGATGGGCGAGCGGCTGGCCGGCATCCGGCGCGCCGAAGGCGGCGAGTGGCGCCTCGAGACCAGCCCGCTCGGCCGCGCCCGCCAGACCGCCGCCATCGTCGCCGAATTGGCCGGGCTGCCCGAGCCGGTCGTCGACGAGCGCCTGGTCGAGGTCGGCTACGGCGTCTTCGAGGGCCTGACCCGTGCCGAGCTCGAGGCGGCGTGGCCGCAGTTCTCCGGCCTGAACGGCATCTTCGGCCGCGCGCCGGGCGGCGAGACGTTCGAGGAGCTGAGGGCGCGGGTCGCCGACTGGCTCGCCGAGGCCCGCGCGCGCGCCGCCTCTCGCCGCACCGTCGTCGTCACTCACGCCGGCGTCGCCCGCACCCTGCGCGGCCTCTGCCTCGGCCTCGACCTCGACGCCATCCGCGCCCTCGACAAGCCGCAGGGCGTGATCTTCCGCCTCGCGGACGGCGCCGAAGAGCGGCTGGAGTGCGCCTCGCTTCCATCCCGGGCCGGCGGGCGCTAGAAGCCGCCCGCCATGGCCGGACATTCCAAGTTCAAGAACATCCAGTTCCGCAAGGACCGCCAAGACAGGATCCGTTCCAAGCTCTTCTCGAAGCTGGCGCGCGACATCACCGTGGCGGCCAAGCACGGCGTGCCGGACCCGACGGCGAACGCGCGGCTGCGGCTCGCCATCGCCAACGCCAAGGCCGAGTCGATGCCGAAGGACAATATCGACCGGGCGATCAAGAAGGCCATGGGCGGCGAGGCCGACACCATGGAGGAGATCCGCTACGAGGGCTTCGCGCCCGGCGGCGTGGGCCTGATCGTCGAGATCCTCACCGACAACCGCAACCGCGCCGCCGCCAATGTGCGCTCGATCTTCACCAAGCACGGCGGCAACCTCGGCGAGACAGGCGCCGTGTCGTTCATGTTCGACCGCCTGGGCGAGATAGCCTACCCGAAGGCGGCGGGCTCGGACGACGCGGTGATGGAGGCCGCCATCGAGGCGGGCGCCCAGGACGTCGAGAGCGACGCGGACGGGCACACCATCTATTCGGCGTTCGAGGACCTGGCGGCGGTGGCCGAGGCGCTAGAAGCCAACCTCGGGCCGGCGAAGTCCACGGCCATCGTCTGGAAGCCGAAGTCCGAGGTTCCCGTCTCCGGCGAGTCGGCCGCGAGCCTCGTCAAGCTGATCGACGCGCTGGACGACGACGATGACGTGCAGAACGTGTTCGGCAACTACGCCATCGACGAGGCCGAGCTGGAGAAGCTGGCGGGCTGAGCTGCAGCCGTTATCGGACGCGGACGAGCATCATCGATCCCCCCAGGCCCGCACCCTGCAGAACCACGGTGTCTGCATCCGTGAACCGGTAGCGCCAGACGCCGCCCGGCGGCTTCGAAGGCAGCGCCGGCGCGTAGAAGCCGCCGGCGCCCCCGAGCGCGTGGTAAGCGGGCGTGGTCCTGGGCTGCCAGCCCGTCACGGTGAAGGCGATCTTCCCAGCCGCGGGCAGCCGTACCTGTCCGGACTGCATGGTCATCATCGAGCCGGACCGCTCGGTCTCCACGTAGGTTCCATCGGGCTGAACGACGAGCTCGACCAGCATCGTGGCGGAGCCGACCCGGGCCTCGCCGCGCCACGCGCCAGCCCAGAAGCCGCTCTGCGCCAGCACCGCCCGCCCGGCCAGCAGGACCACCGCCCCGGCCAGGGCGGCCAAGGCCTGCCGCCATCCCGTCATCGGAAGCCTCCTTCAGCGCCGCGTGCGCTTACCACGCGCCCGACCGCCGGGTAATCGTCGGTTAACCACTCCGGGACGCTTTTCAGGCGGCGTTGTCCGCGCGATGTTCTGGGAACACATGACGAACGCGATTCGCATCCTCGGCCTCGATCCGGGCCTGCGGCGCACCGGCTGGGGCGTCGTGCAGGTGGAAGGCGCGCGCATCGCCCATGTCGCCCATGGGGTGGTTGCGCCTCGCGACACCGCGCCGCTCGCCGAACGGCTGCTGGGCCTTCATCGCGGCGTCGCCGAGGTGGTCGCTCGCTGGGCGCCCCACGAGGCGGCCATCGAGGAGACATTCGTCACCGCCAACGGGGCGTCGACGTTGAAGCTCGGCCACGCCCGGGCCGCGGCGATGCTCGCGCCGGCCGCAGCCGGCCTGCCGGTGGCCGAGTACGCCGCGACGGTGGTCAAGAAGGCGGTGGTCGGGACGGGCGGAGCCGACAAGGCGCAGGTCGCCTTCATGGTCGGCCGAATCCTGCCCGCCGCCGGCGGAGTGACGGCCGACGCGGCCGACGCGCTCGCGGTCGCGATCTGCCACGCCCACGCCCGCAAGGCCCGCGCCGTGGGAGCCGCGGCGTGATCGGACGCCTGCGCGGCGAGGTGGCGGAGATCGGCGAGGAGGACGCGCTGATCGACGTGATGGGCGTCGGTTACGTGGTGCGCTGCGGGGCGCGCACGCTCGGCCGGCTGCCCGACGTCGGCGCCGAGACGGTGCTGCACATCGAGTCCCAGTGGTCGGATCAGCTCGGCTTGCGGCTTTACGGGTTCCTCGGCCGCGAGGACCGTGGCGCGTTCGTCGCCTTGCAGAACATCCAGGGGGTGGGGCCGAAGGCGGCGCTCGCGGTTCTGGACGTGCTTTCCCCCAGCGAGCTCGCGTTGGCGGCCCAGCGCGGCGACCGCGCCGCCGTGGCGCGCGCCAACGGGGTCGGAGCCAAGCTCGCCCTCAGGATCGTCACCGAACTGAAAGACAAGCCGCTCGGGACCGCCACGGCCGCCGCCTTCCACGCGTCCGTCGCCGCGGGCTCGCCGACGCGCGACTCGGCGTCAGGGGCGGCCGTGGCGGCCCTGCTCGGCCTCGGCGTCGCCGAGACCCATGCCCGCCGCGTGGTCGACCACGCCGCCGCGCGGCTCGGCGAAGACGCTTCCGAGCCCGAGCTCATCAAGGCCTCGCTGCAGGAGCTCGGGAGGTGAACCGCATCGTTTCCGGCGAACCGGCTCCATTCGAGCCGACAGATCGGGCGCTCCGGCCCCAGACGCTCGCCGAGTTCGTCGGTCAGGCGCAGGCCAAGGGTAACCTGAGGGTGTTCATCGACGCGGCGCGCGACCGCGGCGAGGCGCTCGACCACGTGCTGCTGTTCGGCCCGCCAGGCCTCGGCAAGACCACGCTCGCGCAGATCATCGCCCGCGAGCTGGGGGTGGGCTTCCGCGCCACGTCGGGGCCGGTGCTGGCCAAGGCGGGCGACCTGGCCGCGATCCTCACCAACCTCGAACCGCGTGACGTCCTCTTCATCGACGAGATCCACCGCCTGGCCGCCAACGTCGAGGAAATCCTCTATCCCGCCATGGAGGATCACGCCCTCGATCTGGTGATCGGCGAGGGCCCCTCGGCGCGCTCGATCCGCATCGACCTGGCGCCGTTCACCCTAGTCGCCGCAACCACGCGCGCCGGCCTGCTCGCCACGCCGTTGCGCGACCGTTTCGGGATCCCGCTGCGGCTCGAGTTCTACTCCTCCGCCGAGCTCGAACAGGTGCTGCTCGCGGCAGCCCGCAAGATGGGCGCCGGGCTCGCCCCGGACGGCGCCGCCGAGATCGCCGCCCGCGCCCGCGGCACGCCGCGCGTCGCTGGGCGCCTGTTGCGCAGGGTGCGCGACTTCGCCGCCGCCGACGGCCGCCAGACGATCGATCGCAGGGCGGCCGCGGGCGCGCTGGGCCGCCTCGAGGTCGACGAGGCGGGCCTCGACTCCCTCGACCGCCGCTATCTCGCCGCGCTCATCGAGCACTACGGCGGCGGCCCGGCTGGCGTAGAGACCCTGGCCTACGCCATCGCCGAGGCCAGGGACGCCGTCGAGGATGTCATCGAGCCGTTCCTGCTCCAGCAAGGCTTCATCCAGCGCACGCCGCGCGGCCGGCTCGCCTGCGCCAAGGCCTACCTTCATCTCGGCCTCGCGCCCCCGGCCACGCCGCGCCAGTCCGGATTGTTCGACGAGCCGTGACAGACGTCCAGTTCCGCAGCGGCTTCGAGGGCCACGAGCACGTGCTGCCCGTGCGCGTCTACTACGAGGACACCGATTTCACCGGCGTCGTCTACCATGCCGGTTACCTGCGCTTCTTCGAGCGCGGGCGCACCGAGTTCCTGCGCGCCGCCGGCGTGGAGCACAGCGCCCTTCTGTCGCTCTCCGATCCATGCGCCTTTGCGGTGACGCGAATCGGAGTCCAGTTTCACAAGGCCGCCCGTGTCGACGACGTCCTCGAGATCCGCACCCGGTACCGAAGGGGCAAGGGCGTTCGGATCCTGGCGCGGCAGCGCGCCGTGCGGGGTGGCGACCTGATCGCAGAGGCCGAGGTCGAAGTGGTGTGCATTCGTCTGGACGGTCGCCCGCGCCGCCCGCCGCCGGAGCTCAGTGAGCGGATCGCGCCTTTCCTGGCGGCCGCCACGCCATAGTTTAACCATCGGCGTGCGCTTTTCGCCGCCCACCCCCCCCCCGAAGGTCGCACGCGAGCCCATGGACGCCACCGCCATCACCCCCCAGACGTTCAACGTCGTCCACCAGTTCATGGCGGCCGACTGGGTGGTGCGGGGGGTCATGATCGGCCTGGCGATGGCCTCGCTGTGGTCGTGGGCGGTGATCATCGACAAGGCCGCGCGCTTCACGGTGCTGAACGCGCAGGCCAACAGCTTCGAGGAAGCCGTGGGTTCGGGCCGGGCGCTGGAGGACATCGCGCAGCAGGCCGGGGAGCATCCCCGCCAGCCGCTGCCGCGGATGCTGCAGGCGGCCCTGCGCGAGTGGCGCGAGGCGAGGTCCAAGGGCCTGCTGTCGGGCGGCCAGTCCGACACTCAGGCCGCGTTCCTCGTGCAGCGCATCGACCGGGTTCTCGGCGCGCTCATCGATCGTGAGAGCCAGCGCATCGAGGACGGACTGGGGAGCCTGGCCATCGTCGCCACCGCCTCGCCGTTCATCGGCCTGTTCGGCACGGTCTGGGGCATCATGCACGCCTTCCAGGCCATCGCGATCGAGAAGAACACGAACCTCTCGGTCGTCGCGCCGGCGATCGCGCAGGCGCTGTTCGCCACGGCGATCGGCCTCACGGCCGCGATCCCCGCGTACATCGCCTACAACAAGTTCTCCAACGACGCCGGCAAGTTCTCGGCCCGGCTCGCAGGGTTCGCGGACGACCTGGTGACGGCGATCCAGCGGCGCCTTGCGGAACGCGCGGTCTGAGTCGCCATGGCGCTCTCGATCCACGATCCGTTCCAGGCCCGGCGGCGTGGCCGCCGGGCCCGGCGCGCTGCGCTCTCGGAGATCAACGTCACGCCGCTGGTCGACGTGATGCTCGTGCTCCTCATCATCTTCATGATCTCGGCGCCGCTGCTCACGGTCGGCGTGCCGCTGCAGTTGCCCAAGACCGAAGCCGGCGCGATGCAGGACCAGCAGCAACCGCTGACCGTCTCGGTGAAGGCCGACGGCTCGATCTACCTCAATGAGGACGAGGTGCCGTTCGCCCAGTTGTCGCCGGCGCTGCAATCGGTGGCCGGCGCGGGGCTGAAGCGCCCGATCTATGTGCGCGCCGATGGCCGGGCGCAGTACGCGATCGTGGCCCAGGTGATGGCCGCGCTGTCGTCGTCTGGCTTCACCGAGATCAACCTGATCACCGATTCCGGCGGTCCCTCGTCCGGACCGCACGTCGCGCCGTCGCCGGCCGGCGACCAGGCGCCGACGTCGCCGCAGCCCCCCGATCCGATGCAATGAGCGGTGCGGCGATGATCCGGCGCGACAGCCGCCTTGCCGCACTCGTCGCCGCCGCGGCGCTGCATGCGGCCGTGCTGGCGCTGCTGCTGTTCGTCCCGTCGAACCCGGCGATGCTGCCGATCGGCTCGTCGGTGCCGATCAACATCGTCTCTTCCGAGCCGACGGACGTTCGCCCCGCGGTTCAGGCGCCGCAAACCCAAGCCGCAGCGGCGCCGCAGCCACAGCCGCAGGCGCCGCCG
>JAKAZA010000128.1 GCA_021816155.1 Pseudomonadota bacterium | reverse complement strand
TGGTCCACGCCGGCGACGACAAGGTCCACATCGACACCCGCTTCGTGCGCTACCGCAAGGACGGCAGCGTGCTGGGCGCGTTCGATTCGATCTACGTGGTTACCCGCGAGAACGGGCACTGGGGCGTGAAAGCGCGCTCGAGCTTCGCCCCATGACGGAGCCTGGGAGCGGCTGGCGCACCTCGTATGCTGCGTACCGGACGGCGGCCGACCCGCCGCTGACCGTCGCGGGCAAGCTGGCGACGCCGCTGGAGGGGCAATCCCGCGTTCCTGCGGTGCTGATATGTCATGGCTCCGACGGCGTCGACGGGCGCGGCGCGTTCCACGCCGAGGCCCTGAACGGCGCCGGGTTCGCGACCTTCGAGATCGACATGTGGGCGGCGCGCGGATCCGGCCGTGGCGCGGCCTCGCGACCGAAGGCCGTGCCCGAGACCCTGCCGGACGCGTTCGCCGCCGTCCGGTTCCTGGCCGAACAGCCGGAAGTCGACCCCGCCCGCATCGGCATTCTCGGATTCTCGTGGGGCGGCGTCGTCGCGCTGCTGACGGCGAGCCGCCGCTGGCGCGAGCGGCTGGGCGCGGACGCCCCGCGGATCGTAGCCCATGCAGCGCTCTACCCGGTCTGTTGGGCCTACGAAGTCGTCCCGGGCCTCACGCTTGCCGACCCGACCGGCGCGCCGATCCTTATCCAGACCGGCGACGCAGACACTTACGACGACCCGGACGGGCTCGAGCAACTCCTCGCGAGGATCCCGCCCGCGAGCCGCGCCCTGATCCGCGGGATCACCCACAAGGGCGCCGGCCACGCCTTCGACCGCAGCGGCGAGGCTAAGACGATCGTCGACCCGTTCGCCCACAAGGGCGCCGGCGGACCGGTGCTGATGGCGTTCCACTCCGAGGCCGCGGAGGCGGCGCGCCGGGCCAACGTGGCGTTCTTCCGCGAGGCGTTCGATCTGGCGAAGCCGTAGGCGCGGCGGTCCCGCGAGGGGAACGCCGGAACTTAGGGCCAGCCCGCGTGAGCGACGTCCACCGTCACCGCGAGGATCTGGCCCTTGCGCGGCGGCTGGCCCGGCGGGTTCCAGGATGCCGTCAGGATGAAGAGGTCGCGGCCGCTTTCACCGCCCAGCATGCAGGCGAAGCACGGCAGCTCCGTCTCGATCACCTCCAGCACCCGCCCGCCTTCGGCCACCCGGACGCACTCCGGCGCCGCGGGATTGGCGAACCAGACCGCGCCCTCCGCGTCCAGGCAGACGCCGTCCGTCAGCCGCTCGCCGAGCTGCGCCCAGACTCGGCGGTTCGAGAGCCGGCCGCCCTCGCCGATGTCGAACGCGGTCAGACGCCGGGCCAGCGTCTCGCCCACGATCAGCGTGCGGCCGTCCGGCGAGATCGCCGAGCCATTGGGGAAGTGCATGTCCTCGGCCGCGACTTCGACCCGGCCGTCCGGATGCACGACGGCGAGGCGTGCGGCCGGGTGGTCGGCGACCACGCTGGCTAGGCCGCGGCGATCCATCTCGCCGTTGAAGTCGAAGCCGAATTCACCGGCGTAGGCGCGGCCGTCGGCGCCCACCACCATGTCATTCCAGAGCCACGGCGAGAGGGGACGCAGGTCCGCGTGGCGATCGACCGAACCGTCCGCGCCGACGCGTCGCACCTCGCCGCCTTCCATCGCCACGAAGAGGAGGTCTCCGTCCGGCGTCCAGCCAAGCCCCGACGGACGCGAGTCGCCGACCTCGAGTTCGGCGCGCAGATCGCCCGCCGGCGAGATGGACCATACCTTGCGTTCGGCGAAGTCGCTGAACCACAGCCGACCGTTCCTCCAGCGCGGTCCCTCGCCGAACCACACGTCCTCGCTCAAGACCCTGACCGTCCGCGCCATCGCATCCTCCGCCTTGCGGGCAGGGTAGCGGAAGACGCGGCGGCGGTCAGGACGCGCCGGAGAGCGTGAAGGTCGTCATCGCGTAGATCGAATAGACCGTGCCCGCGAGCAGCAGCCCGAGAGCAAGGACGATGACCATGTTGACGATGGACCTGCGTCCCTGTTGCGCCGACATCCAAAGGCTCCTCGCGTCGTTTTGATCCGGCGCGACGATGCGGCGGGGCGCCGCGACGGGAATTGATCTGGATCAAGGCCAGGTTTGTTCCCGCCCCACGCCGCCGGCGGCGTCGCCGGGGCGCTTGACGCCCCAGCCGGCCTTGCGCATGAACGCCGCCGCTTCATCGGGAGAGTTGAGCCATGGCGGACATCCGCTTCGACGGCAAGGTTGCGATCGTGACGGGCGCGGGGGGCGGACTCGGACGCCAGCACGCGCTGGAACTGGCGCGGCGCGGCGCCAAGGTGGTGGTCAACGACCTCGGCGGCGCGGTCGATGGCTCGGGCGGATCTTCGGAGGCCGCGGCCAAGGTGGTCGCAGAGATCAAGGCGGCCGGCGGCGAGGCCCTCGCCAACGGCTCCTCGGTGACCGACGATGCGGGCGTCGCCCACATGGTGAAACAGGCGATGGACGCCTGGGGCCGCGTCGACATCCTGGTCGCCAACGCGGGCGTGCTGCGCGACAAGTCGTTCGCCAAGATGGAGATTTCCGACTTCGAATTCGTGCTCAACGTGCACCTTATGGGCACGGTCAAGCCGGTGAAGGCGCTCTGGGAGATCATGCGCCAGCAGAGCTACGGGCGGATCGTGGTCACCACCTCGTCAACCGGGCTCTACGGCAACTTCGGCCAGACCAATTACGGCGCGGCCAAGCTCGCGCTCGTCGGCTTCATGAACAGCCTCAAGCTCGAGGGCCAGAAGAACAACATTCACGTCAACGCCATCTCGCCGGTGGCCTACACGCGCATGACCGAGGGCCTGATGCCCGCCGAGATGGGCGACCGGCTGAAGCCCGAGTATGTGACGCCCGGGGTGGTCTTCCTTTGCTCCGACGAAGCGCCCACCGGCGCGATCCTCACCGCCGGCGGCGGCGCCTTCGCGCTGGCCCGGCTCTACGAGACCGAGGGCGTCTACCTCGGCGAACGCGGCCTCTCGGTCGAGGAAGTGCGCGACAACTGGGCCGGGATCGGCGACGCGGCCGACCAGCAGGCCTACTTCAATGGTGGAGAGCAAACCCAGAAGTTCTTCCGGAAGATGACTCAATCCGCCTGATCGGCGCGCCAGGGACGGCGGAGCCGTGGCGTCGCCGCCGAAGCCCCCTTGCGCCGACGGGGGGCTTCGGCTTCTGCTGGGACGAACAGTAGGCGCCCCTCAGAGGCGCGCAGTCCAGGAACGCCCGGCGTGACAGCTCCTTCCACCGCAGCCGCATCCGACCACGGGCTCTCGTGGCCGCGGCTCCTCGCGTTCGCCTTGCCGGGCCTTCCCGTCGGCGGCCTCGCCGTGGCGCTCGGGGTCTATCTGCCCAGATACTATGCGAGCCACATCGGCCTGAGCCTGGCGGCCGTCGGTGCGGCGTTCGGACTCGTGCGGATCGTCGACATGGGCTTCGACCCCATCCTCGGCCTCATCATGGACCATACCCGCACGCGCATCGGCCGCTACCGGGTGTGGATGCTGGCTTCGGCGCCGCTGCTCGGCATCCCGGTCTACATGCTGTTCCTGGCGCCGGCCGGCGTGCAGCTGCCCTACCTGATCGGCTGGCTGTTCCTCTACTACATCGGCTTCTCGGTGATCGCGCTCTCTCAGGCCTCCTGGGCGGCGGTGATCGCCTCGCGGTACCATGACCGTTCGCGCGTCTTCGGGACGATCCAGGTGGTCGGAACCATTGCGGCGACGGTGGTGCTCGTGGTCGCGCTGGGACTCAGCAAGAACTCCGTCGCCGCCGTGCAGGTGATGGGCTGGTTCATCGTGATCGTGACGCCGCTGGGCATCGCCGCGGCCACCATCTTCACGCCCGAGCGCATCGTGACGGAGCACTCCAGCGAGAAGGTCACGCTGCGCGACTACTGGGAGATGATCACCTGGCCCGACATGCGCCGGATCGTCGCCGCGGCCTTCTGCCTGACCATGGGGCCGGGCTGGATGAGTGCGATGTACCTGTTCTACTTCCAGGACTCGCGCGGGTTCTCGTTCAAGGTGGCGACCCTCCTGCTGGCGCTCTACATCGTCGCCGGCGTCGCAGGCGCGGCGGTGCTCAGCTGGCTCGCAACGCGGCTCGGCAAGCATCGCGCCCTCATGATCGCAAGCACCGGCTATTCGCTCGGCCTGGTCGCGATCGCCTTGATTCCCCGCGGCGCGCTCGTCCCGGCGGCGGCGCTGATGTTCATGCTGGGTTTCCTCGCGGCCGGCTTCCAGCTCCTGGGTCGGGCGATGTGCGCCGACGTCGGCGACGCGATCCGTCTGGCCAAGGGCAAGCATCGCCAAGGCCTGCTCTACGCGATGTGCACCAGCGCGGAGAAGATCGCCAGCGCGCTCGCCATCACCTTCAGCTTTACTATCCTCGGGCTCGTCGGTTACCAGTCGAGGGAAGGCGCCCACAACACGCCGGCGGCGATCCACAACCTTGAGCTCGTCTACATCCTCGGCCCGATCACCTTCGTGATGCTCGGCGGCGCCTGCTATATCGGCTACAAACTCGACCACAAGCGGCACGCGGAAATCCGCGATGCGCTCGCGGCGCGAGAAAGTGTCGGCGGCTCTCACGGACTTGCCTCGGCGCCGGCCGAATAAGCTGCATTTTGGAGCGTGCGCACCGCGAAGGGCCGTGATTTAATTCCTTCAAATTAGGAGCGCCCGAGGCGCCCAAAAGTACGATTTGGAGGAAGCGTTTGTCATCGAGCCCCACCGCGGCGCCCGCGGCGCGAGTTCCGCTGCAGCACATCCTGAGCTTCGGTACGCTGGGCGTGCCGCTCGCGGCGATGCTGGTGATCTACGGGGTCTACCTGCCCCGGCATTACGTCAGCCTCGGCATCGACAACTTCGCGGCGGGCACGAAGGCTGCATTCCTGGCCGTGACCGCCGCCATAACCCTGACCCGGGTGTTCGACGTCGGGCTGGACCCGCTCGTCGCGCTCGTCATGGACCGCACCAAGACGCCGATCGGCCGCTACCGGCCCTGGCTCATCATGGGTGTGCCGCTGGTGCTGCTCGGCATCTACGAGGTGCTGATGCCGACCGGCCACCCGACCACCTTCTCGCTGATCCTTTGGCTGGTGGTGACCTACGCGGGCATGTCGATGATCAACATCGCCCTGGCCGCCTGGTCGGCCGTGCTCGCCCGCGAGTACCATGACCGCTCGCGCGTCTTCGCCATCCAGCAGGCGATGGGCGTGCTCGGCTCGGTGGCCATCCTCACCCTGCCGCTCTTCACCCACGGCAAGATCGCCGCGGGGGTGAAGTCGAGCATGCCGATCCTCGGCCTGATCCTGATCATCGCCTTTCCGATCGCGCTGGCGATCTGCGCGGGCCTCACGCCGGAGCGCCTCGGCGCCGTCGCGCAGCGGCCGTCGTTCAAGATGAGCGACTACCTCAGCGCGCTCGGCCGGCCCTCGATGGCGCGGCTCGTCCTGGCCGACCTGCTGCTCACGCTGGGCCCCGGCACCACCGCGCCGCTCTACGTCTACTATTTCCACGACGCCAAGGGCTTCAACATACCCGACGTCGGCCTGCTGCTGATCGCCTACATCGGCGCCGGCTTCGTGGGCGCGCCGTTCTGGGGCCGCCTCGCCTCGCGGTTCGGCAAGCACCGCACCGTCCAGATCGCCTGCGTCGCCTACTCGATCACCCAGACGATCCTGATGTCGCTGCCGAAGGTCAGCGGCCACTACACCTTCTCCCAGTCGGTGCCGACGGTCATCGGGATGTTCTCGGTGGGCTTCTGCGCCAGCGCCTTCCTGCTGCTGGTGCGGTCGATGATCGCCGACGTCGCCGACGAGGTGAAGCTCGAGGTTAAACAGGATCTCACCAGCCTGCTCTTCTCAATGGTGACCACCACGACCAAGATCGGCGCCAGCATAACCGTGCTGATCGTGTTCCCGATCCTTGCCGCCGTGGGCTACAATGGCGCTGAACACGCCCACAACACGCCCCAGGCTGTCTTCGGACTGGAGATGTGCTATCTATTCGCGCCGATCATCCTGGTCTGGTTCGGCGGCGCGATGTTCTTCGGGTACAAGCTCGACGCCAAGCGGCACGCCGAGATCCGCGATGCGCTCGCAGCGCTGGACGTGGCGGCCGCCGAGGAAAGCCTGGTGGGACCGCTCTCCGAGGCCGCAGAGTAGCCTCAGGTCGCGGACAGGGCCCGCGCCGCGGCGGCGAACGTCTGCGCCACCGCCCCGAGCGGATCGCCGGCGACGATCGGCACGCCGTCGTCACCGCCGGCGCGAAGGGCGATGTCGATCGGGATCTCGGCGAGAAGCGGCGCGCCGAGCCTCGCAGCCTCGGCCTTCGCGCCCCCAGAACCGAAGATCGGGATCGGCGCGCCCGTGGAGGGATCGGGGAAGTAGGCCATGTTCTCGATCACCCCGAGAATCGGCGTCGCCGTCTTGCGGAACATCTCGGCGGCGCGCCGCGCATCGATCAGCGCGATCTCCTGGGGCGTCGAGACGATGACCACGCCATCGAGCTTCAGCTTCTGCACCAGCGTCAGCTGGACGTCGCCGGTGCCAGGCGGGAGGTCGACCACGAGCACATCCAGCGGCTCGGCTTGCGTGCCCCAGCGCACGTCCGTGATCATCTGGCGAACCGCCGACGACGCCATCGGCCCGCGCCAGATCATCGGCGCGCCTTCGTCGACGAGGAATCCGATCGACATGACCTTCAGGCCGTGCGCCGTGAGCGGCGTCAGCTTGCCGTCCTCGAACGCCGGCTGCTCGTCGACGCCCAGCATGCGCGGCGCCGAGGGGCCGTAGACGTCGGCGTCGAGCACGCCCGCCCGCAGACCCTGCGCGGCGAAGGCGCAGGCGAGGTTGACGGCGACGGTCGACTTGCCGACGCCGCCCTTGCCGCTCGCGACCGCGATCACGCGCTTCACGAACGGCGGCTTCTCCGCCTCGGCGGCGCGGGGCTGCGCGTGAGGATCCTGCGCAAGCTGCGCGCCCTTGCGCACCCGCGTCACGCCCGGGGCCGGCGGGCGCGCCCTGGCCGCCGCCGTGAGCACGACCTGCGCCTTGACGACGCCCGGCACGCCCTTCAACGCCCGCTCCGCCTGCTCGCGGATCGGCGCGTAGCGCGCGGCGTCCTGGGCGGGCACTTCAAGGATGAACCCGGCGCGGCCTTCGCCCAGCATCAGCCCCTGCACGAGGCCGGCGGCGGAAAGGCCCTTGCCGGACGCCGGGTCGATGACGCGGTCGAGCGCGGCGAGCGCCTGGGCGCGGTCTGGAGTGGCCATGACCGTCATATCCGCAAGCGGACGCGTGTTTACAAGGCGCCGCCGACGCCGAGCATCTCGCGCACGTGATGCAGGCTGCCGGCGATCGCGAGGCACAGGCTGCGCATCTCGTCGGTCGGCGCCAGGAGGTCGGGGACCATCACGGTCATCATGCCGGCCGCGTGCGCGGCGCGCACCCCGTTGTGCGAGTCCTCGAGCGCCAGGCAGTGCTCGGGCGCCACGGCGAGGCGGTCGGCGGCGGTGAGGAACGGATCCGGGTTGGGCTTGCCGCGCGGATAGTCGCCGGCGGCGACCACGGCATGGAACCTGGGCAGGATGCCGCTCGGCCCGAGCGTGCGCTGGACCGCCGGGTGGCCGGACGACGTGGCGATGGCGCGCGGGATCGCCGCGGCGTCGAGTCCGTCAAGCAACTCGATCACGCCCGCCTTCAGCGGCACGCCAGCTTCGCAGGCTGCGTGAAGTCCCCGCGTCACCTCTGCGTAGAGCGCCTCCAGCGGAAAGTCGGGACCGAAGTGGGCGCGCGCGATCGCGTCGCTCGCCTCGTTCGGCAGACCGACCATCTGGACGAAGACGTGCTCGGGGAAATCGACGCCGTAGCGCGGCGCCGCCTCGACCATCAGGTCGCGGATCACCGCCTCGGTGTCGACGAGAAGTCCGTCCATGTCGAACACGACGGCTCTGATCTGGTGCGGAAAGACCATGCGCGGCGGGTTAGCGCGCGCCGGCGGCGCGTAGGAAGTCAACTCGCGTCTCGGCCGGTAACGAAGCGGTCGCCGCTGTAGCCCTGGAAGTAGAGCAGGCTTCTGAGGTCGGTGTGCTCGAGCCTGGCGTCCGCCTGCCCCGCCAGGACGGGTTTGGCGCGGTAGGCCACGCCGAGGCCCGCGGCCAGAACCATGTCGAGGTCGTTGGCGCCGTCGCCCACGGCGAGCGTGTCCGCCATGGCGAGGCCCATGGACGCGGCCTCGGCGCGCAGCGTGCTCAACTTCGCGTCGCGTCCCAGAATCGGCTCGACCACCCGACCGGTCAGCGCTTCGCCGTCGTCGATCAGCTTGTTGCCCCAGTGGCCATGGAAACCGGCGGCCTGCGCGACGCGACTGGTGAAAAAGTCGAAGCCGCCCGACACCAGCACGCAACGGGCGCCGTCTGCGGCCATGGTGGCTGTCACCGTCCGGATGCCCGGATTCAGCCGCACCCGCTCGTCGAAGCAGCGCTGCATGTCGCTGAGCGGCAGGCCGGCGATCATGGCCACGCGCTCCTTCAGGGCCGCCTCGAAGTCCAGTTCGCCGCGCATGGCCCGTTCGGTGATCTGCGCCACCTCGCGCCGCATGCCCGCGAAATCGGCAAGCTCGTCCAGGCACTCGCAGGAGACCACCGTGGAATCCATGTCCGCGACAAGCAGGCGCTTCTTGCGATTGTCGGCCAGCTGCACGCAGATATCGACCGGAGCGCGCTCCAGCGCATCCTCGCACCGCGCACGGACGATCGTGGGGTCATCGTGATCGAAGAAGAGGTCGGCGGCGCCGTCGCCGAGAATGTCCGTGTCGCGGATCGGCGACCCGGCGCCGGCCACGGCCTCGAGCGCGTGCGGCAGCGCGTCCTGCAAGACCTCGTAGTCCTTCGCAACCAGCGTCAGAACGATCCGCATGTCCGGCGCCTCCGCATCTGAAGCGCGCATCTGGCTGATCGCCGGCCCCACCGCAAGCGGCAAGTCGGCCCTGGGGCTGCGTCTTGCCCGGCTTCTCGGCGGCGAGATCGTCAACGCCGATTCGATGCAGCTCTACCGCGACCTCTCGGTGCTCACCGCGCGGCCGTCCCGCGACGACATGCTGATGGTACCGCATCATCTTTTCGGCGTGGCCGACGCGGCCGACGGCTGGTCAGTCGGGCTTTGGCTCGACACCGCGCGACGGGTGCTGGACGACATCGCGCGCTGGCGGCGAACGGCCATCGTCGTGGGGGGCACAGGGCTCTACCTCCGCGCTCTGACCAGGGGGCTGGCCCACATTCCGCCAATCCCGCGGGAGGTCGCCGAGCGGCTGGCGCGCGAGGCGGGAGCGGCGGGTGAGCTGGCGCTGCGGCCACGACTGGCGCAGCTCGACCCCGAGGCCGAGGCCCGCATCGCGCGCGGCGATCTGCAGCGGCTCGTCCGCGCGCTCGCCGTCGCAGAACATACCGGCAGGCCGCTCACCGCCTGGCACGCCGACACCAGGCCGGCGCTCGAGCCCGGCGCCTGGCGCGCCATCGTGCTGGAGCCGCCGCGCGCGCCGCTCTATGCGGCCTGCGACGCCCGCCTCGCAGCCATGTTCGAGACCGGAGCGGTCGAGGAGGTGCGGGCGCTCATGGCCCGTGGGCTCGACCCCGCCCTCCCTGCAATGAAGGCCGTGGGCGTCCGCGACATTGCGGCGCTGCTCGAGGGCCGCGCGACCCGTGCCGAGGCGCTGGCCGGCGCACGGCGCGAAACGCGGCGCTACGCCAAGCGCCAGCTGACCTGGTTCCGAAACCAGGCTCCGGACTGGCCGCGCATCGAGACACTCGACCCGGACGCCCAATGGCGCTCGCTGGCCGAGACGGCGGGCGCAGCGCTTCCTTGACGCTTCGCCGCGACGGTGGCATCACGCGCAACCAAGGATTTGGAGCGGATCGATGCGCGCTGCGCGCCTCGTACTTATTCGGCGGCCGGTATCGGCAGGAGGCTGAAGCCCCTCCCGCCGACGTCGGTCGCACGCCCGAGCCCCTTCGCGGGGCTTTTTTCTTGCCCCCAACATCCTTCGGATCAGAGTCACTCCCATGACCGTCCAACCCGCCATCGAAGACGCCCAGACCCAATCCGCCGCCGAGATCATGACCGGGGCCGAGATGGTCGTTCGCGCCCTGGTCGACCAGGGCGTCACCGACCTCTTCGGCTATCCGGGCGGCGCGGTGCTGCCGATCTACGACGCGCTCTTCCACGAGCCGCGCCTGAACCACATCCTGGTGCGTCACGAGCAAGGGGCGACGCACGCCGCAGAGGGCTACGCGCGTTCGACCGGCCGCTGCGGCGTCGTGCTCGTCACCTCGGGGCCGGGCGCGACCAACTCCGTCACCGGCATCACCGATGCGCTGATGGACTCGATTCCGCTGGTCGTGCTGACCGGCCAGGTGCCAACGCACCTGATCGGCACCGACGCATTCCAGGAATGCGACACGGTGGGCATCACGCGGCCCTGCACCAAGCACAACTACCTCGTGAAGCGTGTCGAGGACCTGCCGCACATCCTGCATGAGGCCTTCAAGATCGCCACGACCGGACGGCCCGGCCCTGTCGTCGTCGACATTCCCAAGGACGTCCAGTTCGCCACCGGCCCCTACGTCGGCCCTCACGCGGCCAGGGCGAGCCACAACTATCATCCGCGCGTCGACGGCGACCCAGCCCGGATCGCGGAGGCCGCGGCGCTGATCGCCCAGGCGCGCCGGCCGATCCTCTACACCGGCGGCGGCGTCATCAACGCCGGCCCCGAGGCTAGCGCGTCGCTGCGCGAGTTCGCGGCGCTGGCGAGGGCGCCCGTCACCTCGACGCTGATGGGACTGGGCGCATTCCCGGCCAGCGATCCTGCCTGGC
>JAKAZA010000127.1 GCA_021816155.1 Pseudomonadota bacterium | reverse complement strand
TCGTTAAGCCCTCCAGGGCCGATGGTACTTCGTCTTAAGGCGCGGGAGAGTAGGTCGCCGCCAGGTCTGCCAAGAGGATGTATTCACCCCGACTGACCCTTCATCACGATCCGAGACACGCCGGCGCCGCCGGCGGCGAAAGTTGCCGCGGGGTGGAGCAGCCCGGTAGCTCGTCAGGCTCATAACCTGAAGGTCACAGGTTCAAATCCTGTCCCCGCACCCAAGAAAAGGCCCGCCAGGTCAGTGACTTGGCGGGCCTCTTCGTTTCGGGGCGGGCTGCGGCCCCGGTGTGGGCGGCGCTTGCTGAGTCCGGCTCACCGCTCCCGGGCTTCCTGGCGCCGCATCCGACGTCCGAGCCGGCTCGCCCGGCCGGTGGCGCAGACAGCCTTCGCGGCGCGGCGGGCTAGGGTGATGCGCTTCGAGTTGACACGCTGCGCCTCGCGTGCCTGTCTTGGCGTTTCCCGGGTGTTGCTTAAGTAAGCCGTTCTTTCTTTAGACAGGTGGGGCGCACGTGCGAATCTTGATCAAAATCTCAAGCTTACTGCTAATGGTAAGCTGCGTGTTGGCGGCTCCGACCGCGTTCGCGGGTGGAAGTGATCTTGTGACAAAGGTTCATGCCGGACAGGGATGTCCAGCGCTTGGATCTGTCAGGCGATGGGCGCGGTCAGATATTAAGGGGGACGTGCTGAGCACTCGCGTCTTTTGCGGTGATTTCGATGGCGACGGTCGCGCGGATGCCATTGCTTTTGTGTTCTATAACCCCGCCGGCGGAAACGGGGTGTTCGACAAGGTGGTGTTATTTCGCAACGTCGCCGGTGTGCTTCGCTACGTGCGTTCAGTCCCGAATATAATTGGCGATCCGCAGGCGGCCAGTTTCCGGCGAGGAGGTGTCGAGTTGGACATGCTCACCCTCAAGGACAGTGATGCGGCGTGTTGTCCGACGGGGCGATCGCGTGTGTTCGTCGATGTGGCCGCAGGAACGCACAGGACGATGCCGTAACAGCGGGATGGGGGGCTGAGCCCGATCTGAGGGCGGTGTTGATGGGCTGGGGCGCCGCCAAGCCTTGGACGGGCTCGGCCGCGGTGGAAGCGGAGGCGGGTCGCGCGGAACGAGGCTGCGGCCTGGACATTTCATCGGCGGAGGGCGGGGGCGCCTGGTCGGGACCGATGTTGGCGTCTTTCTTTCCGCGCCCGAGGCTTCTCTTCCTCTCGGCCGCCCTGTGGACCGCCGTCGCCATTGGCGGCTGGTACGGCTTTGGGAAGCGCCTTGGGGCCAGCCTGAACTTCGTGAGTCACGGGCCGCAGGTGATCGGCGTGGGCATGTTCGCCGCGCCGCCGTTCATCTGGTTCATGCTTTACTTTCTGGTGGCGATCGGCGTGTTCGTCGGCGCCTGGCGGATCGCCTCGCCTCATCCCTGGTGGCGCTGGTCCGTGCTGGGTTCGGCGCTGATCCTCTTCGCCACCTACATTCAGGTCGAGGTGACAGTCGGAATCAACAACTGGTACGGGCCTTTCTGGAACCTGGTCCAGACGGCGCTGGATCATGCGGCGCATGTCGCGCCGTCGGCCTACTACGGCCAGCTGTTCACGTTCCTTTGGCTCGGCTTCGCGTATGTTACGCTCGGCGTCGCACTTCAGTTCGCCACCAGCCACTACATCTTTCGCTGGCGCGCCGCGATGAACGACTACTACGTCGCCGCCTGGCCCCGCGCGCGCAGCATCGAGGGGGCGTCGCAGCGCATCCAGGAAGACACGATGCGCTTTTCCTCCACGACCGAGAGCCTTGGGCTCAGTCTGGTCGGCTCGCTGATGACGCTGATCGCCTTCACGCCGGTGCTGATCAGGCTATCGGCGAGCATCCGCCGCATGCCGCTCCTGGGAGACGTGCCCTTCTCGCTGCTCTGGGTGGCGATCGTCTGGTCGCTGTTCGGGACGCTGTTCTTGGCGCTCGTGGGCGTTCGACTACCGGGCCTCGAGTTCAAGAACCAGCGCGTGGAAGCTGCCTATCGGAAGGAGCTGGTCTACGGCGAGGACGATGCGGCCCGGGCGCGACCGCCGACGCTGCTCGAGCTGTTCGGAGCGGTGAGGAAGAACTACTTCACGCTGTACCTGCACTTCGTCTATTTCAATTTCGCACGCATCCTCTACCTGCAGGCGGACGCGGTGGTGGGCATGGTCGTGCTGGGGCCGAGCATCATCGCGGGGATTATCACCTTCGGTCTGCTGCAACAGATACTGGGTGCGTTCAGTCAGGTGCGCGGGTCGTTCCAATATCTCGTCAACTCCTGGACGACGATCATCGAGCTTCAGTCGATCCACAAACGCCTCCGCGGCTTCGAGGCCGCCATGAAGCATGAGACGCTGCCCGCCATCGAGCGTTCCGCCGGGCCGACCTGAGGCGCCGGGTGCGTCGCCGCTGGCTGACGCCGGCGTGATTTTGGCCTATCTGGCGCCGTTCCGGTGCGCGGGAGACGAGCTTGCAGGAATTCCGTCATGGCCGGGCGTAAGCGCTCGCCGCTTCTCGGCGCGGCGTTCTGGGCGCGCCCGCCGCTCGGGCGGCATACGCTGTTGATCCTGTTCGTGCTGGCGAACGTGATCCTCGTCGCCGACCCGCTGATCCCGCAGCTCTTCCTGCATGGCAAGGGCAAGGACTACCCGTTGTGGTACGGGATCGGGCGGCAGGTTCTGAGGGGCGGGCGACTTTACGGCCAGGACCGCTCGGGCGCGTTCGCCTTCCTCTACCCCCCGTTCGCCGCGTTGCTGCTTGCGCCGTTCAGCCTGTTCGGGCGAGCGTTCTCAATCCTCTGCATCGGCATGGTCAACGTCGCCAGCTGGTGGGTCGCGGCTAGGCTTTCGGACCGCCTGGCAGGCGTTCCTGGCCAGAAGAGCTGGTGGGTGGTCGCGCTGCCCTCGGTGCTGGCGATACCGTTCATCTGGGACATGTACGACCTTGGCCAGCCGAACCTGCTGCTCCTGGCCATCATGCTGGCGGGTCTCGCACTGCTGGCGGGCCGGCGTGAGTGGTCTTCTGGCGCGATGTTCGCCGCCGCCGCCGCGATCAAAGCGTTTCCGGTCGCGGTCTTTCCCTATCTCTTGTGGCGTCGACGCTGGCGCGCAGCCGCTTCGATGGTGGTCTTCACGGCCGTGTTCCTGTTGCTGGTTCCTGTGCCGATCCGCGGCTTCCAGGGGAATCTCAACGACCTGAAGACATGGGCCAACGGCATGGTCTTCTCGGCCGGCGAGAACGGCTTCGGACAGCGACCGGAGCAGAACTGGGGTTGGAAGAACGACTCGCTGATCGCGATGGTCCATCGCTACACCCGCCCGATCAACGCGGAGGCGGAACATCCCGAGGTGAAGCCGATCTACGTCAACGTCCTCGACCTGACGTACGATCAGGCCAACGTCGTGCTGGCGGTCGTGGCGGGACTGATCGGCCTCGGCTTCGTCGCCTCGCTGCCGCCCGAGAACCGGCGCACGCCGGCGTCGGACGGCGCCGAGTACGCGTTGCTGATAGCCTTGATGACCATCGCCTCGCCGCTTGCCCGCGCCTACTACTTCGTCTGGCTGCTGTTCCCGTTCACGGTGCTGGTCCACCGGGCCGCGCTCGATCCCGAAGCGCGGGTGCGGCGACGAACCGCCGGTCTGCTGGGCGCTTCGATCGCGCTCTTCTGCATCGGCGTGACGTTCGGGCCGCCCCACTGGCTGCCGGCGCTCGGCAACATGTTCTGGGCCTGCGCCGTCATTATCGGGGCGCTTGTCTGGCTGATGCGCCGCGGAATGGCGCCGAGGCCGGCCTAGAGCTGGTCGAAGAGCTCGCTTACGGATTCGCCATCGTGGATGCGCTGCATGGCGGCGGCCATTGCGGGCGCCACCGACAGCACCGTCAGCTTCGGGACCCGCTTTTCCGGCGGGATCGGCGCCGTGTTCATGGCGACGATCTCGACGATCTCGGGCTGGGCGGCGATGCGGGCCAGCGCCTCGCGGCCGAAGAGGCCGTGGGTGCAGGCGACGCGCACCTCGCCCACGCCGGCGGCGCGCAGGTGCTGCAGGATCTCGAGCATCGTCGTTCCACCGGCGATCTCGTCGTCGATGACAATGGC
Source organism: Pseudomonadota bacterium (assembly GCA_021816155.1). Taxonomy (GTDB): domain Bacteria; phylum Pseudomonadota; class Alphaproteobacteria; order Caulobacterales; family Caulobacteraceae; genus Acaudatibacter. The sequence goes on along the minus strand of JAKAZA010000127.1, from coordinate 6,860 downwards.
GTCGCGCCCGGCCGTCTCGCCGATCACGGCGCTGATCTCGACCCTGGTGTCCGAGATGCGCTGCTTGGCCCCGACCGCCACCGGCAGCCCGAGGCGTCGCGCGAAAGCGGCCGCGGACTTCGCGTAGCCAAGGTCGGGCGCCACCACCACCGTGTTGGAGAGGTCGTGGCGGCGGAAGTGGTCGGCCAGTTCGCGCAACGCGTTGAGGTGGTCGACCGGCACGCTGAAGAACCCGTGCACCTGCGGCGAGTGCAGCGCCATGGTCAGCACGCGGCTGGCGCCGGCCGCGGCGAGGAGGTCGGCCACCAGTCGACCGCCGATCGAGATGCGCGGCGCATCCTTCTTGTCGGAGCGGGCGTAGGCGTAGAACGGCATCACAACGGTGATCCGCCCCGCAGAGGCCCCGCGCGCCGCGTCGATCATCATCAGCAACTCGACCAGATGCTCCTGCACCGGGGCGCAAAGCGTCTGGATCAGGAAGACGTCCCGCTCTCGGCAATTGGCGCCGAGTTGCGCCTCGAGGCAGTCGTTGGCGAAGCGCCGCACGATTGAAGGCGACAGCGGCAGGCGCAGCCGCTCGCAGATTTCAGCCGCGAGCTCGGGGTGCGACGAGCCTGAAAAGACGACAATCCCGAGCATGCGAGGTCCCTGCCGGCGAGTCGCGGGAGAACGGCGCAGTCTTCATCGCCGCCACCGGGCGCCAAGGCAAGCCGGGCGTCGACGCCGTCGGCCATCGCTCAGACGCGGCGGGACGTCGAAGGTTGATGCCGCCGCGGAGGGCGTGCAGGATTCATCGAATGACAATTGATCTCGTCCGCGCCACCCAAGACGGCCCCGTCGCCCGTCTCACGCTCAACGATCCGGACCACGCCAACGTCCTCTCCGACGCGATGATGGCGGCGCTTGGCGAGGCGTTGGCGGCCGCCCAGGCGCGGGAGGACGTGCGTGTCATCGTGTTGGCCGCCGAAGGGCGGATCTTCTGCGCCGGACACGACCTGGGTGAGTTGCGCTGCAGCGATGATGCGGCGGAGCACGCCGCGCTCTTCTCCCGCTGTTCGGACCTGATGATGGCGATCGTGACCTGCCGCGCGCCCGTGATCGCGAGGGTGCAGGGCGCCGCCGTAGCGGCAGGATGCCAGCTCGTCGCCAGCTGCGATCTGGCCTACGCGGCCGAGAGTGCTCGGTTCGCCGTCTCGGGGATCAATCTGGGCCTCTTCTGCACGACGCCCGGGGTGGCGCTCGGCCGCGCCGTGGGGCGCAAGGCGGCCGCGGAGATGCTTCTCACCGGGCGCTTCGTCAGCGCGGGACGCGCCGCGGAGCTCGGCCTGATCAACGCGGCGGTCCCCGCGGCCGAACTCGATGCGGCGGTGAACGCCGCAGCCACCGAGATCGCCGAGAAGCCGCCAGAGGCCATCGCGCTCGGCAAGGCCGCCTTCCGCCGCCAGATGGAGGCGGGGCTCCCCGAGGCCTATGCCATCGCCTCGCGGGTCATGACCGAGAACCTGGCCTTCCCGAGCGCGAAAGCCGGGATCGACCGGTTTCTGACCCGTTAGTCCAGCCGGGGTGCTCGGCGCGGCCGGCGCACTGAACGCGTTCATCAAGGCCGCCCAGCGAAGGAAGTGCGCCGCTCGACCGTTTAGGACCTTGCGAGGGGCGTGACAGCCCATGAGGTCGGAATGAAGAAGAGTCTCCTTTGTATCGCTGTCGCCGCCGTGGCCCTGACCGCCGCGTCGTCGGTGGAAGCGGCGCAAGGCTGCGGCATCGGCTGGCACCGCGGATATTACGGCCGCTGCCTCCCGAATCGCGGGCCTGTGGTCGCCGGTCCCTGGAGGTTGGGCGTCTATTATCCGGGCCGCGGATGGTGGTACGGCCATCGCTTCTGGTGGCATCGCTATCGGTGGCATGGCGGCTGGCGCTATCGCTGAGCCTAGCCGCTGGTGGGGTGGCCGCCCGGGCGGCGGCTCCCCCTTCAGCGCGGTCGGGCGGCGCCTTTCCGAACGGCCGCGCCCGCTTCGTACCAGCCTTGCGAGCGGTTCACGATCGCGACCACCGACAGCATCACCGGCACCTCGATCAGCACGCCCACCACGGTGGCCAGAGCCGCCCCCGAGCTCAGGCCGAAAAGGCTGATCGCCGCCGCCACGGCCAGCTCGAAAAAGTTGCTCGCGCCGATCAGGGCGGAAGGCCCCGCGACACAGTGCGCCTCTCCCGTGAGGCGATTGAGCAGATAGGCGAGCGCCGAGTTGAAATAGACCTGGATCAGGATCGGCGCCGCAAGCATGGCGATGACCAGAGGCTGCTTCAGTATCTGGTCGCCCTGGAATCCGAACAGCAGAACGAGGGTGGCGAGGAGCGCCGTAAGCGACACCGGTCCGATGCGGGCGAGCGTTTTCGCGAGGAGGGAGGGGCCGCCATGCCTGAGCAGGGCCCGCCGGAGCGTCTGCGCCAGGGCGACCGGCACGACAATGTATAGGCCCACAGACAGCAACAGCGTCTCCCAGGGCACGGTGATCGCCTGCAGGCCCAGCAAGAGCCCGACGATCGGTGCGAAGGCGAACACCATGATCGTGTCGTTCAATGCAACCTGGCTCAGGGTGAAGTTGGGCTCGCCATGCGATAGGTTGCTCCAGACGAACACCATGGCGGTGCACGGCGCCGCCGCGAGCAGGATCAGGCCAGCGATGTAGCTGCCGATCTGCTCTGTCGGCAGGTAGGGCCGGAAGAGATAGCCGATGAAGAAGGCGCCGAGCGCGGCCATGGAGAATGGCTTCACCGCCCAGTTGACGAACAGGGTGACGCTGATTCCGCGCCAATGCCGGCCGACCGTGCGCATGGCGCCGAAGTCGACCTTCATCAGCATCGGGATGATCATCAGCCAGATCAGCATGGCGACCGGCAGGTTGACGCTGGCGATCTGCGCCGTGCTGATGACTTCGAACACGCCCGGCAACATGTGACCGAGCGCGATGCCGGCCACGATGCAGAGCGCCACCCAGACCGTCAGGTAGCGTTCGAACCGAGACATCGCCGGCGGGGCCGTGCGATTTGCGGGCGTGAGTGCTTCAGCAGTCATTTGACGGGCGTAATCTGGTCTCGGGTTTGGCCGATCTCATTGAGGCGGGCTCGGAGGGACATCTTGTCCAGCGAACCAAGCGGCAGCGCGAGAAAGAGGCGGATGCGGTTCTGCAGCATGCGGCATGTGTCGTTGAATGCGGCCGCGACCGCGGCTTCCGAGCCCTTCGCCGCCGCGGGGTCCGGAATGCCCCAGTGCGCCGTCACGGGCTGACCGGGCCAGACCGGACAGACCTCGCCGGCCGCGTTGTCACAGACGGTGAAGACGAAATCGAGCGGCGGGGCGCCGGGCTTGGCGAACTCGTCCCACGACTTGGAGCGGAATTGCGAGGCGTCGAATCCGAGATTTTCGACGATCGGGACCGTGTGCGGGTTCACCCGCCCCGTAGGCATGGACCCCGCGGAGTAGGCGACGAAACGGCCGCGACCTTCCTTGTTCATGAGGGCCTCGGCGATGATGGAACGCGCGGAGTTCCCCGTGCAGAGGAACAGGACGTTGTAGGCTGTCGGGTTCGGCGTCTCGGACATGGGGTGCCTCGCTCAGGCGCAGCCTTCGGCTGCGCAGCATTGGCTGGCGATCGCGGCGAGCGGCGCGCAGATTTCCGGCTTGCCGGCGCAGCAGTCCTCCATGAGGAAGGCCAGCAGCCTGCGCATGTTATCGAACGCGGCCGCGTAGATGATCGACCGGCCGTCGCGCCGCGAGGTCACGAGGCCGGCCACGTTCAGGATGTTGAGGTTGTTCGACAGCGTGTTCGGCAGGACCCCTGTAGCGCGCGCGATGTCACCGGCCGCCATCCCTTCGGGCCCGGCGCGGACGAGCAGGCGAAAGATGTTGAGCCGGCCCTCGTGGGCGAGGGCTGAAAGCGCCGCGACGGCTGATCCCGTTTCCATGGTTCCACGCTATTCGAAATGCGCGACGCTGATGTGACGGCGTTCGGCCGCGTTCAGGCTGCGCCGCCGCAGCACTTGCTCGTCCCGGACAGGGCGGGCGCGACCTCCGTTCCGCAGCAAACTGCGGCCGTCGCGGCGGGCGGCTCCTCGTCCTCGCCGTACTGGGTGGCCTCGACGAAAGTGTGAAAGGTTTCCCAGCGAAGGCCTGCCGGGTCGCTCACCCAGCTCTTGTCAGACTTGGCGTAACAACAGGTGGTGGCCTCCTGGTCGAAGGTGGTCGCGCCCGCGCCCTTCAGGCGCGCCGCCAACGCGTGCAGCTCGTCCGAGGAGTCCACCTGAATCCCGACGTGGTCCAGGCCCACGGGGCGCGCTCGCTGGGAAATGGCGAAGTTCACGCGGGGGTCGTCGAGCATCCACTTCGCATAATCGTCCTTCACGACGCAGGGCGGCGCGCCGAACAAGGTCTCGTAAAACCGAATCGACTGGGCGAGGTCAGGGACGCTGACGTGGAGGTGCAGGCGCTTCATGCGCGCTTCAATAATTCCGGAGTTCCGGAAATGTCAAGGGGTCGCGGGCATGCCGCCGTCCCCGATGCCCCGGTTCTCAGCTGGCGAACATCGGTGACGAGTTCAGGATCGCCACCTCTTCCGGCGTCATGTCGACCGCCACGTCGGCGAAGAGGGGCGTGGAGAGGTAACGTTCGCCAGTGTCTGGAAGCATGCACAGGATGTTCGAGCCAGCGGGCGCGCCCGCGGCGACCTTCAGCGCACCGGCCAGAGTGGCGCCGGCGGTGATGCCGACGAAGATCCCCTCCTTGGACGCGAGTTCGCGACTGCACTTCAGTGCGTCGGCGCCTTCGATGGTCAGGATCTGGTCGATGTCGTGCGCCTCGACAACGTCGCCCGTGAGCTTGGGGATGAAGTCCGGCGCCCAGCCCTGCATCGGGTGCGGCCTCCACGCGGCATGGCCGGCCGACGGTGACCCGTCCGCGTTGCGAGGCTGGCCCTCGCCGCTGGTCAGCATCGGCGCGTCGGAAGGCTCGCAGGCCACGATCTTCGTCTCCGGCTTCTCCTTGCGCAGCACGCGCGCCACACCTTTCAACGTGCCGCCGGTGCCGTAACCGGTGACCCAGTAGTCGAGCTTGCGGTCCGAGAAATCGTCCAGGATCTCGCGCGCCGTGGTGCGCGAGTGCATGTCCGGATTGGCCTCGTTCTCGAACTGGCGGGTGTAGAACCAGCCGTGCGTCTCGGCGAGCTCGACGGTCTTGGCGAGCATGCCGGTCGCGCGCAGGGCCGCGGGCGTGAGCACCACCTTTGCGCCCAGGAACCGCATCAGTCGCCGCCGCTCGATCGAGAAGCTTTCGGCCATGGTCACGACCAGCGGATAACCCTTGGCCGCACACACCATCGCCAGCCCGATCCCAGTGTTGCCGCTGGTCGCCTCGACGACGGTCTGGCCGGGTTTGAGTGCGCCCGACGCCTCGGCGGCCTCGATCACGCCCAGGGCCAGGCGGTCCTTCACGGAGCCCAGAGGGTTGAACGCCTCGATCTTGACGTAGAGGTTCACGTGCGGGGGGGCCAGGCGATTGATCCTGACCACCGGCGTGCCGCCGACCGTCTGCAGGATGCTGTCGTAGAGCCGTCCCATGGCGTCTCGTTTCCCAGGTGAAATGTGCGGCGAGCGTAGTCGTCGCCGCGGCGCGCTCAAGCCAGAATCTCTCGCGGGACGCTAAGCTTCCGCGATCGTGCGCAGCGCCGCCGTCCATGCCAGCCAGCGCGGATGGGGGCCGCGGCGCTCTGAACCATGGAGTTGCAGGCGTGTCCGACCGCGATCCCGCTTTCGGGGTGAGCGAAACCGATGCGGCCGCCGGCGCCGGCGGTGAAAGGCGGGGTGTCATCCATGGGCGCAAGCTGACCAGATGCAGGCGCCCATGATCAAGGAAGATCAGGCGCCGGCGCCGCGGCGCGCGTCGACGTAGTGGGTTCTCTGCGGTGCGGGCGTGAAGCTGGCGTGAGTCGCGCCGCAGAGGCCGGCGATGGCCGTCAGCCTGGCGCTTGCAATGCCGGTCATCATGACGGCGCGAACGCCTGCGGGCCGAGCGGCCTTCATCACCGTCTCGACGAAAGCGCAGAACGCCTCCTCGTCTGTGAGGCCGGAGGGGCAGGGGACGCACAGCCCGTGCAGGCCGACGTCCCTGAGCGCGGTCAGGGGTCCCGGCGGCGGCGCCTGCAGGCGACCGAGCACGAAGAGGCAGAACGGCTTGATCAGCGATGTCGCGGCCAGCAGCGCGCTCGGCGGAATGCCCTCGATGTCGCAGATCTCGCAGATCAGGCCCTGCTGGACGTTGGAGCGCGCGGCGCGAAGGAACTCAGCCAGCTGCGCGCGGCCCCGGTGGCTCGAAAGGGTGGCGTACGACACAGGCAGGATCAGGCTGGGCTGGCGTTCGCCCTCGGCCTGTTGCTGCAGGCGGTTCAGCCCTCGCGCCAGCGTCGCGAAATCGAGCCGCTCTATGTCGGCGCCGGCGAGCTTGGCCTCCTCGGCCGCAGACAGGGGCGTCTCGGCCGGCAGCTGCAGCGCGCGCCGGGTCATGCGATAGCCGATGCGAGCGTAAGTCTTCAGCTGGAAGACCGGCTCGAGTTGGCAGGAGACGCGCAGGCGCCGGCCGTCGTGCGAGACGAATGGGCTCCAGCGGTCCTGCGAGACGAATGGCGGCGCGCGCGGCGGCGGCTCGGCCGGCTCAGGCGGCAGCGTCGCGACCTGGGCCTCGAGTGCGAACGGGTCGAGCTTCCTGGCGCCGATGTGCTCGCCGTCGATCGAGCTGACCTCGCAAACGACGATCTCCGAAGTCGTCACCGAGCCAAGGAAATAGGTCAGCACTTCGCGCAGCACGTTGAGAC
>JAKAZA010000010.1 GCA_021816155.1 Pseudomonadota bacterium | reverse complement strand
AAGGGCCTGAAGACGTACTACGAGGAGTTCCACAAGCTGAAGTACACGACCGAGGCCCTGAAGGCCGCGGTGGAGCTCTCGGCCAAGTACATCACCGACCGGAAGTTGCCGGACAAGGCGATCGACCTCATCGACGAGGCTGGCGCGAGCCAGATGCTGCTGCCCGAGAGCAAGCGGAAGAAGACGATCGGGCTGAAGGAGATCGAGACGGTCGTCGCCAAGATCGCACGCATCCCACCGAAGTCGGTGTCAAAGTCGGACACCGAGGCGCTCAAGGAGCTGGAGAACGATCTGCGCCGGGCCGTGTTCGGGCAGGACGAGGCGATCGGGCAGCTGGCCGCGGCCATGAAGATGGCCAGAGCGGGCTTGCGCGACGGCGACAAGCCGATCGGCTGCTACCTGTTCTCCGGCCCCACCGGCACCGGCAAGACCGAGACGGCGCGCCAACTGGCCCAGACGCTGGGGATCGAGCTGCTGCGCTTCGACATGTCGGAGTACATGGAGCGTCACACGGTGAGCCGCCTGATCGGCGCGCCCCCAGGCTACGTCGGCTTCGACCAGGGCGGCCTTCTCACCGACGCGGTCGACCAGCACCCGCACGCCGTGGTGCTGCTCGATGAGATCGAGAAGGCCCACCAGGATGTCTACAACATCCTGCTGCAGGTCATGGACCACGGCGCGCTGACGGACGCCAACGGCAAGAAGGTCGACTTCCGCAACGTGGTGCTGATCATGACCACCAACGCGGGGGCTTCCGACGCGCAGCGCAACTCGATCGGCTTCGGTCGCGGAAAGGTGGAAGGCGCCGACGACGAGGCGATCAAGCGCCTGTTCACGCCGGAGTTCCGTAACCGCCTCGACGCCATCGTGGCCTTCAAGCCGCTGACGCCGGAAGTGATCCGGCTGGTGGTGCAGAAGTTCGTGCTGCAGTTGGAAGCACAGCTCGCCGACCGGCACGTGACCATCGAGGCCACGGAAGAGGCGATCGACTGGCTCGCAAAGAACGGCTTCGACGAACTCTACGGCGCGCGTCCGCTGGCCCGCACGATCCAGGACCAGATCAAGAAGCCGCTCGCCGACGACATCCTGTTCGGCCGCCTCGCGAAGGGTGGGCACGTGCGGGTGACGCTGAAGGACGGCAAGCTCGACTTCGAGATCGACGGGAGCCGTCCCGCCGCATCCGGCCCGGAAGCCGAGGACGAGCCGCAGGAGCCTGCGCTGGCGGACTGAGTCGAAAGAGTCCCGACCACTCTCACGGACGCCGTCGCGGGGTCCGTGGGCGTGGGGGCTCGACGCCGCGCTCGGCTAGACTTCGAAGATCATCTCCAGCGTCTCGCCGAAAGGCGTTGCGCTCCAGCGCCCTGTCAGCTGGCGCATGCGCTCGCGCACCGCGAGCGCGAATGCTGGCGAGAACCAGCGCGGCGCGCGCTCGTCGAACAGGTCGAGATATTCGACGACCTGCGTGACGAAGGCGTCCGCGTCGACGTTGTCTTCCGCCAGCGCGGGGGTCAGCGCGCCGACGACCCGCTCGGTGATGGCGATCTCGCCGCCCAGCGCCCCGCCGCCGTTGACGCTCAGCTCCTGGTATCCGCCGATCTTGCCGAGGATCCCATAGAAAGACCCCTTGAGGCCAGCCTCGGCCTCGACGGCGTAGTGGAGGAGGTCATGGACGAGGAAGCTCCTCGTCTCCAGTTCGACCGTCTCGCCGGATCCATCCGGCCGGCGATATTCGAACCGGTGCCGCTCGGGCGAGATGCGCGTGAAGCGCAGCGTCAGTGGCGCGCTCACGAAATCTCCAGCGCGATCGCCTCGGCCAGCTCCTTCAACTCGGCCATGTCCGCCATCTTGCCGCTCGCATGACGCCCCATCGGCACGCCCTGCCAGCGTGGGATGACGTGGAAGTGAAGGTGATAGACGGTCTGGCCGGCCTCGCCGCCGTTGAGCTGCGCCACGAGCACGCCGTCTGGCTGCAGCGCGGCGCGGACGGCCCGGGCGATGCGCTGGGTCGTCAGGGTGACCGCCGTCAGCGCCTCGGGCTCGATCTCCAGGATGTTGCGCGCGTCGGCCCGCTTGTGGATCACCAGCACATGGCCGCGTCCCTGCGGAAAGACGTCCATGAAAGCCAGCGTGTCATGATCCTCGAACACCTTCACCGAGGGCGCTTCTCCGCGCACGATCTTGGCGAAGATGTTGTCGGGGTCGTAGTGGCCGTCGAGGCTCATCCGTCGCGCCCTTCCTTGGCTTGGCGCGACGGTCTTAAGCACGAGCGCGCGGGGAGGGCCAGAACGAGTCGGCGCGTGTAATCGGGCGCGCCTAGATCGCGCGCACCAGCACGATCTTCTTACGCCCGGCCGCCAGCTTCACCACCCCGTCCGCACTCAGGTCCGCGGCTGTGAGCAGCCGCTGGCCGTCCGTCTCGGGCGCGTCGTTGACCCTGAGGCCACCGCCTTGCGCGAGGCGGCGCGCCTCCGAGCGCGATGACGCCAGCCCCGCCTCGTGCGCGACCGCCGCGAGCGCCACGCCGGCTTCGAACACGCGACGCGGAATCTCATAGGTCGGCAGGTCGTCCGACAGTCGGCCCTCTTCGAAAGCGGCGCGCGCAGCCTCCGCGGCGGCCCGAGCCGCATCCGCCCCATGGAGCATCGTCGTCGCCTCGTTGGCGAGCACCTTCTTGGCCTCGTTGATCTCGGCCCCGCCCAGAGCCGCCAGCCGAGCGATCTCGTCCAGGGGCAGTTCCGTGAAAAGCTTCAGAAAACGCCCGACGTCGGCGTCCTCGGTGTTGCGCCACATCTGCCAGTAGTCGTAGGGGCTGAGCCGGTCGGCGTTGAGCCATACGGCGCCGCCTACGCTCTTGCCCATCTTCTCGCCCGAGGCTGTGGTGAGCAGCGGCGTCGTCAACGCGAACGCCTGGCGCGAATCCATGCGCCGGTTGAGCTCCACGCCGTTGATGATGTTGCCCCATTGGTCCGAGCCGCCCATCTGCAGCGTGCAGCCGTACCGGCGGCCGAGCTCCAGAAAGTCGGTGGCCTGCATCAACATGTAATTGAACTCGAGGAACGACAGCGGCTGTTCGCGCTCGAGCCGCAGCTTCACCGAGTCGAACGTGAGCATCCGGTTGATCGTGAAGTGCACCCCGAACTCGCGCAGGAACTCGACGTAGCCGAGCTTCTCGAGCCAGTCGGCGTTGTTGACCATCACCGCGTCGGCAGGGCCTTCGCCGAAGCGGAGGAACCGGGAGAACGTGCCCTTGATGCTGGCGAGATTGGCGTTGATCACCTGGTCGGTCAGCAGCGGCCGCTGCTGGTCCTTGTCGGTCGGGTCGCCCACCTTGGTGGTGCCGCCGCCCATCAGCGTGACGGGCCGGTGGCCGGCGCGCTGGAACCAGCGCAGCATCATGATCGAGATGAGATGGCCGATGTGCAACGAATTGGCCGTGCAATCGTAGCCGACATAGGCCGTCACCACGCCGCCGGTCAGCACGCGGTCGAGCGCCTCGGCGTCGGAAATCTGGTGGATGTAGCCCCGCTCCTGCATCACCCGCAGGAACTCGGACTTCGGCTTGAACGCGTCGAGGGACATCGGGGCGGCTCCTTGAGGGGCGGGCTTTCGGCCGGAGACCGTCAGTTGGCAAGAGCCCGACGCCGACCGTTGGCGGCCGGATGCAGGTGACCGACCGCTCGCTAGAGCGAGCGGCGGTCGCGGCGAACGAGGTGGGCGCGCATGGTCACGGGCGCGCTGGCTACTTCGCGCCGGCCGTGGCAGTCAAGAGAACGATGCGCGTCCTCGGCTTCATGACAGGCACGTCGCTCGACGCCGTCGACATGGCGGTGCTGGAGACGGACGGCGAGGAGATCACCGGGTTAGGGCCCGCCGGCGAGAAGCGGCTCGACGACGGCGTGCGGGCGCTGCTCGCGGCCGCGATCGCCGACGCGCTGAAGCTGAAGGCCGGCGATCCGACGCCCGAGAGCTTCGCCGCGGCGGCTGCGGCCGTGGCGGCCGAGCACGTGGCCGCCGGCGAGGCGTTCATGGCCGAGCACCGGCTGCTGCCCTCCGACCTCGACGTGATCGGCCTGCAGGGCCAGACCGTGCTGCACGCGCCGCCCGGCCCCGGCCGGCCCGCGGGGCGGACCATCCAGCTTATCGACGCACCGGCGGTGGCCGCCGGCCTCGGCGTCCCGGTCGTGTACGGCCTGCGCCAGGATGACATCGCCGCGGGCGGTCAGGGCGCGCCGCTGGCCCCAGTCTACCACGCCGCGCTTGTACGCTTCTCGAACCTGCATCCGCCGACCGCCGTGCTGAACCTCGGCGGCGTCGCCAACCTTACGCTGGTCCGCAGCGACGGCGAGCTCGAGGCTTTCGACACGGGGCCGGGCGTCGGGCTCATTGATCAGCTCGTTCAGGAGCGGTCGGACGGCCGGATGGACGAGAATGGCGCCCTGGCCAGGGCGGGCATCGTCCAGGAACGCATCCTGAACGCCTATCTCAGCCATGCGTATTTCCAGCGTCGGGGCCCCAAGTCGCTGGACCGGTATGACTTCCGGCTCGACAAGGTGGTCAGCCTCTCGACGGAGAACGCCGCCGCAACACTCGTCGCCCTTACCGCGGAGGCCGTATGGCGCGGCCTGCAGGCCTGTTCGGAGGTCCCGTTGCGCCTCGTTGTCACTGGTGGAGGACGGCGCAATCCGGCGATCATGGATGCGATCCGCGAACGCGTCGCGCTCCCGGTGCTGACCGCCGAGGAAGTCCATTGGCGCGGCGATTCTGTGGAGGCTGAGGCGTTCGCCTTCCTCGCCGCCCGCGCCATGTTGAACCTGCCGATTTCGTTCCCCGGCACCACGGGCGCGCCGCAGCCGCTGAGCGGCGGCCGCTTCGCGCTTCCCTGATGTCCGGCCGACGCCGTGCGCGCTTCAGACCGGCTCCACCGCAAGCCGGCGGTCGAGGTAGGCGCCCACGCGCCGCTCGACCTCGCCGAGCTGGTTCTGCCAGAAGTGGCCGGCGCCTTCGACGAGGTCGTAGTCGATGACGATGCCCTTCTGCGTGCGAAGCTTCGAGACCACACGTTCGACTTCGATCGGCTGGGTGATGGTGTCGGCTGATCCGTGCAGGATGAGGCCGGACGCGGGGCAGGGGGCCAGGAACGAGAAATCGTAGGTGTTGGTCGGCGGCGACACGGAGATGAAGCCGTCCGTCTCGGGCCGACGCATCAGCAGCTGCATGCCGATCCATGCGCCGAAGCTGTAGCCGGCGACCCAGCATTGCGACGCGGTCGGATTGGTCGATTGGAGCCAGTCGAGGGCCGTCGCGGCGTCGGCCAGTTCGCCGATCCCGCTGTCGAACTCGCCCTGGCTGCGGCCGACGCCGCGGAAGTTGAAGCGCAGCACCGAGAAGCCGCGCTTCATGAAGAGGTGGAAGAGTTGCACCGCGACCGGATTGTTCATATGCCCGCCGGCCTTCGGGTGAGGGTGCAGGATAAGCGCGATTGGAGCGGTCTCGTCCTTGCGCGGGGAGTACTGGGCTTCGATCCGGCCGGCGGCGCCGGTGAGAACCACTTCGGGCATGACGTCCTTCTGAACAGGCGCTCGGCAATAGTTGACCGTGGCGCTAGGTTTTCCTACATGCCGCCTGAGGGGCTTGAGCTAGGGCCCGCCCGGCGAAGGCGGCGGCTTTTAGCAAAATGGGTTCGGAGATAGCGAGAAAATAGAGCGCGGCGCCTGGGATGCAGCTTTCGACCAAGGGACGCTACGCCGTGATGGCGATGACCGACCTAGCAGGGCGGGGCGGCGAGCGCGCCGTCTCGGTGGCCGAAATCGCCGAGCGGCAGCAGATATCGCAGGCCTACCTCGAGCAGTTGTTCGCCCGGCTCAGACGTCGCGGCCTGGTGACGGCCTCGCGAGGTCCTGGCGGCGGCTACCGACTGGCGAGGCCCGCCGACGAGACCTCTGTCGCCGATGTTGTGATCGCGGTCGACGAGCCGTTGCGAGCCATCCGATGCGCCGGTGGGGCGACCGGGTGTATGAAAGGCGGCGCGCGCTGCCTGACGCACGACCTTTGGGAAGAGACGGGGCGGCAGATCCGCAACTACCTGGCCAGCGTGTCACTGGCGGACGTCGTGGCCGGGCGCCTGCGTCCCGCGCCGGCGGAGGCCGCGTAATGGCTGTCTACCTGGACTGGAACGCCAGCGCCCTGGTGCGACCTGAGGCCGCGACCGCCGTGGCTGAAGCGCTGCGGGCGGGCGGCAATCCATCGTCCGTACATGCGGCTGGCCGGGCGGCGCGAGCCGTTGTGGAGCGTGCGCGGGCCGACGTCGGCGCGCTGGTCGGCGTCGCGCCGAGCGCCGTGACGTTCACCAGCGGCGGGACCGAAGCGGATGCGCTGGCGATCGAGAGCGCGGTGGTGGCCGGCGCCCGGCGGATCATCGTGGGCGCGACCGAGCACGAGGCCGTGGTCGAGACGGCGAAGGCTGCTGGCCTGGCGATCGAGGAATGGCCGGTGGATAAGGAAGGGCGCGCCGACCTCGACTGGCTGGCGCAGCGGCTGGCGGCGGGACCGTGGGCGATCGTCTGCCTGATGCTGGCCAACAACGAGACCGGGGTGATCCAGCCGGTCGCGGCCGCATCCGAGCTCGTCCGGGCCGCGGACGGCTGGCTGCACGTGGACGCGGTTCAGGCCGTCGGCAAGGTCTCGATTGATTTCAATGGCCTGGGCGCCGACACGATGGCGCTCTCGGCGCACAAGCTGGGCGGGCCGCAGGGCGTGGGCGCTCTGATCGCCGGGTCGCGCGCCCGGTTGACGCGCAGGATCCACGGCGGCGGCCAGGAGCGCGGTCTTCGCTCCGGCACCGAGAACGTCGCGGGGATCGCCGGCTTCGCGGCCGCCGCGCGTCTGGCGGACCCCGAGGCGATCTCGGCGCAGGCCGCGTGGCGTGACGAGTTCGGGGCGAGGATCAAGGCCGCCGGGGGCGCCGTGCTCGGCGAAGGCGCGCCGCGTCTGCCGCAGACGCTGTGCCTGGCGGCGCCGGGCTATCCTTCGGAACTGCAGGTGATCGGGCTCGATCTCGCCGGCGTCATGGTCAGCGCGGGCGCCGCCTGTTCGTCCGGCAAGGTGAAGGCGAGCCGCATCGCCGAGGCCATGGGCCATCCGGACCTCGCGCCCTGCGTGGTGCGCGTCAGCGGCGGCTGGGCCACGACAGAGGACGATTGGCGCCGCTGCGGCGACGCCTGGACCACGTTGTACGACCGTCACCGCGCGCGGCGCGCCACGGCGGCCGCCTGAAGGAGTCGCTGCAGGATGCCCGCCGCCAGGCAGACCATCGAACACGTCGAGACGCTGGAGCGCTACAAGCACGGCTTCGTCACCGACATCGACCAGGAGTTCGCGCCCAAGGGCCTCTCCGAGGAGACCGTCCGCTACATCTCGGCCCAGAAGGGCGAGCCGGGGTGGATGCTGGAGTGGCGCCTCGGCGCTTTCGAGCGCTGGCGGGCGCTCGAAGAACCGGTGTGGGCTCGCGTGAAGTTCCCGCGGATCGACTACCAGGACGCCCACTACTACGCCGCGCCAAAGACCAAGGCTGCGCCCAAGAGCCTCGACGAAGTCGACCCGGAGCTCCTCGCCACCTACGAAAAGCTCGGTATCCCGCTGAACGAGCAGGCGGTGCTGGCCGGCGTCGAAGGCGCGCCGAAATACGCGGTGGACGCCGTCTTCGACAGCGTCTCGGTCGTCACGACTTTCAAGGCCAAGCTCGCAGAGGTCGGCGTCATCTTCTGCTCGATGAGCGAGGCGATCCGCGAGCATGGCGAACTGGTGCGCCGGTATCTGGGCACGGTGGTGCCCGTGTCTGACAATTTCTTCGCCTGTCTCAACAGCGCGGTCTTCTCCGACGGCAGCTTCGTCTACGTGCCGCCCGGCGTGCGCTGTCCGATGGAGCTCTCGACCTATTTCCGCATCAACGCTGCGGGCGCCGGCCAGTTCGAGCGCACGCTGATCATCGCCGACAGGGGCGCGTACGTCTCGTACCTCGAGGGCTGCACCGCGCCAATGCGCGACGAGAACCAGCTCCACGCTGCCGTGGTGGAACTCGTCGCCCTCGACGACGCCGAGATCAAGTACTCGACGGTGCAGAACTGGTATCCCGGCGATGCCGAGGGACGGGGCGGCATCTACAACTTCGTCACCAAGCGCGCCGACTGCCGCGGCGACCGCTCGAAGGTGTCGTGGACGCAGGTGGAGACCGGCTCGGCGATCACCTGGAAATATCCGTCCTGCGTACTGCGGGGCGAGGGCTCGCAGGGCGAGTTCTACTCGATCGCCATCACCAACAACCGCCAGCAGGCCGACACCGGCACCAAGATGATCCACCTCGGCGCCAACACCCGCTCGCGGATCATCTCCAAGGGCATCAGCGCCGGCCACTCGTCCAACACCTACCGTGGCCTTGTCTCGGCGCATCCGAAGGCGAAGGGCGCGCGCAACTTCACCCAGTGCGACAGCTTGCTCATCGGCAAGCACTGCGCGGCCCATACCACGCCCTACATCGAGGCGCGCAACGGCTCGGCCCGCTTCGAGCACGAGGCGACCACGACCAAGCTCTCCGAAGAACAGCTGTTCTACGCCATGCAGCGCGGGCTCTCCGAGGAGGAGGCTGTGCAGCTACTGGTCAACGGCTTCGTCAAGGACGTGCTGCAGGAACTGCCGATGGAGTTCGCCGTCGAGGCCCAGAAGCTGGTCGCCATCTCGCTCGAGGGGAGCGTTGGATGAGCGCGATGGGGTGCGCATGACCGTCGAGACCATCGACCACGTGCAGGTGGCCATGCCGGCCGGCGAGGAGGCGAGGGCGCGGGCGTTCTACGCCGAACTGCTGGGCCTGCCCGAGCAGCCGAAACCGCCGGAGCTGGCCAGGCGCGGCGGCGCCTGGTTCGAGAGCGCGCAGGTGAAGGTTCACTGCGGCGTGGAGACGCCGTTCAGCCCGGCCCGCAAGGCCCACATCGCCTTCCGCGTCGACGATGTGACGGGCCTCGCCGTTCGCGCCCGCGCCGCTGGGTACGAGGTCGTCGACGACGACCTGCTGCCCGGCCATGAGCGCATCTACATCTACGACCCCTTCGGCAACCGCCTCGAGTTCCTCAAGCCCCTCAAGAGCTGAATGCGTTCAATGCTTTCGATCAAGAATCTTGCCGCCTCGGTCGACGGCAAGCCGATCCTCAAGGGGCTCTCCCTGGAGCTGCCGGCGGGCGAGGTGCACGCGATCATGGGGCCGAACGGCGCCGGCAAGTCGACGCTCAGCTATGTGCTCACGGGCCGCGAGGGCTACGAGGTCACGGGCGGCGAGGCGTATCTCGCGGGTGAGGACCTGCTCGCGCTGACTCCGGCCGAGCGCGCGGCGAGGGGCGTCTTCCTGTCGTTCCAGTATCCGATCGAGATTCCCGGCGTGCCGGCGCTGACGTTTCTGCGCGCCGCGCTGAACGCACAGAAGAAGGCGCGGGGCGAGTCCGAAGTGGCCGCGCCGGCCTTCCTCAAGCTGGTCAACGAGCAGGCTGATATCCTGCGTATCGACCGTCAGATGCTGCGACGCGCGCTCAATGTCGGCTTCTCGGGCGGCGAGAAGAAGCGGATGGAGATCCTGCAGATGGCGGTGCTGGCCCCCCGCCTCGCCATCCTCGACGAGACCGACTCGGGGCTCGACATCGACGCCCTGCGCATCGTCGCAGAGGGCGTCAATGCGATGCGCTCGCCGGACCGCTCGATGCTGGTGATCACGCATTACCAGCGCCTCTTGGACCATATCCGTCCGGATCGGGTGCACGTGCTGGCTGGCGGCCGGATCGTGGCCTCCGGTGGTCCGGAGCTCGCGCACGAGCTCGAACGCGAGGGCTACGACAAGTATGCCGCGGAGCCCGCATGAGCGGTTCCTTGCACAGCCTGGCCCGCGCGATCGAGACCGGCGATGTGGCCGAACTGCCGTCTCGTCACGACGAGGACTGGCGCTGGACTGACCTCGCGGGACTGATCCGCCAGCTGCCGCAGCCGTCGGCCGAGATCGAAGGGGATCTGGGCAAAGGCCCGTTCGACGATCTCGTCGGTCACACGGTCAGAATTCCGAACGGTCGGCTATCGAGCGTGATTGCGATGACGGGCGCTGACTCCTGCCTGGCGGTTCGTGTCGTCGGCCGCGGGGCCGGCGCTCACGCCAGTCATCCGAAGCTGCACGTCGACGGCCCGTTCACGCTGCTCGAGAGTTACGAGGGCGAAGGCGCCTACGTCTCGGAGACGCGACTTCGGCTCGACATCCGGTCCGGTGGCGACCTGCGCCGCATCGTGCTCTGCGACGAGCCGGCCGACGCCGTCTCGGTGATCGGCGCGGACGTGACTCTGGCGCCCGGAGCGCGTTTCTCTCAGACGGTGATCGCCGCTGGCGCGCGCCGGCAGCGGATCGAGACGCATCTGGCTCATGGCGGGGGTGGCGCGGCTGCGCGTCTCGACGGTGTCTATCTGCTGGCGGAACGCCGCCATGCCGACATCACCACGGTCGTGAGCCACTCCGAACCCGGCGGATTTACCGACCAGCTGACAAAGGGTGTCGTGCGCGACCAGGCGCGCGGCGTCTTTCAGGGCCGCATCGTGGTGGCCCAGGGCGCCGACCAGAGCAACGCGAACATGGGGCATCATGCGCTGATCCTGTCCGAGCGGGCCGAAGTCGACGCCAAGCCGGAGCTGGAGATCTTCGCCGACGACGTGGCCTGCGCGCACGGGAACACGGTCGGCGCGCTCGACGAAGAGGCGCTCTTCTACGCCGGTCAGCGCGGGATCCCTGAGACCGAGGCGCGCGCGATACTCACCGAGGCGTTCGTCGGCGAGGTAGTGGACCGGATCGAGCACGACGGCGCGCGCGAGGTCGTGCGCGCGTGGGTGGCGGCTCGGTTGCGGAGCGCAGCAGCCGATGTTTGACGTGGCGAAAGCGCGCGAAGATTTTCCGATCCTGCACCGGGAGGTGAACGGGCGCCCGCTCGTCTATCTCGACAGCGCCGCCTCGGCTCAGAAGCCGCGAGCGGTGATCGCAGCGATGACGCACGCGATGGAGAACAGTTACGCCAACGTCCATCGCGGTCTTCATGCGCTCGCCAATGAAACGACAGAAGCTTATGAAAAGGCGCGAGAAAATGTCCGCGTTCTAATAAACGCGGCAAGCGCTTCCGAGGTCGTCTTCACCAAGGGGACCACCGAGGCGATCAATCTGGTCGCGTCATCCCTCGGCCAGTCGCTCGGCGCCGGGGACGAGGTCGTGCTTTCGGTCATGGAGCATCACGCCAACATCGTGCCCTGGCACATGCTCCGGGAGCGGAGAGGCGTCGAGGTCAAGTTCATTCCGGTGACGGACGTTGGCGAACTCGATCTCGTCGCCTACCGGAATCTCTTGGGCCCGCGCACGCGGATGGTGGCTGTGAGCCACATGTCGAACGTGCTGGGTACGGTCAATCCGATCGCGGAGATTGTGCGCGACGCTCACGCCGTGGGGGCGCTTGCACTCGTCGACGGCGCGCAAGCCGTGGTTCACGGAAGGGTCGACGTTCAGGCGTTAGACGCGGATTTCTATGCATTTTCTGGGCACAAGCTCTACGGCCCGACCGGGGTCGGCGTCCTCTACGGGAAGGCCGACCGATTGGCGTCGCTGCCTCCCTACCAGGGCGGCGGTGAGATGATCTCGCGCGTCACGCTGGACGCGGTCACCTACGCCGATCCGCCGCACCGCTTCGAGGCTGGTACGCCGCCGATCCTGGAGGCGATCGGACTCTCCGCTGCGATCGAGTGGCTCTCGGCGCTCGACCGCGACGCCATCGCCGCTCACGAACGGTCGCTGTACGACCGCATCAAAGCGGGCCTGAACGGCGCCAACTGGATCCATGAGATCGGGCGGGCGCCGGGTAAGGGCGCGATCTTCTCCTTCACCATGGAGGGAGCGCACGCCCACGACATCGCCCAGATCCTGGACCGGTACGGCGTCGCCGTCCGGGCCGGCACGCACTGCGCCGAGCCGCTCCTCGACCGGTTCGGCGTCACCTCCAGCGCGCGGGCGTCGTTCGCCCTCTATAACACCCTCGAGGAGGCCGACTCGCTGGTCGAGGCCCTCCACAAGACACGGACCTTCTTCAGCTGATGGACGACGCGAGCCTCACGCCCGAACCAGCCGCCGCGCTCAGCCAAGCCGAGCTCGATGGGATCACCGATCAGCTGATCGAGAAGCTGAAAACGGTGTACGACCCCGAGATCCCGGTCGACATCTACGAGCTCGGCCTCATCTACAAGGTCGACGTCTCGGACGCGAAGGACGTGGTCATAGACATGACGCTGACCGCGCCCGGCTGTCCCGTGGCCGGCGACATGCCCGACTGGGTGCGCGAGGCGGTGATGGACATTCCCGGCATCAAGTCGTGCACCGTCAACCTGGTGTTCGACCCGCCCTGGGATCCCTCGTTGATGTCGGACGAGGCGAAACTCGAACTCAACATGTTCTGACCCCATATCATCGCCATGGATGCCGTCGTTCAGCCCAGAGCCCGCCGCCCCCGCCCGAAAGTCGTGAGCCTGACCGATCGCGCCGCGGCGCGCGTCAAGGAGATCATGATCAGGGCCGAGCGGCCCTGCATGGGCCTTCGCGTGGGCGTGAAGAACGGTGGCTGCGCGGGTCAGGAATACGTGCTGGAGTATGCTGAGAAGCCTGAGCCGCTCGACGAGGTGGTCGAGGACAGGGGCGTGACGATCCTCGTCGACCCCAAAGCCGTGCTGTTCCTGATCGGCACGGTGATTGATTTCGAAATCACGCGCCTGGCGGCCAAGTTCACGTTCTCAAACCCCAACCAGACCGACGCGTGCGGCTGCGGCGAGAGCGTGACGATCGAGCCCGCGAAGCTCGATTGAGGCGGCGCCCGCGCGGGCTCGCCTTCAGGCCGCCGCGGCCTTCTTGCGGTCGGCGCTTGTGACCTGGTTGCGGCCGGAGCGCTTGGAATCGTAGAGCGCGGCGTCCGCCCGATCCATCAGCGAGGCGGGCTGCTCGGCCGGTCGGCGCTCGGCGAAGCCGGCGGAGATCGTCACTGCGCCCAGGTCCTCGTTCGTCGAGCGCCGCTTGAGCCGGCGGGACGCGACCTCTTCACGGATCTCGTCGAGCGTGCGTTCGACCTGCGCGGCGCTCTCGCAAGAGAAGATCATCGCGAATTCCTCGCCGCCGTACCGCGCCGCGAACCTGGGCGGAGCGCCGACGCGGCCGATGACGCTGGCGACGTATCGGATCACCTGGTCGCCGGTCTGGTGACCCCAGGTGTCGTTGAACATCTTGAAGTGGTCGATGTCGAGCACAGCGAGCTGCACCGAGCCGCCGGCCGCATCCGCCGCGGCGCAGGCCCGCTCCAACTCTTCGTCGAACGCTTTGCGATTGGCGAGGTTGGTCAAACCGTCGGTGGTGGCGTCGCGCCGCACCTGCACCAGGTGGTCGCGCAGCCTCCCCACTTCAGCGGTGGATTCGGCCAGCCTTTGCTCCAGCTCCTTGTTTTCGGACTGGACGCGCTTGGTGGCGATGGTGAGGCCGGAGACGAGCTGCTTCAGGTCGCCTGGGTCGAGGTTCTCATGCAGTTCCAGGCTCGCGCCGGCCAGTTTCGCGCCGTAAGCGGCGTTGCTCTGTTGAGCCGTCCTGATCGCGCGCGAAACGGTGGCCAACTCGTGGCTCAACTGTTCTCCGGCGTCCTTGATCTGGTCGTGCAGCCGAGCCTTGGGCAGATATGTCTGAGCCAAACCCTCTGCGATGAAATCGGTGATCGGTTCCCCGGTTGAGAGCAGGCGCTCGATCTCCTGGGCGAGCGGACCGCTCGGATCGGCGACCATGTGCAGCCAGAGTTCGAAGTTGAGCGCGGTGGGCCAGACTTTCGCTTGCTCCATGCTCTCGAGTGCTGCGCGGGCGACCTCGTACGCTTTCGGGCCGCGCAAGGTGACGTCCAAGTCGCCGGACATCCGTCTCCCCTTCTGGATCGGGGCGCGACCTTATGCGGCAGAGTTCAAACAGCCCGTTAAGGATCCGCGTGGGAACCCGGCCGCGCCGCGGCTATTTGCGCGCGAGAAACGCCGGGACATCCGCCCCGAAGCCCACGATGCGGCGGTCGTCACGCTCCTCGTCGCGGTGGGGCCGCGGCGGCGCTGCACGGCGCGGCTCGACGTCGCGAGAGGGGCGCTCGCGGCGCTCGCGGTGAGCCCGCGCCTCGTCATTCGGCGCCCGACGCGCCACTGGGGCGCTGGGCGCATCGTCGACCGTCGCGGCGCGTGGGGTCGGCTTGGCGGGCTCCATCGGCGCAACCGAGGTCTCGCCTGGCGGTCGGCCATAGCTCCGGTCGCCGCGCCGCTCGGGGCGCCGCCGCTCGCGCGGGCCGCGCCCGTCGGACTTAGCCTGGCTCCAGTCGACGTCGAGCTTCACCTCCTCGGGCGCCTTGCCGATCAGCTTGATCACCTTGTCGAGGTCGCGTCCGTCGGCGGGCGTGACCAGCGTGATCGCATCGCCATTGCGACCCGCGCGGCCGGTTCGGCCGATGCGGTGGACGTAGTCGTCGGCGTGGTGCGGAACATCGTAGTTGAACACGTGGCTGACGTCGGGGATATCCAGGCCGCGCGCCGCGACGTCGGAGGCCACCAGCAGCTTGAGTTCGCCTTTGCGAAAGGCGTCCAGCGTTTTCATGCGCTGGCTCTGGTCGAGGTCGCCGTGGATGGCCGATGCGTCGAAGCCGTGCTTCCTCAGGCTCTTGGCGACAATGTCGACCTCGCTCTTGCGGTTGCAGAAGACTATGCCATTGCGCACGCTCGCCGCGCCGATGAGGGTGCGTAGCGCGAGCCGCTTGGCGGCCGCGTCGGTAACCGGCACGCGCGCTATGTGCTGGGCGATCGTCTCGGCGGTCGTAGCCGGGCGGGCGACCTCGATCCGGGTCGGATCGTTGAGAAACTGCTTGGTGAGGCGTGTGATCTCCGGCGGCATGGTCGCGGAGAAGAAGAGGGTCTGCTTGGCCGCCGGCGTCAGCTTGAAGATGCGCTCGATGTCGGGGATGAAGCCCATGTCGAGCATCCGGTCCGCCTCGTCGACGACCATGATCTGGACGCCCGTCAGCAGCAGCTTCCCGCGCTCGAAGTGATCGAGCAGGCGACCCGGCGTGGCGATCAGCACGTCGACGCCGCGATCGAGCTTCGCTTCCTGGTCGCCAAACGAGACGCCGCCGATCAGCAGCGCCCAAGTGAGCTTCTGGCCTTTGGAGTAGCGTTCGAACGAGGCGGCGACTTGGTCGGCCAGCTCACGGGTTGGCTCGATCACGAGCGCGCGCGGCATGCGCGCCTTGGAGCGGCCGCTGACCAGACGGTCGATCATTGGCAGCGTGAAGGCCGCGGTCTTGCCGGTGCCGGTCTGGGCGATCCCCAGGATGTCGCGGCCGGCGAGCGCTACGGGAATCGCCTGGTCCTGGATCGGGGTGGCCTCGGTATAGCCCGTGGCCGCGACCGCTTCGAGGGTCGCGGGGCTGAGGCCCAGTTTGGAGAATTCAGTCATGTCTCGATGAAAATACGGGCCGGAAATCACGGGCGAATCATGCGCGCCGGACCCAGCTCGGTCGAGCCGAACATAGGAACAAGCCCTTACAAGTCAATGCGCGTGCGCCGCATGCCACGTTTGGTGCAAGAGTCATCTGCGCTCTACGGTGGCTTGCGGGGCGGGTTGGGGCGTCGAACTGGGCCGTGTGATCCCGGCGTACGCCCCAGGCCCGGTGGCGCGGGGAAAACGTGTCGAATGCAGCATGAAGGTGAAGCCTTGAAAGGTGTCCGGTCGATGCTCGCCTGGCCCGGGGCGCCGATGGCGCTGGCCTCCGCCGCGCTGTTCGGAATGAGCACGCCGCTGGCTAAGCTGCTGCTGGGCGCGGGTGTCGATCCATGGCTGTTGGCCGGGCTGCTCTATCTCGGGTCGGGGGCCGGACTCGGCGTCGCTCTACTGGTTCGCGCAGGCCTGGGCGTGCGGCCCGCCGAGGCGCCGCTCGCCCGGGGCGACCTCGGCTGGATGGCGCTCGTGGTGCTGGCGGGCGGCGTTGCGGGGCCGGTGCTGCTGATGGTGGGGCTGGCGCGCACGCCGGCGTCGACGGCCGCGCTGCTCCTCAACCTCGAAGCTCTCGCGACAATGGCGATCGCCTGGCTGGCGTTCCGCGAGAACGTCGACCGTCGGCTGCTCATCGGCGCGGGTGCGATCCTGGCCGGCGCCGTGATCCTGTCCTGGCGGGGCGGTCCCGGCGGATTCGGGCTGGGCGCGCTCGCGGTTGTGGGAGCGTGCATCGCCTGGGGGATCGACAACAATCTGACCCGAAAGCTCTCGTCGGCTGATCCGGCGCTGATCGCCGCGATCAAGGGCGTCGCCGCTGGGACGGCGAACGTAGGCCTGGCTCTGGCAAGGGGCGCGCGGCCGCCGGCGCCGGCGACCATCGCGGAGGCGGCGCTGGTTGGCTTCTTCGGGTACGGCGTCAGCCTCATTCTCTTCGTGCTTGCGCTGCGCCACCTCGGGACCGCCCGCACCAGCGCCTATTTCTCCACGGCGCCGTTCCTCGGGGCGGCGACATCCGTCCTTCTGTTCCATGACCCGGTCTCAGCCGCGCTGATCGTCGCGGCGTCGCTGATGGCCGTGGGCGTCGGACTCCACCTTGCCGAGCGGCACGAGCACGAGCACGCGCACGAGGCGTTGGAGCATGAGCATCGCCACACGCACGATCTGCACCATCAGCACGATCACGGGCCTGGAGACCCAACCGGAGAACCGCACTCGCACCGCCACCGGCACGAGCCGATGAGGCACGCGCATCCTCATTACCCGGATCTGCACCACCGCCACCGCCACGCCGGCTGAAGCGGCGCCGCGAGTTCCTCGCCGCGTTTTCGCCATTCGCCGCTGTTAGCGCCGTTGACGGACGTTTTACGCGCGCACAGAGGCGTCGTCGAACGCGCCGTTCAGCACGGGCGCCTCCTGGGGCTCGATAAACTTGGGTGGGACATGACGAAGCGATTGATGGCGGGCGCCGCGCTGATCGGCGCGCTCTGGCTCGGCGGGTGCGCGACCCAGGGCTACGTCGACAAGCACGTGGCCACGGTCCAGAGCCAGGTCACGACCATGCAGGGCCAGGTGCAGAGCCAAGACGCTCACCTCGACCACCTCGACCAGGCCACGCGCGATGCGATGGCGAGGGCCGAGGCGGCGGGGCGCCTGGCCGAGGGCAAGTTCCTTTACGAGGTCGTTCTGTCGGACGACTCGGTGAAGTTCCCGGTGGATGGAAGCGAGCTCTCGCCGGAAGCCCGCGCGCGGCTGAGCGAGTTGGTGCAGAAGCTGAAGACCGACAACAAGAACGTCTACCTGGAAATCCAGGGCCACACGGACTCGACCGGCACGCCGGCCAGCAACATGCGGCTTGGCCAGGAGCGGGCCGAGGCGGTGCGGCTCTATATGAACCAGCAAGGCGTACCGTTGAACCGGATGTCGACCATCTCATACGGCGACACCGCGCCGGTCGCGCCCAACACGACGAGTGTAGGCCGGGCCCAGAACCGGCGTGTCGTCGTGATCGTGATGGCCTGACGCCTCTCAGCGCCGCAGAAGGTCGGACCAGCGCCACTGGTCCGACCCAAGCGCGAGACGGGCCGCGCCGGGCGAATCGCCGAGCGTGATCAGCACGAGCCCACGCATCGCCTGGGCTCGGCAGGCGGGCGGGGCGAACGCCACCTCCCACACGACAGCCTCGCGCACCGTGGACAGGCCCTTGCCATCCTCGTCGCCGCTCTGCACCCAGTCGCCATTCCAGATCAGGAGCGCATGTCCGGAGAGCTGCGCTGTCGCCTCGGCGGCTGTCGCCCTCACGGTCGGGTCGCGCCGCAGCGCCGCCTGCAGGCGTTCGACCATGTGGCAGCCCCCGCCGGCGCCGCTGGCGTCGCCCGCCCGGAGCGCGCCGGCGATATCCGCGTCGCTAATGCCTATGCTGCGCGCAGTCGCGGCCAGTGCAGCGGGCGCGGCGACCGTTCGTGCCGGCCGGGTTGTTACGGACGCCTCGACGGGATGGCGCGCTGCGGCGCCGGCGTCTTCGGCGCGCGCGAGCCGTGCCGCGTGGCGGGGCGGCTTGCGCGGCGGTGTCGGGCTCGCCGCCGCCGGGGCGCTGAGCGCCACCGATATCGGCCGGGCGGCCATGGCCGGGCTGGCGGCCCGCCAGCTGATCACAGCGAGGGCCGCGAACGCGATGTGTCCGGCCAGACTGACCGCGACCGCCGCGCCTCGCCGTTTCGTCGCCCGCCAGCGACCCATCTTTTCACCAGGCGCCTGCGCTCACGAAGCGTGGGCAGACCACGATTTCGGGTCAGGATCGTGGCGGGGGGGGGGCGTAGTCGGCCCGCTCAGGCGGCCTTCACCCGCATCTGGCCCATGAAGTCGCGCTTGCCGATCGGCACGCCCTTCGAGCGCAGGATGTCGTAGGCGGTGGTCGCGTGGAAATAGAAGTTCGGCATCGAGAACGACATGAGGAAGTTCTCGGCCGTGAACGGGACCTTGTAGCGGTCGCCGATCTGGAACGTCACGTCGCGCCCTTCGAGCGCGTTGACCTCGTCGCGGCTCAGGCTGCCGAGCGCCTGGCGCGTATCGGAGGCCAGCTGCTGGAGTTGCGCGTAGGTCAGGGGCCGCTGCTCGGTCGGAGGACCGAAGACGCCCTTCTTCGCTCCCTCGATGGCTCCCAGCGAATGGTGCGCCACCGAGACGATCTGGAAGCGGAAAGGCAGCATGTCGTTCCAGAGCCGCGTCTCGACGATCTCTTCCGGGTCGATGTTGTTGTCCCGGCAGTGAGCGAGACCGCGGTCCATGAATCCGATCACGGCGCCCAAGGTCTGCAGGTACGATCCTACGGTGAGGTCATAGAGTTGGACGGCCATTGTGGGCTCCCGGTGTGCCTGATCGTAGGGTGACCCTATCGGCGCCGACGCGCCGGAAGGCAAGGGGTCTCCGCCGGCGTCTCAGACGTCGAGGTCTTCGGCGGCGAACTCGGCGTTGTCCTGGATGAAGCGGAAGCGCAGCTCGGGCTTCTTGCCCATGAGGGTTTCGACCAACTCGGCGACCATTTCTTCCGCTCGCGGAAGGCTGACGCGGGCGAGCGAACGCGTGGCGGGGTCCATGGTCGTAACCTTGAGTTGTGCGGGCATCATCTCGCCCAGGCCCTTGAAGCGGCTGATCTCCGGTTTCTTGCCCTTGAACACCGTGGCCAGAAGTTCGTCCTTATGCAGATCGTCCCGCGCATATTCCGCTCTTCCACCGTGGCTGAGGCGGTAGAGCGGGGGCAGGGCGAGGTACAGGCGACCGGCGCGGATCAGGTCGGGCATGGTGCGATAGAAGAAGGTGATGAGCAGCGAGGCGATATGGTCGCCGTCGACGTCGGCGTCGGTCATGATGATCACGCGCTCGTATCGAAGCGCCTCCTCTCGGAAGCGTGCGCCGGTCTCCACGCCGAGGGCCAGCGTCAGGTCGGCCAGCTCCTTGTTGGCGCGCAGTTGGTCGAGGCTCGCGGAGGCGACGTTGAGGATCTTGCCGCGCAAGGGAAGGATCGCCTGCGTGCGGCGGTCCCGCGCCTGCTTGGCCGATCCCCCCGCGCTGTCACCCTCGACGATGAAGATCTCCGTCCCGTCCGCCGCCTGGCCCGAACAATCGGCGAGTTTGCCGGGCAGCCGCAGCTTGCGCGTGGCCGAGGCCCTGGCGACCTCCTTCTCCTTGCGCCGCTTGAGCCGCTCCTCGGCGCGGTCGACGACGAAGGCGAGCAGCGCGGCGGCCGTCTTCGGCTGGCCGGCCAGCCAGTGGTCGAACGGATCGCGCAGCGCGCCTTCTACCAGCCGCTGGGCGTCGGCGGAGGAAAGCCGCTCCTTGGTCTGTCCCTGGAACTCGGGGTTCCGGATGAACACGCTGATCAAGGCGCCAGCTTCGGCCATCACGTCGTCTGCAGTCACCAGCGCGCCGCGCTTCTCGCCGGTGAGCTCGGCGTAGGCCTTGAGGCCACGCGTCAGGACGGTTCTGAGGCCCGTCTCGTGCGTGCCGCCCTCAGGTGTCGGCACCGCGTTGCAGTAGGACCGCAGAAAGCCGTCGGAGTCGCCGAAGCCTTGCGGCGTCCATGTCACCGCCCATTCCACCGCGCCACCCTCGGCCTGGCGCTCGATCCGCCCGCTGAACGGCTCCGGCGTGACGGTCTCGCGGCCTTCGGCGATCTCCGCGAGGTGATCTGCGAGGCCGTTCGGGAAGCGGAAGACCGCCTCGGCGGGCGTCGCATCCGTGATGCGCGACGGGTCGCACCGCCAGCGGATCTCAACGCCTCGATACAGGTAAGCCTTGGCCCGCGCCATGCGGTGCAGGCGGGCCGGCCTGAAGGAACAGTCCTCTCCGAAGATGACGGGATCGGGCGTGAACGCGACCTGCGTGCCGTGCTTGCGGCTGGGTCCGATCTGCAGCAGCCCCGAGACGGGCTTGCCGCGCGAGAAGGTCTGGCGCCATTCGGAGCCGTCCCGCCAGACCGTCACCTCGACCCGCTCCGAGAGGGCGTTGACCACCGAGGCGCCCACGCCGTGCAGGCCGCCGGCGGTCTCGTAGGCCTTGCCCGAGAACTTCCCGCCGGCGTGCAGCATGGTCATGATTACCTCGAGCGCCGACAGTTGCGGGAACTTCGGATGCGGATCGACGGGCATGCCGCGCCCGTCGTCCCTGACCGTCAGCGCGCCATCGGCCGCGAGGCTGACCTCGATCACCTTGGCGTGGCCGTGCAGCGCCTCGTCCATGGCGTTGTCGAGCACTTCGGCGAAGAGGTGGTGCAGCGCCCGCTCATCCGTGCCGCCGACGTACATGCCCGGGCGCTTGCGAACCGGCTCCAGGCCCTCGAGGACTTCGATGTCCTTGGCCGAATAGCTGGGCGCGGCGCGCGGTTCGCGCGCCTGCGCCACCGGCGACGGCGCGGCCGGGTTCAAGGCGTCGTCATCGAACAGGGAAGGCTGGGACTGCGCCTTGGGCATGGCGATCGATTTAGCAGCGATTCGAAGCGCGCGCCGCTCCGGGCTGGGGCGTATCAGCTTCTGTGCGGCGGACCGCCCAGCAGGACGCGCGACGGCGCATGGTCGAGCTTAACCGTCTGGGCGCCGGAAACGTGGCGCAGATCGATGTAGGGGATGCGGCCGAGGTTCGGGAAATCGAATATGCGCAAGGCCGTGGTGCGTCCGTTGGCGAAGACGACCTGCCCGGTGGTGGCGTCCGGAAAATAGGCGTCGGTAAGCCTTCCGCCCTGACCCTCGGAGAAGACGGAGACCGCAGCGTTGGCCTGAGCCAGCGCGCTCTCGAGGGCCGCGACTTCGAGGTCGGCCGTCGGCTTGGCGCTGAGGCGCAGCTCCAGGCCGAATTCCACTGCCGGTCCGTCAGTCTCGAACTTCGCCTTGCTGCTCAGCTGTGCGAGCGTGGGCAGGTTGGTCACCTCACCATCGGCGCCGAAGGCGACCGGCGTGCGGGTCCCGTCGGGCAGCAGGTAGGCAGCCTTGGTGTCTGGCGCCGGCTTGCCTTTGCGACGCACCAGATACGAGAAGTGGAACAGATTCCGCTTGTCCGGCGCCAGCTTCAGATAGTCGCTCAGCAGCAGGAAGGCGTTGGACAACGGGACGCGCGTGACCTGGTCGCGGGCGTGGGCAAGGGCAGGGGCGACGGTTGCCGCGGCGAGCGCAGTAAGGAGTTGGCGACGTTGCATGCCGCTCCTTGCCCGATCCGCTGGGTCTCAGTCCAGCAGCGAGGCGCCGAGGGCGTCCAGCAATAGGGCGGTCCCCGTCTCGCGCGAGCCCGCGTCGTCGTAACCATCCAGGAAGGCGCCTTGCTCTGTGAGCAGCAGCGTCGTCCTGCGATCCTGCGACTTCAACTGCATCGTCGCCAGCGAGACCGAGATCTTCTTTTCGCCCATGCGCATCACGTAGCTGTAGACGAGGCGCTCTTCCGGCACGACGTCATGGTAGGTCGCATCGTACGTCGAGACGACCGAGGTCTCCCAGCGTCCTTTGAGGCGTTCCGTTCCGCCTTCGCGCACGTCCATATGGCGTTCGATCAGCTCCCAGCCGCCCGGCGGACCCCCGAACCACTTGGCCTTGGCCGCCGGATCGGTAAGGGCCCTCCAGACGCGCGAGCGCGTGGCGTCGTAGGTCCGTTCGAGATGGAATGTGGCGTGCGTGACTGATCTCTCGTTCACGTCGACGCCGCCCTGATCGCGTATGAGTTCCGCTTCCAGTTGGTCCAAGGTTGCACGCCAGCCCTCCGCCGCGCCGGCGACCATCGATGCGGCGACGACCGGGTCTTCGATCGCGTAGGTCTGTACGACGTCGAGACGCGTGCCGCCGAGCACGTCGGAAAAGTCGAGTTCGGTGCGCGCGCGCAACAGCGGTGCGCCGTCGCCGTCGGTGACCCGCATGTCGATCACGAGGCGGACGTCCGGAATGATCTCGACGAAGACGCCGCGGACACGGTGCTCTACGCCCTCCGGCAGGCGCATTGTGAGCTCGAACGGGCCGCCGACGCGCATCTCGACGCGAGCGTGCGGCACGATGGCCTTGCCCGGCGCAAACCAGCGTCTGACGTGCTCGGCCGAACTCCAGGCCATGAACACCGCCTGGCGCCGCGCATGCAGGGTGCGCGAGAGCCTCAGTGGCGGCGGGTTCGCGCCGGCGGACGTCGTGGTCTCAATCGCGCGGGCCATTGCTCTCTCCTTCGCTGTCCAGCGTCTGCAGATAGTCGCCCAGACGGTCGAGGCGCCGCTCCCACTCGATCCGTCGGGCGTTGATCCATTGTTCGACCTGGCTCAGCGCTTCCGGGGCGATGGCGCAGGTCCTGACCCGCCCGACCTTCTCCGAGCGAACCAGGCCGGCGGCCTCCAGCACCGCCAGATGCTGCATCGCCGACGGCAGCGACATCGGCAGCGGCCTTGCGAGTTCGCTCACAGGCGCCGGGCCCCGGCTCAGGCGCTCGACCATCGCCCGCCGCGCCGGGTCGGCGAGGGCGCGGAAGACGCGGTCGAGCTCGATGCTTTGGTTAGTCATGTGACTAAGTATCACGACGCAGATAGTAAGGCAATCAACTTAGTGATCGTGGTCAGGGCCGGGTGACGTCGAACACGAGCCGCTGAGGGGCGGGGCCGAACGACGCCCACGGAACGACGCTCGTCTGCGCCGTGCCCGGCCTCGCCCAGTCGCAGACGCCGGAGGGGAAGATCCGGCGCAAGCGGGCGAGTTGCGCGGGGGTGAAGGCGACCCGGTAGTCGCGCGGGTCGACAGGCTTCAGCCGGCACTTGAGGACATCGGCGGCAAGCGGGCCGCCGGCTTCGAGGCGTGGGAAGCCGTAGGACGGGAAGCGGGCGTTGCACGCATTGGTCGGATCGCGGCTGAAGCTCTGGGGCCCAGCGACGAAGTCGGCGGGTGCGAGCCAGCAGCCATCGACCGCTGCGGCAGGCCTGTCCTCTATCGTCTTCTGGCGCGCCGGCGCCGCGCGGTCGTCCGAGTGAATGGCCTCGACCCAGTCGACGAAAGTGGTCCAAGCCGACTCGAACGGGACGGGATCGCCGCGCCACATGACCTCGTTGCGCGTGTCGCCGTTGGCGCGCCGAAGCCTCTCGCGCAGGGCGAAGTGGTACCACTGATAATGGTAACCGCCGTTGTCGTTGTAGATCCCGGATATGTCGAAGACGGGGATCGCGGCCAGCCCGCCGCCGCCGCCGAGCTCGAGCCCGCTCTGGTAGGCCCGTCGTATCGCGCCGACGTCGCCGATCGAGCGCGCCGCCTGGTAGTTGGCGTCCCGGTCCAGCCCGCCGATGCGCGCGTTGAGATCGAGGAACTGATCGATCCCGATCGCGCCGGCGTCGAGCGCATCGAGGCCGTACTGGACGCCGACGTTGTCGTAGGGGCGCCGCGCGAACCCGGTGGTCGGCTCGACGCCGTAGATGTTGCGCGCGGCATCGTAGAGGGTTGGCCGCGCCCCGCGGGGGTTGGTCTTCGGATCGTAGCGTAGGGACACCGGAACGAGATCGCTCCAGGCGGCCGAATGGTAACCGGGGCCGTCCTTGCGGCCGGGCACGGGATCGATGCGGCCGGACTGGCTCGCCGCGTCGAGGAACGCCTTCGCGCTGCGGTAGCCTGAGATAGCCAGCTGCTGCGTCTGGGTAAGGGCGCCCGGAGCGGTCACGCTGAAGTAGTGGTTGAGGAGGCGGGCGTCGGCGCCGGACGTCGCGATCGCGAGCGGGTCTGGGAAGGTGCAGGCGATCAGCACGCCGTCGTAGAGGCCTGGCAAGGCGTCGGCGGGCTGGGCCGAGCCGTAGGACCCGCCCGAGCAGCCGACGCTCACGGTCCAGTCGGGGACGCCATAGGTCTTGATGAAATGCTCCTTGCCCATCATCGCCGCCTCGCCTTCGAGGACGGCGTTGCAGTCTTGGGAGGCGTTCTGAAGGGTGTTGCCATAGATCGCGTAGCCTTCGCCGAGGCGCTTCACGCTGAGCAGGCTGGCGTCCATGACGCCCGGCCGCTCGAAGCTCCCGCCGACCGCGCCTTGGATGTGCCAACCTCCCGGGCAGCCCGCGCCTTGAACGGCGATCAGGCGGCGGTTCCAGCCGCGCGGCGGCGCGTTCCAGGCCGGCGGGGGATCGGATGCCGGATCAAAGAGGATGGCGCTCTGATAGATGCCGCGGTCGATCACCGCCGTCTCGACCCTCACGATGAAGCGCACGGTGCGCCCCTCGGTCGTGGTCGTCGTCGCCACGTCGGCGGGCGGCGCAGCGGGATCGGACAGCGGCGCCAGAGCACGCCCGCCTTTCGGCAGGTATAGCCATGTGATCTTCGTCGGCGCCCAGCAGTCGGCGTTCGTGGCCGGGCCGAACGTCTCCGCGCTCGGCTGCGGCGAGCGTGAGACGTTCGAATAGATCTGGTAAGCCGCCGTCGTGCAGATGAAAGGCGTCTGGTGCGGTCCGGAAATGATCGGCCCCGCGATCGGATAATTCGTGAGCGTCAGACGCACGCCGCCAGCCGCGAGCGTATTGCGCCCGAGACGCAGGCCCGAGACGAGGCCGGTGCGCGTGCGCCGTGGGCCCGGCCGGAACGCCGACGTCACAGGGACGCCGTTCAGCGTGACCTTCGTCGGAGCATCGTCGGTCTGCACGATCCTGACCAGCACGTCGCCCCCGCTGATCAGGTCGGGCCGCGACGAGAGGGTCTCGATCGTGCGGACGCCGGCGGCGGCGGCGAGCGCACAGAACGCCGCGGCGCTGGCCACTGCGACTGCAATCCAGGGGCGCGCGGCGCGCATCATGGTCTTGCCTCCCTCGTGTTTTCCGATGTCGTCGCCGGGGGGAGGGCTCTTGTCCAGCTCGCCGGTCACGTTCCCTTCGGGTGGGCGCCCAGCAGGATCCGGGACGGCGGCCGTGTCAGGACGACGACCTGCGCGCCCGCCAGCCGCGCGGGCACGAGGTACGGGGCCGGGCCGATGGCCGGCAGGGAGTAGACCTGGAGCGGCGCGCTTCGGCCGTCGGCGGCGACGACGCGGCCGCCGCCGCTGTCCGGAAAGAAGGCGCAATCGAGCTTGGGCGCCGCCAGCGCCAGCGGGCCGGCGATCTTGGCGATGGCCGCGTTCACCTGCGCGAGCGCGAGCGCCAGCTCGCTGACGTCGACGCGGGCGGACGGCGCAATCGACGGGCGCAGCTCGGGAATGAGCTTCAGCGCAGGGTCGGAGGACAGCATCACCGCACCGCTCCTGAGCAGCGCCAGCGTCGGCAGGGCCAGGACCAGGCCTGTGTGATCGACGGCGATCGGCCAGCGAGCGCCATTGGCCGCGACAATGAGGGCCTGCGCCCCCGGGTCGGGCCGCATGTCGCGGACGGCCCGGTATGCGAGATAGAAGCGACTCCGCTCGGCGGGGGGCAAGCCGAGATAGATGGCGAGCAGCGGAAACGCCTTCTTCAACGGAATGCCCGCGGCGTCGGCGACCGCCGCGCCGGGCGCAACCGCCAGCGCGGCGGAAAGGATCAGCAGACGGCGGCGGTCCATCAGCGCCTCACGAACTTGGGCCTCAACATTCTCCCGTCCGCCTCAGATCTAGCCGACGCCCATTGAGGCGCCCACCTTCGAACGCGGTCAGGTCGGCTTGATCGCGCGACGATTGCTGTTAGGCCACAGATGAGGGGAGGCCACCCGTGGGATCGCGAATGCAGCAGATCGCCAGGAGGGTCCGCGAACGCGGCGCAAGCGTCGGCCTTGAAGTCGTCGTCAACGCCGTCCTGCCGTTCGTGATCTACCAAATGGCCGACGCCCGGCTCGGCGACGTCGGGGCTCTGCTCGCCTCTTCCGCGCCGCCAATCGCCTGGAGCGTGGCCGAGTTCGCCAGGCGTCGACGGGTCGATGCGCTCTCGATGCTGGTGCTCGCGGGAATCGTCCTCTCGCTGCTGGCGATGGCGGGGGGCGGCGGCGCGAAATTCCTGCAGTTGCGCGAGAACCTCGTGACCGCCGTGATCGGCCTCGTCTTCCTCGGATCGGCGCTCGTGCGCCGGCCGCTGATCCTCTATCTGGCGCGCGCCGCCATGAGGCGCTCGTCCCCGGCCCGGGCCGCCACGTTCGAGCAGGTCAAGGACGCTCCGCCATTCCGCCGCTTGATGATGGTCATGACCCTGGTCTGGGGCGTTGGCCTGATGGCGCGCACGCTGACTGCTTGCGTGCTCGTCTTCTCGGTCCCGATCCCGACTTACCTGATCGTCCAGCCGATCCTGGGCTACGCGAGCATGGGCGCCCTGGTGTTCTGGACGTTCTGGTACGCCCGCCGCTGGCGCAGCGCCCGCATGGCTGATCCGCAGGCGGACGGAAGCAGCGAAGCGGCTGAGTCGCTCGAAGTCAGGCCGGCATAGCCTGCTTCGCCATGGCGCGCTGGAAAGCCGGACGCTGCATCAGCGCGTCGAGGTAGCGCAGCGTGTTGGGCTTGTAGCGGGCGTCGAGCCCGAGCGTGCGGCCGAGGTAGAGCGCGAAGTGGACCGCGATGTCGGCGACGGTGAACCGCTCCGCGCAAAGGAAGTCGCGCCCCTCGAGCGCGGCCTCGACGGAGCGGAGGCGCGACAGGTACCAGATGGAATAGTCTTCCACCGCCTGCGAAAGGCGTCGCTCCGGCGGCTCCAGGCGCGTGTAGCGCAGTACGATCGTCTGCGGGAACGTGAGGGTCGCGTCGCTGCGGTAGAGCCAGTTCAGGTAGTCGCCGTAAGCCGGCTCGCGCGGATCGACCCGCAGCGGGGTCGGAGCGAACTTGTCGGCGAGGTAGTGGCAGGCGCCGCTCGACTCCGTCATCGTCACGTCGCCGTCGACGAATGTCGGGACGGTGCCCAGCGGGTTGATGTCGAGGTAGCCCGGGTAGAGCGCGCGGGGCGGGAAGGGCATGTTGACCAGATCGTAGTCGCAGCCGAGCTCCTCCAGGGTCCAGAGCACGCGAAGCGAGCGCGCATCGGCGCAGTGGTAGAGCCGCATCATCCCTCGACCGAGAAGGTCAGGCCGGCTTTAGCCTCCAGCCGCCGGATGAGCGCTGCGCCCATCGCGGACGCCGGTGTCCAGCATCCGCCGCCAACGGTCGAGCGCGGGACATCGCGCGCCAGGCAGACAGCCGATTCGCCCAGCATCTTGGCGGTGGAGCCGTAGCCAGGGTCCATGTCGCCCTTGACGGCCGCGCGCGTGGTCCGACCGTCGGGCGTCTCGGCGATGAAGACGAGGTCGTAGAACCCTGTCCTGCGCTCTTCCTCCGAGGGCCCTTCGCCCGGCTTCGGCATGCCGGCGCCGAACGAGAATCCGCCCATTGCGCCGGCTGCGTCGTCGCCGGGCGGGCCGGGCAGCATCTGCATCTCATCGTACTGGAAGCCCGAACCCCAGCGCCCGCCGAGCAGGAAGTTGGAGCGATGCACCGCCTTGGTGTTGATGCCGGCCATCATGAACGGGCCGACCCAGCCGCCCGACACCTTGTCGTCGTAGGGCGTGGCGCCGTCGGGCTGGCTGGCGCCACGGTACCCGGGCGTGAGGGCGAACGGGTCGGCCATGAGCGCAGCCACCGTCGGGTCCTTCTGGAGCGCGGCCTGGGTCGCCATGCCGCTTGCCAGCGTACCGCCCGACAGACCGCCCTTCAGCGCCCGGACGCGGCCGCGGACGCGTGGCGCGTAGGCGCCGAACCTGCGCCTGGCTTCCTCTTCGACGAAGAAGACCCCGAGGTCGAAGGGGATCGAGTCGAAACCGCACGAGAAGACGATACGAGCGCCGGACGCCTTCGCCGCGGCTTCGTGCGCCTTGATCATCTCGGCGATCCAGTTGGATTCGCCGGTGAGGTCCACGTAATCGCTGCCAGCTGCCGCGCAGGCGGCCACCAGCGCCGAACCGTAGAGCTGATAGGGGCCGACCGTGCTGATCACCACTGCCGCGCGGCGGGCCATGGCGGCGAGCGAGGCCGCATCGCCGGCGTCGGCGAGGATGCGCGGCAGGGATGCCGGCGCGCCGATTGCGGCCAGCACGTCGTCGAGTTTGTCGGCGCTGCGCCCGGCCGCGGCCCACTTCAGTGCGCCGGTCGCTCCATAGGTGCGAAGCAGGTGCTGCGCGACGAGGCGCCCAGTGTAGCCGGTCGCGCCCCAGAGAATGATGTCGAACTCAGCCATGGTTCCCATTCGCAATGTGCGTGGCGGAGCATGGCAGATCGACCCTCGCCGAGGCCAGCCTGCCTTGGCGGAAGGCGATCCTTGTCACCAGCGGTCAGCGTTGCCTACAGTCGCTGAAACGAGAAGATCATCAGGCCCATGCCGGACTCTCGAGGAGGATGGGCGCGATGACGTCCCTGCTGCGCCGCAAATCGATCGCCCTCGACGCACTTCCCGCGCATTACCGCCTGAAGGCCAGCCTCGACTGGCGTCATCTGATTCCGTTGGGTGTCGGCGCCATCGTCGGCACCGGCATCTACACGCTGATCGGCGTCGGCGCTGGGCTGGCGGGGCCGGCCGTGATCCTCTCGTTCCTGATCGCCGGCGCTGTGTGCGCTTGCGCCGCGCTCGCCTACGCCGAGGTGGCGACGATGATCCCGGCTTCGGGCAGCGCCTACACCTACAGCTATGTCGTGTTGGGCGAGATCGTCGCCTGGGCGGTTGGCTGGAGCCTGATCCTCGAATACTCGCTGGTGGTCAGCGCGGTCGCCGTGGGCTGGTCGGGCTACGCGACCGGGTTCCTGGGGGCCCTCGGCGTCCAGCTGCCGGCGGCGCTGATCGGCGGCCCGCTCGCCGGCGGCGCGGTGAACCTCCCGGCCATCGCCATCATCGCCGTGGTGGCCGGACTCCTCATGCTCGGCGTCCGCGAGAGCGCGGCGGTCAACAGCACCCTCGTGGCCGTGAAGCTCGCCGCGCTGGCCGCTTTCGTCGCCGTCGCCGCGCCCCACCTGCGGCCCGTGAACCTTGAGCCGTTCATGCCTTACGGCCTCGTGAGCCATGACGCCTCGGGGGCGCGGCGCGGCGTGATGGCCGCCGCGGCGATCATCTTCTTCGCCTTCTACGGCTTCGACGCCATCTCGACCGCCGCGGAGGAGACGAAGCGGCCAGCCCGTGACCTGCCGATCGGCATCCTGGGCTCGATGGTCGCTTGCGCGGTGATCTACATCGCCGTCGCCGCCGCGGCGGTCGGAGCGGCGCCCTTCGCGCAATTCGCGAACAGCGCCGAGCCGCTCGCCCTCATCCTCCGGCGGACCGGCCACGCCACGCTCGCCGTCGCCGTCGGCGCCGCCGCGGTGATCGCGCTGCCGACGGTGATCCTCGCCTTTCTCTTCGGTCAGAGCCGCATCTTCTTCGTGATGGCGCGTGACGGGCTCCTGCCCGCTGCGCTGGCCAAGGTTAATCCGCGGACCGGCGCGCCACTCCGCATGACGGCCGCGACGGCGGTCGTGGTCGCTGCGCTGGCGGGTCTCTTCCCGCTCGGCGATATCGCCGCGCTGGCGAACGCTGGTACGCTGGTCGCCTTCATCGCCGTCTCGGCCTGCATGCTGACGCTGCGGATTCGGGAACCGATGCGGCCCCGGGTCTACCGCACGCCGATCGCATGGGTCGTCGGTCCGTTCGCCATCCTCGGCTGCCTCTACCTGTTCGCGAACCTGCAGCCGAAGACGCAGATATTCTTCGCAGCCTGGAACGCGGCCGGGCTCGTAGCCTACTTCGCCTGGCGCGCCCTGCGTCGGACGGCGCCGGTCGCGATGTAGGCTCGGCTCAGGCTTGAAGCGGAACGTGCCGCGGCGGTTGGGCGAGCGCCCCGGCCTCGATCCACAGCTCGACCACGTCGCCGTTGCCGATCACGCGCGGCACGGCGTGATGACTGTCGAGACGGCGTAGCAGGGCGTGGATCGCGAAGCCGTGGCTGACCAGCACCACCGCACCGTCCCGCTCGGCCATCGCGGCGTCGAGCGCCTCGGAGAACCGGTCGGCGATCGCCTCCAGGGTCTCGCCGCCGTGAAGATCGGACGTCAGTTCGCGCATGCCGCGCGCGGCCATGTGCCGGCCGACCTCGGCGTAGCTCAGATCCTCCAGCCACCCGAGCTCGGCCTCGCGGAAGCGGTGGTCGCGCGACGCGGTCCAGCCGCAGGCGGCGCCGATGGCGTCAGCTGTGGCCATCGCCCGCGCCTGGGAACTGGAGATCAGCGTCGCCTCGCCGAGCGCCTGCGCGGCGATGAAAGCCGCGACCCGTTCCGCTTGCCGGCGCCCCTCCTCGCTGAGAGGCGAGTCGCCTTTGCCCTCGACGCGCCCCTCTGCGTTGGCTTGCGACTGGCAATGGCGGACGATGAGGATACGGCGCGGCATGGGCGCCAGCCTTTTCCAGGCTGACGCGGCGACGCGCAAGAGGCGGTTTGTCCGCGCCGCCTCGGGCGCGTGGCGTGACTCAGATCTCGAACGAGGGGCCGGCGAACGAGCGCTGGGGCCGCGTGGTCTCCTGGCCCGGCCGCCGCGCGGTCGCGACGGCGCCGGCCGTGGCACCGCCGTCGACGACGAGGCAGTGGCCGGTGACGAAGCGCGCCGAGTCGCTGGCGAGAAAGAGCGCGGCCGCAGCGATATCCTCCGGTTGGCCCGCCATGGGGAGCGGCTGGGCGTTGACCAGCGCCGCGTCGGTCGCCGTCTTGTCGAAGGCCGCTCCGCCGCCCAGGATCGGCGTCGAGACGCCCCCCGGCGCGATGCAGTTCACCCTAATCCGGTCGGCCGCGAGTTCGATCGAGGCGGAACGAGTGAGATTCACCACCCCGGCCTTGGCGGCGCAGTAGGCGTGCAGGCCGGCGAAGCCGTCGATCCCGGCAATCGAGGCGGTCGAAACGATCGCCCCGCCGCCCTGCGCCCGCATCGGCGCGATCGAGTGCTTGATGCCCAGGAACACGCCGCGCAGGCAGACCGCCTGCGTGCGCTCCCAGTCCTCGACCGCGATCCCCTCCAGCGGTCCGAGCGCGCCCCCAATGCCCGCGTTGTTGAACGTGATGTCGAGCCGGCCGAACTCGCTCAGCGCACGGGCCACCAGGGCCGCGACGTCGGCCTCGGCGGAAACGTCCGTTCTCTGGAACACACAGCGTTCGCCCGCCGCGCTGGCTTCCTGCGCCGCCGCCTCGCCGCCGGGCGCGTTCAGGTCGGCCAGGACCACATGCGCGCCTTCGCTGGCGAAGAGCAAGGCGGTCGCCCTGCCCATGCCGCTCGCCGCCCCGGTGATCACCGCCACCTTGCCATCCAACTGGCCCACGTCGTCGTTCTCCGCCCTGGTCGCTGCGCCTCACGCGCCGCCCTGGCCGATCTAGGCACAAGGTCGGCGGGCGATACAACCGCTGGCAGGCGGATCGGCTCACGGATCCGCGCCGCGCCCCGCTCCGAGCCGGCCCGTGGCTTCCTCGAGAAAGCCTCGCTGGCCAGTCAGTATTTTGCGACGCGCCTCATCCAGCGGAAGGAAGCGCGCATCGTCGCACTCGGGAACGGCGATCGTCTTGCGGGACCTTGGCGGCCACTTCAGCTCGACGACGTTGCTGCGAAAGCCGGCCAGGTCGAGTTCACCCTCGACCAGCCAGCACGACACCAGCTTGCCGCCACGCTGGAGCAGGTCGCCGAGGCGCACATAGGGCCCGGACGGTGGCGCAAGCCCAGTCTCCTCCGTGAATTCGCGCCGCGCGGCCGCCAGTCCGTCCTCGCCGTCGTCGACGGCGCCCTTGGGGATCGACCAGGCGCCTTTGTCGCGGCGGCGCCAATACGGTCCACCCGGATGAACCAGCAGGAACTGCGGGCCTGCGGCCCTCTGGCGGACGACAAGCAGGCCGGCGCTCCACACGCGGGTCACCAGCAGCCGCCCGATGGCGCTATGCTGTCGATCTCGCCAGCATCGCCGAGGTCCGCCCGCATGACCGCCCGCCCCATCAGCCGCTACCCGGTTCCAGAGATCCGGGATCTGCCAGAGGACCTGCAGGCGCGGGTCCTGGCCGTGCAGGAAAAGATCGGA
The DNA here is from genome assembly GCA_021816155.1 of Pseudomonadota bacterium. Taxonomy (GTDB): domain Bacteria; phylum Pseudomonadota; class Alphaproteobacteria; order Caulobacterales; family Caulobacteraceae; genus Acaudatibacter. Next base: position 14,429 of record JAKAZA010000010.1, on the reverse strand, counting down.
TTCGTGCCCAACGTCTTCCTCGCGCTAGCGCACCGACCGGCGGAGGCTCGCGCCTTCTTCGACTATCACGACGCGCTGATGGAGAAGGAGGGAGGGATCAGCAAGGCTGACCGCGAGATGATTGTGGTGGCGACCTCAGCCGCCAATGACTGCCTTTATTGCGTCGTGGCGCACGGCGCGATCCTGCGCATCCGCGCGAGGGACCCGCTGATCGCCGATCAGGTGGCGGTCAATCACCGCAAGGCCGACATCACGCCCCGCCAGCGGGCGATGTTGGATTTCGCGATGACGGTGTCGCAGGCGCCGGGCCAGATCGGCGCCGCCGATTTCGCCGACCTTGCGGCGCACGGCTTCTCCGCCGAGGACGCCTGGGACATAGGGGCGATCGCCGCGTTCTTCGCCCTCTCGAACCGCATGGCCAACCTGACCTCCATGCGGCCGAACGAGGAATTCTACGCCATGGGCCGGCAACCGCGATAGGCAGGGCCGATGCTTCGGTCTGTGAATGAAAAAGCCGGGGCTTTCGCCCCGGCTTTCGCATTGAACCCGGTTCAGGAAACCGAGACTAGCACTTGTAGTACATGTCGAACTCGACCGGGTGCGGCGTGATCTCGAAGCGGTGGACTTCCTCCATCTTCAGCTCCAGGTAGCTGTCGATGAAATCATCGTCCATCACGCCGCCCGCCTTCAGGAAGGCGCGGTCCTTGTCGAGGTTGGCGAGAGCCTCGCGCAGCGAGCCGCAGACTTCCGGCACCTTCTTCTGCTCGCGGGGCGGCAGATCGTAGAGGTTCTTGTCGAGCGCGACGCCCGGGTCGATCTTGTTGGCGATGCCGTCGAGACCGGCCATCAGCAGAGCGGTGAAACCGAGGTAGGGATTGCCCATCGGATCAGGGAACCGGACCTCGATGCGCTTCGCCTTCGGCGAGGAGCCGAACGGAACGCGGATCGACGCTGAGCGGTTGCGGGCTGAATAGGCCAGCTTCACCGGCGCCTCGTAACCCGGAACCAGGCGCTTGTACGAGTTGGTCGTCGAGTTGGTGAAGGCGTTGATCGCCTTGGCGTGCTTGATGACCCCGCCGATGTACCAGAGGCAGAGGTCCGACAGGCCCGCGTACTTGTCCCCGGCGAAGAGCGGCTTGCCGCCGTTCCAGATCGACTGGTGGCAGTGCATGCCCGAGCCGTTGTCGCCGAAGTAGGGCTTGGCCATGAACGTGGCGGTCTTGCCGTAGGCGGCCGCCACGTTGTGGATCACGTATTTGTAGAGCTGCAGCCGGTCCGCCATCATCGTCATGGGCGCGAACTTAAGGCCAAGTTCGTGCTGCGCTGGCGCCACTTCGTGGTGGTGCTTCTCAGGCTCGAGGCCGAGCTCGCCCATCACAGCCAGCATCTCGGAGCGGAGGTCCTGAGCGGAGTCGATCGGGTTGACCGGGAAGTAGCCGCCCTTCGGGCCCGGGCGATGGCCCATGTTGCCTTCCGGGTAGTCGATGTCGGAGCTGATCGGCAGTTCGGTCGAGGCGAACTGGTAGCCCATCTTTTCCGGGCTCGTGCTCCACTTCACGTCGTCGAACACGAAGAATTCGGCTTCAGGGCCGAAGTAGATCGTATCGCCGATGCCCGACGACTTCACGTAGGCTTCGGCCTTCTTGGCGATCGAGCGCGGGTCGCGGTTGTAGGGCTGGTTGGTGTCGGGGTTCAGCACGTCGCAGAACAGAAACATCGTCGTCTGCTGGTAGAATGGGTCGATGTAAGCGGTCGCGAGATCGGGCCGGAGCTTCATGTCGCTCTCGTTGATCGCCTTCCAGCCAGCGATCGACGAGCCGTCAAACATCTGACCGTCGGCGAGGCACTCCTCGTCGACGAGGCTCAGGTCGAAGGTCACGTGCTGAAGCTTGCCGCGCGGATCGCTGAAACGGAAGTCGACGTACTTGACTTCCTTCTCTTTGATCTGGGCGAGGACTTCTTTGGGCGTCATGTGGTCTTATCCCCTATGGCTTGGACGCGAATGGTTGACGGGCGGGGGGCGGCTCATACGGCGGCCGACCCGGTCTCGCCGGTGCGGATGCGCACGACATCTATGATGTCGGAAATGAAGATCTTGCCGTCGCCGATGCGCCCGGTCCGCGCGGCGGCCTGGATGGCTTCCAGGGCGGGGGCCAGCTGGTCGTCGCCGACGACGACCTCGACCTTGATCTTCGGCAGGAAGTCCACGACGTACTCGGCGCCTCGGTAGAGCTCGGTGTGGCCCTTCTGGCGTCCGTAGCCCTTGGCCTCGAGCACGGTCATGCCCTGAACGCCCAGCTCCTGCAGAGCTTCCTTCACCTCGTCGAGCTTGAAGGGCTTGATCACCGCCTCGATCTTTTTCATGCAACCCCGACCAACGACGGCGCCCGTTCTGCGGACCGCAAACGCAGTCTCATTACGCGGCGACCCAGCACGCGCGGGGGCCGACGGCAAGAGCGAGCGACACAGGTTTCACCGGCAACGCGCCGGGCTCGGACCAGCGCCTGATTTCTAGGCGCTTGGCGCCCAATCCATGGTCGGTCAATAGCGGGGTGCTCTAAAACGGCCGCCAGCGCGGCTTGGTCCGCCGTTTTGCCGTCCGCGATCGCCGAGCGGCGCGCCCCGCTGCGATGGCGCGGCGTTTTCGCGAGACATCCGGAGGCGACCGGACATGCGGTCGCGCCGTCGCAGCGGGCGGATGGTCAAACTTGTGGCGGCGCGTCCGCAGCGGCGGACCTTGAAGGCGAGTCGCGAAGAGGGCATTGGCATGCCGATCGTCAGACGCGCGAAAGGCCGCCGCCATGAGCCGCATCTACCTAATTCGCCACGCCAAGCCATCGGCAGGGTGGGGCGCCGACGACGACGATCCGGGACTGGACGAGACGGGAAGCGCGCAGGCCCAGGCCGCGGCCAAGTCGTTGCTCGCATTGCCGCAGGCCGTGCGGCCGATCCGCGTGGTCTCCTCGCCGCTGAGGCGCTGCCAGGAAACAGCGCGACCGTTCGCCGCGGCCATCGGCGCGACGCTGGAGATCGACCCGCTGGTCGGCGAGATCCCGACCCCGCGGGGGATGGCGGCCGACGCACGCGGGCCGTGGCTGCGCAAGGCGTTCACCGGCCGTTGGAGCGAAATCGAGGGAGACCGCGACTACGACGCCTGGCGACGCGAGGTGACGGAGGCGGTGGCCTCGAGGCCGGGCGCAGCGGTGTTCAGCCACTTCGTCGCCATCAACGCGGTGCTCACGACGCTGGCGGGCGAACCGCAGATGATCACGCTGCGGCCCGATCACGCCTCGATCTCTACGTTCGCGCTGGAGGACGGAAGGCTGCGGCTGATCGAACGCGGGCGCGAGGCGTCGACCCAGGTGCTCTGAGCGCGATGGAGGGTCCGGTTTCCATCCTCACCGTCGCGGAGATGGCCGCCGCGGACCGCGCGGCGATCGAGGCGGGGACGACCGGCCTGACGCTGATGGAGCGGGCTGGCGGGGCGGTGGCCGACGCCATCTGCACGCGGTTCAAGCCCTGCCGGACGCTCGTGCTCGCCGGACCCGGCAACAACGGCGGCGACGCGTACGTCGTGGCGCGGCGCCTCGGCGAGCGCGGCTTCGCCGTGCGCCTCGAGGCCGCGGGACCGCCGCGCACCGAGGACGCAAAGGCCATGGCGGCGGCATGGGGTGGCGAGACGCGGCCATTGCGCGGGGGCTTTGGCGACGCCGAACTCGTCGTCGTCGGCCTCTTCGGCGCCGGGCTCGATCGTCCGCTGACGGGCGAGGCGCTGCGGTTGGCCTGGGCGTCAGAGCGGACGCCCGAGCGTGTGGTCGCCATAGACCTGCCGAGCGGGCTCTCCGGCGACGCCGCGCGGCCGGTCGGCGAAGCGGCCTTCCACGCCGGCCTCACCGTCACCTTTCATCGCCGCAAGGCCGCGCACGTGCTGCAGCCCGGGCGCGACCTCTGCGGCGAGGTGGTGGTGGCGGACATCGGCCTCGGGGAGCCGCGGACGCAACTGTTCGAGAACACGCCAGAGCTCTGGCTGCGGAAGTTGCCCTGGCCGCGCAACGTGGCCCACAAGCACAGTCGGGGACGCTTGATCGTCGTCAGCGGCGAGGCGTGGCGCACCGGCGCCGCGCGCCTCGCCGCCCGCGCCGGGCTCCGCATCGGCGCCGGTCTTGTCACGCTGCTGTCGCCGCTCGACGCTCTGGCCGTGAACGCCGCCCATCTCGAGGCGGTCATGCTGGCGCCGTTCGAGACCGACCAGGAGCTCGCCCAGGCCGCGGAGGCCGCCGAGGCCGCTGTGATCGGTCCCGCCGCAGGCGTGACCGACGACACGCTGGCCAACGTGCTGGCGCTCGCCCGCACCGGCGCGGCGCTGATCATCGACGCCGATGCGCTTACGGTGTTCCGTGACGATCCGCGGGAGCTGTTCGATTTGCTCGACCGAGACGACGTGCTGACGCCGCACCCCGGTGAGTTCGAGCGCGTCTTTCCGGGTCTGCTGAAGAGCGCGGCCAACAAGGTCGAAGCGGCCCGCGAGGCCGCGAACCGCGCCGGCGCCGTGGTGTTGATCAAGGGGGCCGACACCGTGATCGCGGCGCCGGACGGGCGCGCGGCCGTGAACCTCAACGGCGCCCCGTGGCTCGCGACGGCCGGCTCCGGCGACGTGTTGGCGGGGTTCATCGGAGGGCTCGTGGCCCAGGGGATGGATAGCTTCGAAGCGGCCTGTGCGGCCGTCTGGATCCACGCGGCGTGCGGCGCCGACTTCGGGCCGGGCCTGATCGCCGAGGACTTGCCGGACCTTGCGCCAAAGGCGCTCGCCGCCCTACTCATGCTTAGGCAAGGGGGGCGCCCTTGATTCGGCGTCGCGGCAGCGCGCTTCCGGAGTACCATCGATGATCCATCGCATCCTGGCTGTCGCGTTAGCCGCGTGCGCGCTCGCGCTGAGCGCCGGGGCCGCCAGCGCGCACACGGCCGCGACGCACCATCGGCGCCACGCGACGTCGACGGCTGCGCAGGGGCATTGGGTCGGTCACGGCCGCCACCGCCATTTCGTTCCAGATGCTTCCGCGACCACCGGCCACGGCCATTGGGTGGGCCGGGGCCGGCATCGCCACTTCGTTCCGGACGCGTCGACGACGACCCACGGTCATTGGGTCGGTCGGGGCCGGCATCGCCATTTTGTCCGAGACACGACCGCGGTCCAGGGTCATTGGGTCGGTCGCGGGCGTCACCGCCATTTCGTGGCGGATCGGGTGACGACCGCGCGCCATCGCCGCATCGCCTCCGACGTCGGCGGCCCGTCGTCGGGCGGCGACAACGGCACCTGCCGATCGGTGCGCATCCACGGCCAGTGGGTGCAGCGCTGTCACTTCGCGCAGTAGGGCGCTGGTCCTCGGGCGCCGGTCTTGCTAGGCCGGCGGCGAGCGGATGTGGCGGAACTGGTAGACGCACCGGATTTAGGTTCCGGCGCCGCAAGGCGTGGAGGTTCGAGTCCTCTCATCCGCACCAAGCTATTGACGTTCCGGCTGGCCTCGCAGCGGTCCGCGGGGCGGTGACGCATCGCTCTTGAGGCCGACTCCCCTGCGTGACATAAGGATCGCTCGTTTCGCGCCGCCGGCCAGGACGCTTCTTGGCGGCGGCGCTTGTCGTTGGAGGCGCCGGGTTCGCCGGCGGGCGCGGCAAGGCGCGCCAAGGTTGGGAAACTATGCAGATCACGCAGATTTCGGGCGAGGGCCTCAGCCGGGTCTATGGCGTACGCGTGGGAGCGGCCGAGCTCGGCGAAAAGCTTGACGCGAAGATCGCGGAGATCGCGCCGCGCCTCAACCTTCGCGGGTTCCGGCCAGGCAAGGTGCCGCCCGCCCACGTCAAGCGCATCTACGGCAAGGCGCTGATGGGCGAAGTCGTCGAGCAGACCCTCGACGAGACGTCCAAGCAAGTCGTGACGGAGAACAACCTCCGCGTCGCCGCGACCCCTGACCTGACGCCCCAGTCGAACATGGACGAGGTGATCGCGGGCAAGGAAGACCTCGCCTACGAGCTGAACATCGAGGTGATGCCCGACTTCGACCCGATCGACGTGTCGTCGCTGGAGCTCAGCCGTCCGGTGTATTCGCCCAGCGAGGCCGAGGTAGACGAGGCGCTGGCCGAACTCGCCCGGCAGAGCCGGGTTTACGAGCCGCGCGCCGGCAAGGCCGCCACGGCCGAGGACGGCGATCAGCTGACCATCGATTTCGTCGGGCGCATCGACGGCGTCGCCTTCGAGGGCGGGACGGCCGAGGACGCGCAATTGGTGCTGGGCTCGGGCCAGTTCATTCCCGGCTTCGAGGAACAGCTCGTTGGCGCCAAGGCGGGGGACGAGACCACGGTCAAGGTCGATTTTCCCGCGGATTACGGCGTCGAGCGCCTTGCCGGCAAGGCGGCCGAGTTCGAGGTGAAGGTGAAGGAGGTCAAGGCGCCGGTCGAGAGCCCGCCGGACGACGCGCTGGCTGAGAGGCTCGGCATGGGCGACCTCGAGGCGCTGAAGAACGCGCTCCGGGTCAACCTCGAGAGCGAGTACGCCGGCAAGACCCGCTACAAGCTTAAGCGCCAGCTGCTCGACAAGCTGGACCTCGCCCACGACTTCCCGCTGCCGCCGCGCATGGTGGACGCTGAGTTCGGCCAGATCTGGAGCCAGGTCGAGGCCGAGAAGCAACGCGGCGACCTGGCGCCCGAGGATGCGGGAAAGAGCGACGAGGAGCTACGCGCGGAATATCTCCGCATCGCAGAGCGGCGCGTGCGGCTGGGCCTGGTGTTGGCCGAAATCGGCCGCCGGAACTTCGTGGCGGTCACGGACGCCGAGCTGGAGCAGGCGATGCGCCAGGAGGCGATGCGCTACGGCGCCCAGGCTCAGCAGATGTTCGACCTGCTGCGCGGCAACGAGAACGCCAAGGCTCAGATGCGCGCGCCGATCTTCGAGGAGAAGGTGGTCGACCTGATCCTGGAGAAGGCCAAGGTGACGGAAAAGGCGGTCAGCAAGGAGGAGCTGATGGCCGATGAGGAACTGCCCGAGGGCTACGGCGAACCGAAGCCGGAGGCCGCGCGCCCCGCCAAGGCCGCCAAGGGCCAGGCGAAGAAGTCGGGCGATGAGACCGCTGAGGCTTCGGCGGAGCCGTCCGAGCAGGCGCCAGCCCGAAAAAAGGCCGCCAAATCAGCTCAGGCCGCCGCCGAGCCGCCTGCGGCGGAGGGCGCGAAACCCAGGCGCTCCGCCAAGTCCAAGTCGGAGTAACGCCGGTCTGCAGCAGGATGGGCGAGGCCGGTTGCAACTGCCTCCCCGTCACGCGATATCCAAGGCCAAGCCGGCGAGCTTCGCCGCCGCCCACCCACTGAGGACCCTGCCGCCATGCGCGACGATTATCTTCCGCCTTCCATGAACCTCGTGCCGATGGTGGTGGAGCAGTCCAGCCGCGGCGAGCGGGCGTTCGACATCTTCTCGCGCCTGCTGCGCGAGCGGGTGGTTTTCCTCAACGGGCCGGTCGAGGACGGCATGGCCGCGCTGATCTGCGCGCAGCTGCTCTACCTGGAGAGCGAGAACCCGAAGAAGCAGATTGACATGTACATCAACTCGCCTGGCGGCATCGTGACCAGCGGTCTGGCGATCTACGACACCATGCAGTACATCAAGAGCCCGGTTTCGACCGTGTGCATGGGCATGGCCGCCTCGATGGGCTCGTTCCTGCTGATGGCCGGCGAGCCGGGTCTGCGCATCTCGCTGCCGAACGCCCGCATCATGGTGCACCAGCCCTCGGGCGGCTTCCAGGGGAAGGCGTCTGACATCGAGCGTCACGCCGAGGACATCATCAAGACGAAGCGCCGGCTCAACGAACTCTACGCAAAGCACTGTGGTCGCACCTACGAGGAGGTGGAGCGCACCCTCGACCGCGACTATTTCATGAGCGCCGAAGAGGCCAAGGAGTGGGGCATCGTCGACCACATCTACGAAACCCGCAGCGACACCGCCGGCGACTGACGCCGCCACGAGCCCCGGGGAACGCCGGCCGCGCGACAGAATGCTCGGCGCGCTTGCTAGCGGGGCGTCCAGATCCGATCTTTCCGGATGAGCATCACTGTCTGGCGAGGACGAGTCCCATGAGTGACGGCGCAATCGATATGCGGGAGGCCGCGCGTCAGGCGCGCGAGCGGGCCTATGCCGAGCCGATCGAGACTCTGAATCCCGCGCAGTCGGCCCTCTTCGAAGCTGACGCGATGTGGCCGTATTTCGAGCGGCTGCGTCGCGAAGACCCGGTGCACTTCACGCCCGAGGCCGACTTCGCGGCGCATTGGTCGATCACGAAGTACAACGACATCATGGAGGTCGACACCAACCACGAGGTATTCTCGTCGGAAGGCGGTATCACGCTGCCGCCCAGCGAGGCCGCGGTCGAACGGATGATCGCCGAGGGGGGCGGCCCCGGTGCGGGCGACAGCATGTTCAGCGGGCCCGACCAGAGCGGCCCGAAGATGTTCATCGCCATGGATCCGCCGAAGCACGACGTGCAGCGCAAGACAGTCAGTCCCGCCGTCTCGCCGCACAATCTAGCCATCATGGAGCCGCTGATCCGCGAGCGCGCGGCGGCGATCCTCGACTCCTTGCCGATCGGCGAGCCGTTCGACTGGGTCGACAAGGTGTCGATGGAGCTGACGGCGATGACGCTGGCCACGCTCTTCGGCATGCCGCAGGAGCACCGCCGCCGACTGACCCGCTGGAGCGACGTGGTCATGGCGCGGCCCGGCCACGGCATCGTCGATTCCTGGGAACAGAAGCGCGCCGAGATGTTCGAGTACGGCGGCTATTTCATGAACCTGTGGAACGAGCGGTTGAACGCGCCGCCCGAGGGCGACCTGATCTCGATGCTGGCGCATGGGCCCGAGACGCGCGGCATGAACCAGTTCGAATACCTCGGGAACGTGATCCTGCTCACGATCGGCGGCAACGACACGACCCGCAACACCATCTCGGGCAGCGTCTACGCGCTGAACAAGAATCCCGACCAGTACGCCAAGCTGCGTGCCGACCCGTCTCTGATCCCCTCGATGGTGTCCGAGACGATCCGCTGGCAGACGCCGCTCGCGCACATGAAGCGGACAGCCAAGGTCGACTACGAGTTGGGCGGCAAGAGGATCCGCGCCGGCGACGTCGTGGTCATGTGGTACGTATCGGGCAATCGAGACGAGAGCGAGATCGAGAACCCGAACGCCTACGTGATCGACCGCGAGCGCCCGCGCCATCACCTCTCGTTCGGCTTCGGCATCCACCGCTGCGTCGGCAACCGCCTCGCCGAACTTCAGCTGCGGGTGATCTGGGAAGAGATTCTGAAGCGCTTCCCGGACATCCAGCTGCTCGAAGAGCCGAAGCGCACCTACTCGACCTTCGTGAAGGGGTACGAGCGCATGATGGTCGAGATCCCGCGGCGTCGCTGACGGCGCGCGGGCGTCGGCAGATGGAGCGCGTGGCCGTCCGGCTCGTGATCCGCGGCCGCGTCCAGGGCGTGGGCTACCGATGGTGGGCGGTGCGCGAGGCGACGCGCCTCGCGCTTGACGGCTGGGTTCGGAACCGGCGCGACGGGTCGGTAGAGCTGCTGGCGGCGGGCGCCGACGCGGCCGTCGCCGCCCTCGTCGAGGCGTGCTGGCGAGGCCCCGGCGCCGCCGAAGTGATCGCCGTCGAACGCTTCGGCGCCGAAGAGGAACCGTCGCCCGGCTTCGACGAGCGCCCGACGGTTTGATCCGCCGTTCTCAGACCAAGGACTTCGCCCACCAGTGCGACGCCCCGCCCGGCTGGAAGCCTGCGGCCAGGTATGCCCTGATCGCCGCATGGTTGAAGTGCGCCGTGCCGACGCGCGCCTCGCGATGGCCGCGCGCCCTGAGCCGGACCATCGCCTCGCGCAGGATCGCGCCTGCCAGCCGCCGGCCGCGATGGGCCTGGGCCACGCCGACCGGCTCGAACGAGCCGACGCCGCTCGCCGCGTCCGGCCAGCAGACGCAGTTGCCGGCCAACGAACCGTCGGGCGCGACGGCAAGCAAGTCCAGGCCCGGGTCGTAGACTGGCAGGCGGGTGAGGCTGAGGTAGGCGTCGGTTGAGAAGCGCGACTCTCCGCGGATGCCCAGGTGCTCGAGGTGGCTCCAGGCGTCGCGATGGGCCTGGGCGCGCGCCGCTGGATCGACGCCGATGCTGTCGCGCACCGTGTAGCCGGCTGGCAGGCCGGGCTCGGGGAGTTCGCCCGCAAGGTCCAGCCTGAAGCCGACGCCGGCAGGACCCGAATAGCGGTAGCCGAGCGCCTCGAGCGCGGCGATGCGGCGCGCGTCATGCGCTTCGGCGCGGATGTGGGCTGGGGTCGCGGGATTCCGACCTTGAGCGGCGAGGCGTCGACGCCAGGCGTGCTCGACCCAGGCCACGGCCTCGGGGACGAGCGCTGCGCTCGCCGGCAAGGTCTCGAGCCACACCTCGCCCTCGCTCTCGAACCAGGCCAGCGCCGCGACGGCGCCGTCGGGCCCGGTCCAGAACCGGCAAGGCTGCGGCTGGTCGGCGCGGGCCTGCAGCGCCCAGATGATGTCGCCGGGATGCCAGCACGCCGAGAGCGGCGCGCGCTGCGCCGTGCTTCTGCTCGCGAAGTCGAGAAGGGCGGGCAGTTCGGCAAGGCCCATGTAGCGGCGCGCAGGGCGCGGCGCGGCGGGCGCGTCTTGGAGGGTCATGTGTCTCGAGTCTCACGTCGAATGAGCGCGGCCACGCTGCAAGGTGGTCGCCGATCCCGCGGGGGCGGGGCGAGGTTCTTCGCGGGGCCTAGGCCTGAGACACGGAAATCGCCTCCGAACAGCGATCCAGCCTGCGGCCGCGGCGCGGCCGGGTCAAGGCGGAGCGGCCGTTCGTGCTAGTCGCCGCGGAACACCGGCTTGCGCTTCTGCAGGAACGCCGCGCCGCCTTCGCGGAAGTCGCCGGTCTCGCTGGTGAGCATCCACTGGTCGCGATCCATGTGCGAAACGGCCCGGTGGTGGGCGGCGGACGCCGCCGTGATCGCCTCCTTGGTCATGCGCACCGGCAGCGGTGGCAGGGCGGCGACCTTGGCGGCCCATTCGTGCGCCCTGGCTAGCGCCGCGCCGGCCGGTGCGACCTCGTCGACGAGGCCCCAGGCGAGCGCCTCGTCGGCCGGGCAGGCCTCGCAGAAGATGGCGAAGCGCTTGGCGCGGGCGGGCCCGACCAGTGCGGCGACGCGGGGCAGGGCGCCCCAGCTCATGTTCATGCCGAGCGCGATCTCGGGGAGGCGCAGATAGGCGCCTGCTCCGACGATGCGGAAGTCGAGCGACACCGCCAGCGCGGCGGCGCCGCCGATGCAATAGCCCTCGATGGCGGCGATGGTGACCTGCTCAAGGCTCTCCCACGCGGCGCACATGTCGGGTCCGAGCCGCGCCGTCTGGCGCCGCTCGATGCGTGTGCCGCCCGCGCCGCGCTCGGGATCGGCGAGGTCGGCGCCGGCGGAGAAGTAGCTCGCGGCGCCGGCGACCACGACCGCCTGGATGTCGGTCGAGGCGCGGAAGAAGGCGGCGGCCTCGATCATCTGCCTCATCAGGCTGCGCGACAGGGCGTTGCGGGCGGCCGGCCGGTTCAGCGTCAGCCGGGCCACCGCGCCGGTCACCTGCAGCGCGAGATCCGGCCAGGCCGGTGCTTCGGCCATCACTCGCTCCCCTTCAGCGCGGCGCAACGGGCCAGGACCGCGGCGGCTCCCGCCGGCTCGTCGACCCTGATGCGCTCGTCGCCCACATCCGCGAACATGCCGCCCGGGTCCTCATGGAAATGCAGGAAGCTCCTGGCTTTGAGGTAGAAGCAGCCGCGCTTCTTCTCCTTCAGCACGCCGAGCGCGCGCACCTGCTCCAGCAGCGGCGCGATGCGGTCGAGATCCTGCGGCCGTGCGTGTCTCATCCGCGGCCCTTTCCGTTGAACACCTTCAGGCCTCGCTCCTCGGCGAGCGCCAGCATCTCGCGATCGCCGTCGGTGTCGCCGTAAGCCGCTTCCAGCGCAACGTCCTCGCCGAACGCCTCGCGCAGCCGCCGCACCTTTTCCAGGCCTCGGCAGTTGGCGCCGTCGAGGGCGCCGGTCACCCTGTCCGCGCCGTCGAAGACGAGCCTGGTGCCGATCAGCTGGTCGGCCCCGAGCGCGCGGGCGATCGGAGCCACGACAAGCTCCGGCGAGGCCGTGACGATGACCAGACGCGCGCCCTCGGCCTGCCAGCGCCGCCAGGCGCGCAGCGCGTCCGGCCGCAGCAACGCGCGGCCGTGGTCGGCGGCGAAGGCCTGCGCCGCGGCCTCGAGCTCGCTCCGGCTCGCGCCGCCCAGGAACTGACGCACGGCCGCAGCCTTCAACCGTCCCCTGTCCCGATCGAAGACATAACCGACAAGGGCCGGGGTCAGCGCGAACAGTCCGCTGACATATTTGGCGCCGCCGGCGCGCCAAGCCAGGAATGCGGTGAAGCTGTCCCGGTCGGTGAGCGTGCCGTCGAAATCGAATGCCACCAGCGGGCGGAACGCCTGCGGCGACTGGCGAGCGCCGGCGTTGTCCCCCATATCGGGCATGGCCTTCCCTGTGATGGGCTTGAAATGCGACACTGCGGCGACTTACCCACCACGAGTCGCGCCGGGAGACTTGTGATCCTCGGCCGGATCGGGGAATGTCAAGGATTAGAAAACTCGCGGCGCATATCCTGCAAGGCCTTGCGACGCCCTTCGAGTGCCGGCGTTTAAGGGGCGAAGCGCCGAGAGAGTGAGACGAGGACGATGACCAAAGCCGCCAGTGGCGACAGCAAGAGCACCCTCTACTGCTCTTTCTGCGGCAAGAGCCAGCATGAGGTCCGAAAGCTCATCGCTGGTCCGACCGTGTTCATCTGCGACGAATGCGTCGAGCTGTGCATGGATATAATCCGCGAAGAGCACAAGATCGCCTTCGTGAAATCCAAGGATGGCGTGCCGACCCCACGAGAAATCCGTGAGGTCCTGGACGATTACGTGATCGGGCAAGATCACGCCAAGAAGGTGCTGTCGGTCGCAGTGCACAACCACTACAAGCGCCTCAGCCACGCCCAGAAGAACAACGACGTCGAACTGGCCAAGTCCAACATCCTGCTGGTCGGTCCGACCGGCGTCGGCAAGACGCTTCTGGCGCAGACCCTGGCCCGAATCATCGACGTGCCGTTCACGATGGCCGACGCCACGACGCTGACCGAGGCGGGTTACGTCGGCGAGGACGTCGAGAACATCATCCTGAAGCTGCTTCAGGCGGCGGACTACAATGTCGAGCGCGCGCAGCGCGGCATCGTCTATATCGACGAGGTCGACAAGATCAGCCGCAAATCGGACAACCCTTCGATCACGCGCGACGTGTCCGGCGAGGGCGTCCAGCAGGCGCTTCTGAAGATCATGGAGGGCACGGTCGCCTCGGTGCCCCCGCAGGGCGGGCGCAAGCATCCGCAGCAGGAATTCCTGCAGGTCGACACGACCAACATGCTGTTCATCTGCGGCGGGGCCTTCGCCGGCCTGGAGAAGATCATCTCAAGCCGCGGCAAGGGCACCTCCATCGGCTTCTCGGCGAAGGTCGCCGATCCTGATGACCGCCGCACCGGCGAGGTCTTGCGGCAGGTCGAGCCGGACGATCTGCAACGCTTCGGCCTGATCCCCGAATTCATCGGCCGCCTGCCGGTCATCGCCACGCTCGACGACCTCGACGAAGAGGCGCTGGTGAAGATCCTGACCGAGCCGAAGAATGCGCTCGTCAAACAATACCAGCGGCTGTTCGAGATGGAGAACGTCGGTCTCACGTTCTCCGATGACGCGCTCAAGGCCGTGGCGCGCAAGGCCATCGCCCGCAAGACCGGTGCGCGGGGCTTGCGCTCGATCCTGGAAGGCATCCTGCTCGACATCATGTTCGAGCTGCCGACCATGCAGGGCGTCGAGGAGGTGGTCGTCAACGCCGAAGTCGTGGAGGGCAGGGCTCAGCCGCTGCTGATCTACGCCGAGAAAAAGGGCGGGGCTGCTTCGGCCTGACCCGGCGCGGGTCGAACCCGGCTGCATTCAAGCAAGACTCGGCGATGCGTCGTGCGCGCCGGACGGGCGTGCGCGGTTCGTTCCGGCGCGCCGCAAAATCGCGACCCCTTGCCGCCGCGACGCCGTGTTGCTTGAACGGCGGCCGAAACCATCCACATAATCGCTCCTGACCACCGCCGGGGTTCGGCGGACGGGCCGTCCGACTCGGCGCATCGTCGAGTGACCGCGACCCGGTGACAGCCCAGGCGCGATCGATTTGTAACCCGCGCTGGCTGAGGGAGATTCGAGCGAGATGTCCGAGATCAAGACCCTGCCTGTCCTGCCGCTGCGCGACATCGTCGTCTTTCCGCACATGGTGGTGCCGCTTTTCGTCGGGC
>JAKAZA010000126.1 GCA_021816155.1 Pseudomonadota bacterium | reverse complement strand
GCTTTCCTGACCATCTCAATGCTCACCGCGTTCACCCCGAGGATGCGCGCGGTGGTCTGCGGCGCTCTGCTGATGTCGGTGACCGCGGCGGGACTCTGGGGCTACAGCTTCGCCGGCAGTATCACCGCCACCGCGCTCAACCTGTTCCACAAGGACCCCGGCCTGACCGGCCGCGACTACCTTTGGTACCGCGCTGGCGAGTTCATTCGCGAACACCCCTGGTTCGGCCGCGGCTTCGAGGCCTTCTGGGTGCGCGGCGACCTGGACGCCGAGGGGCTGTGGGAATACGGCCAGGTGGCGACCCGCGATGGGTTCAACTTTCACAACACGCTGATCGAGCTGATGGTCCATTTCGGCCTGATCGGGACGACCCTGACGCTTGCCGTGTTCGCAGCGACCGCCTTCCTTCTGCTGCGGCGAGCCGTGCGCGCTCCCTCGCTGGTCTGCGCGCTGCTGGTTGGCCTGGTGGTGTTCCACGTCTCCCGCACCCCGTTCGAAAGCCTGATGCCAAGTTCGGTGGACTTCACGACGCTACTGCTGTTCATGTCGCTGGGCTACGGCTGCGAGCCGCTGCCTGCCGTGCGCACGGCGCCCTCGCGCTCGTTTCGACCTGTCGCGACAGCCCGAGGCCCTTTCCCGGTCCGCGTCAGAAGCGGGAAGTAGCTCGCCACCGCCATCAGACTGCCGAGCCGCGAGTAGTGGCCCTCGTCGGCGAACAGCAGCCGTCCGCCATCGCGATATGGACACGATCGGCCCTCGCACAGGTGCGCCAGCGGATCGACGAAGAGGGGCCCCACGAGCTCGGCCAGGCGGCGGTTGATCGCCGGGTCGAAGCTGATCGGCCAGCGATCGAGCTGGACGTCCTCGCCCTCACGGTAGGCGATCACGTGCACGTCAGTGGTGAACATCGGGCTCTGCCCGATCACATAGGTCTTCACGCCCATGGCGCGCATGGCCGCGAGCGTCGAGCGCAGCTGATCCAGGCCGCGGCGCTGCAGGTCCACCCAGCGAGCCGCCAGCACCACGGTGCCGATGTGATTCTGACGGATGATGGCGAGCGCGTGCTGGTTGAAAGCGTGACATCCGGGCCGGTCATACGAGCTGTAAGACAGTACTGGCGGGCAACCAGCGGCGGCGTACTCCATCACACGAAACGGGATATCGGCCGCAAGGGCGGAGACGCCGGGCGCATAGTGCGCCGCATAGGAATCGCCCCACAGCAACGCGGGGATCTCACCGCCGCGGGCGATCGTGCAGGCTGACGGGCGCCAGACGGTGGGGTCCGGATTGTGGTCGAGGAAGCAGACGCTCGCTGCAAACCCCTTTGGCGCGTCGCTCAAGACCCTCAGGTCGGCCGGAAAGCGGCCAGCAAATCCATCCGTCGCCGCACCGGCCACGCCGAGCGACGCCATCACCGCCATCGCTGCGGCCGCTTTCACGAACAGCCCATTGCTGGGTGGGATCAATCGCCGCGTTCGGAACGGCTGCTCGATGAAGCGCCAGGAGGCCCAGGCGAGCGCCAGGCTCGCCGTCACGATCACCGCGCTTTCCCCAGCGGTCGGCGGCCGCAGGTTCGCGTAGGTGAAGAACGAGATGATCGGCCAGTGGATGAGGTAGAGCGAATAGGAGATCAGCCCGACGCCCACGAGCATCGGCAGCCCCAGCATGCGCGTTACGAGACTCTGGACGTGGGCGCCAACATAAATCAGCAGCGCTGCGCCCAGGCATGGCGGGACAGCCGTCAGCCCGGGGAAAGGGGTCTCCTGGCTGTAGGTGAACACCGGTGCGGCGATCAACGCCAGCCCGACCAGGGCTAGAACCTCGCCGATCCAGGCGCGCCGCAGAGCCGGCGGCGGGCTGAGCGCCAGCAAGGCGCCGACGAGCAACTCCCATGCGCGCATCGGCAGAAGGAAGAAGTTTGCGGTCGGTCCGACGTCCGTGGCGTAGACGCTGAGCGCGAGTGAGGCCAGCGCGACCGGGGCTAGCGCCAACAGCCATCGGCGACGGAGATAGCGGAACACGCCCCACAGCGTGAGCGGCGCGAATATGTAGAATTGTTCCTCCACCGCGAGCGACCACGTGTGCAAAAGCGGCCGCAGATCGGCCCCGTTGGCGAAGTATCCGGAGTTCTTCCAGAAGTAGAAATTGGATCCGAACAGCGCCGTCGCCGCCAGACTGCGACTGAAGTCGTCGAAATAGCTCGGCAAGAACAGCACAAACGCCGCGACCCAGCATGCGGCCATGACAGCGAAGAGCGCCGGGAAGATGCGGCGCACCCGCCGCACGTAGAAGGCGCCGATCGAGAAGCGTCCCTGCTCCAGGTCGGCGAGCAGGGTCTTGGAGATGACGTAGCCCGAGATCACGAAGAAGACGTCGACACCGACGAAACCGCCGGAAGCGAAGTGGAAACCAGCGTGATAGAAGACGACCGGCAGCACGGCCACGGCCCGCAGCCCGTCGATGTCTGGCCGATAGGCGACGCGGTGCGCCGCGGCGGACTGGATGGCTGCCGGGGCGTTGGCATCCGCTACGATCACCTCGCCGAGCAGGGCCGCCGGTGCGCGCAGCGCCGACGGCAGGCCGCGCGGCTCGGGGGTCATGTCGGCCTCTCGGCGGGGGGTGGATTTTCGTGCATGGCGGGCGGGCGTCGGCGGGTCAGCAGGTGCGCCCAGAAGCCGAACGACCAGCCCATGTGCATCAGCATCGCCGCTGGCCCCGCCAGGAGTCCTGGGGCGCTGCGCTGGCGCACCGCAAGCGCCACTCCGTAGAGGCAGCAAGTGGCGGTCCAGAGCAGCGCAGGGGTGGCCGCGAGCGGCCAAAGCGGCGCCGCCCCCAGCAGGACGATGGCCGGCGCCACGGCGAGCGGGAGCGTCTGACGCAGGCGCGGCTTTTCGCGATGCAGGCGCAACGTTCTGGCCCGGCCCCAGCCGTAGTGGGCATACTGGCGAACCAGCGCCCGGGGCGAGGCCCGTGGGAAGTAGACGATCTCGATCGCGTTCGTCAGCCAGATGCGGCCGCCATTGCGTCGTAGCCGGACATCGAGCTCGGCGTCCTCGTTGTGGGTGAAGGTTTCGTCGTAACCGCCAGCAGCCAGGAACTCATCCAGGCTGAACAGACCATGGTGTCCGTGGTCAACGAACCCCTCGCAGCCTCCAAGACGGTGCGCCGACCCGCCAGTGCCGAGGTGCGAATTCTGGGCGCAGGCGACGGCGCGCTGGAAGAAGCCGCGCCCTGCGGTCCGGACCGAAACCGTCACGGAGCACGCGCCGACCCGCTTGGCTTCACGCATCAGGCTTGAAACGTAGGCTTGCGGGTAAGCGGAGTGGGCGTCGACCCGGACGAGCCAGTCACGCCCGTCAGCGTGCAATGCGGCTGCCAAGTTTACGGCCGCCGACTGGATACGGCTGGGATTATGCACGAGCCTGACGCGTGGATCGCGCTCGGCGATGGCCGCCACCAACTCGATCGTGCCGTCGGTGCTGCCACCATCAGCAACTACCAGCAAGGGATCAGCCCAGCCGGCGTCGTCAAGAATCCGTTCGATCACGCTCGCGATGGTGCGCTCCTCGTTCAGGCACGGGATCACGGCCACCGCCCGGTCGCGCAGAGCGCGGGCGTCCGTCACAGGATGCACTCCAGCGCCCGCCGCAGCGCCTCGCACTCCTCGGCGCCGGCCGAGAACCAGGTCGCCGGCGCGCACCGGCTCCGGGTCTCGAGCTGGCGCCAGGTCTCGGCGTCGAGCCGGTCGAAGAAGCGATCGAGTTCGTTTGGGGCGTCGTCCAGGACCACGCCCAGCCGGCGCGCCTCGAGCCAGCGGCCTGTCTCCACCGAGCGCAGGCCGATCGGCACGGCGCCGTAGCGGCCGCCCTCGTACAGCCGATTGGGGAGCAGCCAGCGGGAGTTCTGACCCGCTTCGAAATAGTCGATCGCCCAGGCGAAGTGGACGCTCCGGTAGAGCTTCTCCAAGTCGCCCGCGTCATAGGCGCCGGTGAAGGCGACATGGCGCACGCCGGCAAGCACCGCCGGAAGGTCGCCCAGCTCGCGTTCCGAGGGCCGACCGGCCAGGAGCACCTCGACGCGGCCGTGCTGGCGCGCGGCCAGAGACGCCAGGGTTTCAAGGCTGCGCCGGCACCTCAGCCGGCCGAACCAACCGATCCGCCACGGAGGCCCCGCCCGACGCGGCGCAGCCGGTTCGGGCGGTGGCGCGAACACCTTGTTCTCGAGCACGAACACCGCCGGGCGATCCTGGGGCGTCGCCTGGAACCGGGTGAAATAGGCGCTCAGATGCGCCGGGGAACTCACGATCAGAAGCTGGCATCCGCCCAGCAGACGCCGCTCCAGGGAGCGCAATACTCGTCCGGCTCGCCCCTCACTGGTCATCAGGCGATGGATGTCCAGGCACTCGTAAACGAGCGCGGCCGCCGGAAACGCTCGCCGTCGTGCGGCGCTGGCCAGCAGCAGCATCTCGAGGTTGCGGGCGAGGAAAATGTCTGGCGGGGCCTGCCGGCCAAACGCGACCAGCGCGTGCGCCGCATGCCACAGCGTCAGGCCGGCCCGATGGGCCAGTCGCCCATCGAAGGTGCGACCGAGATCCACGACCGGAGCGCCATCAACCTCGCGCGTAGGCGAAGCGTGACGACGAAAACCCAGAACCCGCACAGAAGCGCCGCTGGCGTGCAGCATGCGCACCCGCCTGAGGACGGCCGCGTCGGACGTGTCGTGGACGAAATAGGCGATCCTCACGGGGCCGGCTCGGAACGGGGTTTTGCGAGAAACTCCGAAGCCCGCCGACTGGTTTACAGCGGCGCCGCAGGTTTTTGGCCTTCACTCGTTTCGGACAACCGGGTCGGCGCGCTCGCGCATCGCCGCCGCGACGAGGCTCGATCGAGGATCCTCACCTAGCCACGCGGTCAGTTCGGAGTGGGCGGCAGGTGGACGAAAGCGCGCCCGCACCAGCGCCAGCGCCCGCGCTCCGAGGTCGGCCCGCGCCTCCGCGCTGGCGAGCAGTCCGCGTACCGCCTCGGCGAACGGCGCCGCCGCGTCCGCGAGCACGACAGCCTCGCTGGCTTCGGCCTCGACCCCCTGCAGCGTCACTGGCGTCACTACGCAGGCTTTGCCTTGGGCGAGCGCCTCGATCAGCTTGATCTTCAGCCCCGATCCGGCCCAGAGCGGCGAGATGACAACGCCAGCGTCACCGTAGAGCCGCTCGAGACGATCAACGAAGCCATGGTACCGCACGCCCGGCGGCGGCGGCGGCGCGACGCGGCAGACACCCCCTGCGACGCGCAGCTTCAGCCCCGGCAGGGCCGTCCGCAGCGTTGGCCAGACGGTCTCCAGCAGCCAGCTGAGCCCATCGAGGTTAGGCGCCGTGTTGCTGCCGACAAACAGAATTTCGTCGGCGCGCCCTGGTTGCGGCCCGGCGACCGGCTCGAAGGCGATCGGGGCCGTCAGCACCCGCACCCCTGGCAGCAGACGCGCCACCGCCTTCGCCTCGGCCGCTTGGATCGCGATAACCGCCTGAGCGCGCGCAAGAAGTCGAATCTCGGTCAAGGCATCGAGGGAGACCGCCGAGTCGGGCTGGCCGACGTCGCGGAACGACTCGGCGCGGAGGTGAAGGAGGTCGTGCATGATCACTCCGGTGCGCGCGCGCTCGGCGAGGGCGCAGCCAAAGGCCTCGGTCTGCCAAGCGTAGTCCGCCAGGATGAGGCGCGCGTCTCGGCCGATGGTGCGGGTTACGAACAGCCGATCCTCTTCATCCCAGGGCGCCCCGGGCGCGTAGGGTGCGCGCTCGGCGCCGATCCAACGTGACGGCAGCCGCGCGCGTCTCGAAAGCTGGGCCGCTATGGCGCGGGCGGCGGCCAAGTAGCGGCTGGGCTCGAGCGCAAGCACCAGCGGACCGAGTCGCGCGACCTTCCGCCAAGCGATGGCGTCGAACACACGCATCTCAGGCTTCAACCAAAGGATCGGCCAGCGGCCCAGTGACATGGGCGACGGCTGGACCAACCGCGGCGACAAGCCAGCCGCCCTGACCGTCCGCGCCAGGTCGATGAGATAGGCCGAGCTGCCGTTGCAGCGGCCGACCAAGCGCTGGCGGGAGACGAACCACACTTCACCGACGTCGCTTGGCGCCGCCGGCCATCGCCGCCGCAGCAGGCGCTTGGCCGCCGCCGCCATCGGCATGCGGAAGAGGAACGCTGCGCTAGGCCGTACAGCCAATGCAGCCAGCGCCTCCGTCGGACGGCCGGCCTTCAGCGCGTCGACGGATCTCACGAACGCGCCAGCGGTCGCTATGGCGGCTGACTGACGCGCCATCGCCCGCGCCAGAGCAGGCGACGCTGCGGGCGACGCGGCCTGCAGACGCCGGGCGGCGGCGGCCATGGCGTCGATCGCAGACACCCCCAGTCGATGCGACGTGGACGCGGCGTGCTTGCGATAGAAGTAGCCGACCGAAGGCGTGATGCGAGCCCGCAGACCTGCCAGCAGAAGCCGCGCCATCAGGTCCTGGTCCTCCCCGATGGAGAGCGTCTCGTCGTAGCGCACGCCGCTCGATCTGAGCTTCCGCAGATTGGTCACCGGTTTCAGGAATCCGAGATTCGCGCCGCCACCGAAGAGGCGCGTCTCGTGCAGATAGGACTCGAGCGTCAGCCAACTGGCCGCTCGGGCGCGGCGGCCGCGCAAGAGTCTCCGCACGCGCCACGGCGGCGCTTCGTCGAACACCAGCAGGTCGTCGGCGATGACATCGGCGTTGGCCTTCGTGGCCTCGTCCACGAGCGCAGCGAGGCGTCCGGGCCGCATCAGGTCGTCACTGTCGAGCACAGCCAGCCAGCGGCCGCGGGCCGCGTCGATCGCGCGGTTGCGCGCTGCGCCAGGGCCCTCGCGCTCGACTGACCGTTCGATGCGCACGCGGGGGTCTTGCCTGGCCATGGCGGCTGCGATGGCCAGGCTGTCGTCCTGCGATGCGTCGTCGGCGACGATGACCTCCAGGTCCGGCATGTCCTGGCTCAGGGCCGACGCAATGGCGTTGGCCAGGAATCGCGCGCCGTTGTGGTTCGCGATCGCAACCGAGACCATGGGCGGGCGCATCGAACGGGCACTCAAAGGTTGAGTTGGAGCGAAGACGCGGCGGGTGGCGCGCACCGAGAGAGTCCCGACACGGCGGCCGAGTTCCCGAACGCGCACCCGCAACCAATCGCACCCCGCGGCGGTTGCTGCTGCGCCCGTCGCTCGCAACTCAGGCCTGTGCCCGTGCTCGTCAATGTCCAAGCCCTGAGAGCCGCGGCGGCGTTCTTCGTGGTCTTCGTGCATCTGGAGGCGTTCGCGCGCTTGCTCGGGCTTGCGCCCGGCGCGTTCGGCTTCGGCAACGCCGGAGTCGACGTGTTCTTCGTGATCAGCGGTCTCATCATGGTGGTGACCACGCGGCAGCGTCGCCCGACCGGCGTCGCCTTCCTGACGAACCGTGTGGTCCGCATTGTGCCGTTCTACTGGCTGATCACCTTCCTGGTGTTCGCCGTCGCGCTGACTGCGCCGCAGCTGCTGCAGTCCACCTACGCCGATCCCTACGCCCTATTGCGCTCGCTGGCCTTCCTGCCATTTCGCCGGCGCGACGGCCTCATGGAGCCAATAGTCTTCGTCGGCTGGACGCTGGACTACGAGATGGCGTTCTACACGCTCTTTGCGCTCGGCTTGACGTTCCGCCGCCGTGCGGTCGGATTCGTCCTCACCTTGGCCGTGTTGGTCCTCACTGTCGCGATCGGGGCCGCGATCCGGCCGAAGGGCGACCTGTGGACCTTCTACAGCGCTCCGATCATGCTCGAGTTCGCGCTCGGCATGGTGATCGGCGCCGCATCCGAGCGCCTCGCCGCCATCCGCGTCCCTCCAGTCGTGGTGCTGGCCGTCGATGCGCTGATGCTGGGGTCGATCCTGGCTGCGCCGCTCGGCTGGCCGAAGGTCGACAGGCTGTTCGCGTTCGGCCTTCCGGGCGCCGTGCTCGTTCTGTCGGCCGTTTATCTGGAGCGGCGGGGCTGGGCGCTTCGGGCCCACTGGATGCGGCGCCTGGGCGACGCGAGCTTTGCGACCTACCTCACCCACTTTTTCGTCACCCAGGCGATTGTCAAATGCGTGACCCTGCTGCGGATCACTTCGCCGCCCGTGATCGCCGCCATCCTCGCTCTCACGTTCGTTCTTGTCGCGCTGGTCGGTTTTGCGACGCACAAATTCGTTGAACGTCCGCTGAACGTGTATATGCGGCAGTGGCTTACGGTCAGAACAAGTCTGCGGAGCCCGACGCTACCGCCAACACCGCAGAAGACGAAAGCTTGAACATAAATATACTCATGCCGCACGCGCGTTTCAGCCCCCGCGGGGGGCGAAGATGCTTGGCGGTGGCGACGAAATATAGCTGATGTACCGGCGCAGTCTGGAACGTTCGCGATTGCGAAGCGATTTGACCGACGTCGGCAACCCTCTCGAGATCCTTCAATGTCGGACCACGCCCACGGCGCCGCCGCCTCTGTACGGTCACGATCTCAGCTCGGTCTCCAATCCAGACGTGTGCTGGCGTCCGCGCAGGCGTTTCTCGCGCTTGCCGCATTGATAATACTGCTGCCTCTGCTGGTCCTCATATGCATCGCCATCTACATCCAGGATGGGGGTCCGGTGCTGTTTGGCCATCAGCGCGTCGGCCAAGGGGGACGCCCGTTCACCTGCCTGAAGTTTCGGAGCATGGCCAAGGACGCCGAGGCGCGGCTTGCAGCCCTCCTTGCCGCCGACCCCAAGGCTCGTGCGGAATGGTCGCGCGACTTCAAGCTCCGCCGCGACCCGCGCGTCACCAAATTGGGTGACCTGCTGCGCCGTTCCAGTCTCGATGAGCTGC
Organism: Pseudomonadota bacterium; assembly: GCA_021816155.1. Classification (GTDB taxonomy): domain Bacteria; phylum Pseudomonadota; class Alphaproteobacteria; order Caulobacterales; family Caulobacteraceae; genus Acaudatibacter. The sequence continues at coordinate 2,363 of JAKAZA010000126.1, read as the reverse complement.
CGCAGCTGGTGAACGTGATCCGCGGCGAAATGAACCTCGTGGGCCCACGACCGATCGTGCTTGCCGAGGCGGCGCGCTACGGCTGGCGAATTCGCCACTACCATGCGGTCAAACCGGGCATCACCGGACTGTGGCAGGTCAGCGGCCGGAACGACCTCAGCTACCGGCGCCGCGTGGCGATGGATTCTCTCTATGCGCGGCGCAGGGGCGTGGTCCTCGACTTCCGGATTCTCGTCCTGACCATCCCGGCCGTGTTGCTGCGCAGGGGCAGCTACTGACGGCCGGCCCGTGTCCGTTGCAAGGCGCGGCGGCGCAGCCTATCCGGGTTTCGACAACGCATGCGCTCAAGGCATGACGTCTGGTCGAACGCCCTTCGAGACGCGCGAATGCACGACGATCAATCCGAGGCCAGGCCGCCCAAACGGCGCCTGTGGTTGAACTGGCCCCTGGCCTTGGGCTTGATCTTCAACTTCGGCGTCTGGATCGCGGCCGCGGTCTGGTTCCTCCACCGCAGACGCTAGCCTGGTGGCGCTAGCACCGGATTCCGAAAATTCGACACAGGAGGCCGCCGCGCGGCGCGGCCCTTCGGCGAAATCGCGCCGAGCCGCGGCGCGCATGCAGGGCGCCGCGACGGATGGAGGCGGCGCGGTGGCGCCCAGAGGCGGGACTCGCCGCGGGTGCCGCCTGCGCCAGGATCGGCAACCGCCCCAGGCTCGGGACGGGAATGTCCAAGACCGGCGAAGGGATCGGCGCGGCCGGGGTTAGGGCGCCGCGGTCCTGCCGCGCGAGCAGGACGTAGGCGGATGCAGCGAGCGCGATCAGCGAGGCGGCGGAGAAACCCGCGACGAGCGCGATGAGCGCCCGGGCTGCGCGCCGCGGCCGCACGCTGGTGCTGCGCGCCATCGGGCCGAAGTCCGATAGGCGGGTCACGTCAGGGATGCCTGATCCGGGGGGCGGCGAGGCCGGACGCAGGGCCGGGGGCGTCTGCGGCCGGAATGGCGCTGGCGGCGCACCCGCACCGGTCCCGGGCGCTCCAAGCTGGAGTCGCGCCGGGCCGGCGTCGCGGGTCAGGCCCGGCTCCAGCACGCCCTCGCAGGCTTCGCACAGCCGCCGCCACGCCGCGTTCGGGAAAGCGCACACTGGACAAATCCGCTCGGGCTCGCGTGCGTCGCTCCGCGCCAACGCGAGTTCCAGCGCGCGATCCAGGTGCGTCGCCAACGTCGCTCTCCCTGCGGGACGAATACGTCTCGCCGACGAGTTGAACCCAGCCGGGGCGCCGATGTTCCGACTCGCGCGGCGCCAACGCAGATGCGCAAGGCATGGGGCGCCAGCGCCCGGCCGTCTCGAGCCGGCTCGCGACCTTTGCGCTGGCCTCTCCCAAGGTGAGGCGCGGCAAAGCCGCCGCGACGCCTCCGACCGGAGGCCCAGCGAGGACGCCCGGCATGACCGAGACCGATCTCTTCGACCCCTGCGAGTTCAACGGGCTGGCCCTTGCGAACCGGATCGTGATGTCGTCGCTCACCCGCGCTCGCGCCGACATGGACGGCAATCCTGGCCAGCTGCAGGCGACCTACTACGCGCAGCGCGCGTCGGCCGGCCTTCTGATCACCGAGGCGACGGCGGTCGCACCCGAGGGCCGCGGCGGCGCCTTCATCCCCGGACTCTGGGACGACAGGCACATCGCCGGTTGGCGGCTGACCACCGACGCCGTCCACGCCCGCGGCGGCAGGATCTTCTGCCAGCTCTGGCATGCCGGCCGGATGTCGCACTCCTCGCTCAGCCTCACCGGCGCGCCGCCGCTGGCGCCGTCGGCGATGCGCCAGGCCGGCCAGGTGTTCACCGCCGCCGGCATGGCCGATTTCGAGGAGGCGCGCGCGCTGCGGCTCGACGAACTGCCGCGGATCGTCGACGAGTTCCGCCAGGCCGCCCGGCGCGCCAGGGCGGCCGGCTTCGACGGCGTCGAGGTGCACGGCGCCCACAGCTACCTGCTCGACGCCTTCGCACGCGACATGTCCAACAAGCGCACCGACGCTTACGGCGGGTCCGTCGAGAACCGCGCGCGGCTGCTGTTGGAGGTGATGGCGGCGGTCGCCCAGGTGTGGGGCCCCGAGCGCACCGCCGTGCGGCTCTCGCCGGTCGGCCACGCCTACCAGACCTGGGACAGCGACCCGGAGCCCCTTTTCACCCACATCGTCGCCGGCCTGAACGACCTCGCGATCGGCTGGCTGGACATGGTCGAGGGCGACACCGGAATCTCGCGCGAGGCCGAGCCCTCGTTCGACCTGCAGAAGCTCCGCCGGCTGTTCAAGGGCGCGCTCATCGCCAACAACTTCTACGACCTGGCGCTGGCGATGAAGGCGCGC
>JAKAZA010000125.1 GCA_021816155.1 Pseudomonadota bacterium | reverse complement strand
CACCGCCGCGGAAGCCGCCACCGTGGAAGCCTCCTCCGCCACCGCGAAATCCACCACCGCCGCCGCGGAAGCCACCGAACCCGCCGCCCCGGAAACCACCGCCGCCGCCGTGGAAGCCGCCGCCGCCGAAGCCGCCGCCGCGGAAGCCACCGCCGCGGAAGACGCCGCCGCCGCCGTGGAAGCCGCCGCCGCCGCCGTGGAAGCCGCCGCCGCCGTGCGGTGCGGCCATCGCCGGCTGGGTCAAGGTCGCCACTGAGGCCGCGCACATCAGCGCCGCCAGCCCCGCGTTCAATATCTTCCGCATCGCTCCGCCCGTCGTCGCGTCCCTCTCGAGGCGGAAACGTGCAACGGCCCCGCTGGCTCCCTGGACGCCGCATCCAATTGCCTGCACCGTGCGTTGTAAATGCGGCCGTCAGTTCAGGCGGCGATCCAGGGAGGCCTATCTTTGCCAACTCGATGGAAACTGGCCGGCGTCGCGGGACTGGCGGCGCTCGGCCTTGCTGGCTGCAGCAACGAGGCCGGCAACGGCCGATTGCCGCTCGCCGGCGTCCAATACTGCGCCCCATTCAAGTCCGCTCAGTCGGGCGCGGCGACCCCCGCCGCCCTGAACAGCGGCGATCCCGCGCAGGTGTTCGAGGATTGCGTCCACCGCTGGGGCTACACGCTGGCGCCGGCGCGCGACCCGGCCGACCTCGTGGCGCAGGCGGCGGTCGACGCTTGTGGACCTTTGCTCACCGCCTGGAACCAGCAGACGGCGGCCCAGCAGCCCGGGCAGACCTCGTCCTCCCCGTCATCTTCCGCCGGCGGCCCCGATGCGCAGAATCCCGGGCCGCCCAGCGCGGTCGAGCAACGCATGCAGATGGTGGAGGCGCGAGCGCTGTTCTACGTCGTGCAGGCGCGAGCCGCCGGTTGCGCGGCGCCGCCGGCCAAGACGCTCTATTCGGCTGCGACGCCGCCTGGAGGCTGATCCACCCAGTTCAACGTCCGCTCTACCGCTTTGCGCCATTGACGGCGTTCGCGTTCGCGCCGGTCGGCCGGCATCGCCGGCGTCCACCGGGCGTTCTCGCGCCACTGCGCCTTGAGCGCCGCCTGGTCGGGCCAGAAGCCCACGGCGAGGCCGGCCGCATACGCCGCGCCGAGACAGGTGGTCTCGGTGATGGCGGGGCGGACGACTGGCGCGTCCAGCACGTCCGACTGGAACTGCATCAGCAGGGCGTTGGCCGTCATGCCGCCGTCGACGCGCAACTCCTGCAGCGGCGCGCCGTCTGCGGCCATGGCCTCGACCACCTCGCGCGTCTGCCACGCCACGGCTTCGAGCACCGCCCGGGCGAGGTGGCCTTTGTTGACATAGCCTGTCAGCCCGACGATCGCGCCCCGGGCGTCGGCGCGCCAGTGCGGCGCAAACAGACCCGCGAACGCCGGCACGAAATAGCAGCCGCCGTTGTCGTCGACGCTGCGCGCCAATGTCTCGATCTCGGAGGCGGACCGGATGAGACCGAGGTTGTCTCGCACCCACTGCACCAGCGAGCCGGCAACCGCGATCGAGCCTTCCAGGCCATAGACCGGCGCCTCGCCGGCCACCTGGTAGGCGACCGTGGTGAGGAGCCCGTTGGCGGAGGTCAACGGCGCGGCGCCGGTGTTGACCAGCAGGAAGCAACCTGTGCCGTAGGTGCACTTGCCCTCGCCGGGTGAGAAGCATGTCTGGCCGAAGAGCGCGGCCTGCTGGTCGCCGAGCGCCGAGGCGACGGGGACACCAGCCAGCAGGCCCCGAGCAGGCCCGTAGACCTCCGCCGACGGACGCACCTCCGGGAGCATCGCGCGCGGCACGCCGATCGCGCCGAGCAGCGTCTCGTCCCATTCGAGGCTGCTGATGTTGAGGAGCATCGAGCGCGAGGCGTTGGTCACGTCGGTGACGTGGCGTCCGGTCAGATTCCAGATGAGCCAGGCGTCGATCGTGCCGAACAAGAGGTCGCCGCGCTCGGCGCCGGCGCGCGCGCCATCGATGTGGTCCAGCAGCCATCTCACCTTGGGGCCGGAGAAATAGGTGGCGAGCGGCAGGCCGCAGGCGGCCCGGAAACGATCCTGGCCCATCTCGCCGCCAAGCTCCGCCACGAGCCGGTCGGTGCGGGTGTCCTGCCACACCACGGCGTTCGCGATTGGCCGGCCGGTCGCCTTTTCCCAGACCACGGTGGTCTCGCGCTGGTTGGTGATGCCGATGGCGGCGACATCAGCGGCCGTTGCGCCGGCCTTGCCGAGGGCGGCCCCGATCACCTCCTGCACGTTGGCCCATATCTCGAGCGGATCGTGCTCGACCCAGCCGGGCCGCGGGAAGATCTGACGATGTTCCTTCTGCGCCACGGCGACGACGGCGCCGCCGGCGTCGAACAGCATGCAGCGCGAGGATGTGGTGCCCTGGTCGATGGCGGCGATGTAGCGTCGGGTCATGGCGGCGCGGACCGGACCACAGCCGCGCGGGCCCGCGCAAGCCGGAAACGTGGCCGCGCCAGCTACGGAACGGTCAGCTCGACGATGCCGATCCCGCCCTCCCCCTTCACCGCGTAGGCGAGGTAGACGCGTCCCTCGTCCTCGAGGATGGCGGGGTCGCGCAGCTGGTTCACCGGCAAGGAGACGGCGCTGCGGAAAGAGGGTGCGACCGGCGCATCCGCGCCCTCCCAGGGTCGCTCAGGCCGCAGGACCTCGACCGGCTCGCTCGCGGTCCAGCGCATCCAGTCGCCGGCAACATCGATGGTCGAGGCGTAGATGCGCTCGGGCGCATCGCCGACACGCGTCCAGAAGACGTGCAGCGTGTCGCCCCGCACAAGCACCGCGCTGTGGCGCTGCAGCGGCTCGAACAGCCGCGGACCTGGCTCGAAGTCGGCCAGTCCGTCCCTCGAGCGCAGAATAAGGCCCGGCATGGTCAGGGCGTAGGTCCAGCCGCCATGTGCGAACACACGAAAGTAGGCGGGGCCGAGGTGCGAGCCGACCGTGTGGAAATCAATCCCGTCCGCCGAGACCGCCACTCGCGTGCGCTGCACCCCGAACGAGGAGAGGCCGTGATAGTAGAGCACGATCCGACGACGCGCCTCGTCCACGTGCGCGTCGGGCGAGGCGATGTGGGGCAGCGTCGCGTCGTCCAGGCGGCTGGGAACGCCCGGCGTTCCCGGCGGCGCGAGCCCCGCCATCGCGGGCCGGGCGGGCGCGTCTGCGGCGGGCGGCGGCTGCAGCGGCTCGGTCGGGAATCCGGATCGATCGAGCTGCAGCGCGCCCGGCGCGTACACCTTCCACGGCCCCTCGAGCCGATCAGCGCAGGCGAGTCGGATGTACGCGCCCTTGTGGTCCGCGAAGTAGAGGTAGAAGCGGCCGAGGCGGTCAGGAAGCCAGTCCGGCGTGCGGATCAGCGACGGACCCTGAATGTTGTGGCCGATGCTCGGATCCAGGCCAGGATGGATGATGGGCGCATCGATCAGGCGGCGCACGCCGTAGGTCAGGCTGAGTTCCGATTGAGGTCGGGGCGTCGAGAGCACCCCCAATGATGTTGCCGGCCGTCCGGCGACGTCAAGGAGGCGCGGCTCGCGAGACCAGGGCGCCCGCGGCGCGCGTGATTGCCCCCTTCCGCGCGCCGGGTCTAAGCTTCCGCCGCAGACGCCAGCGAAGACGCCCGACGCAGGGGCGCCAGGCGATGCGGAGGAAACGCCAGATGAGCATCGCCGCCCAGGCCAACGACATCGTTGGACCATTCCGCACCCCGGTGAACTCGGCCGCCCAGGCGCGCGGCTCGATCCATGACGATGCTACGGCCTCGAAGCTCGGCTTCAGGGGCGGCACGGTGGCCGGGTCAATCCACATGGACCAGTTCCCGCCGCTGCTCGTCCAGCTCTATGGCGAAGACTGGTGGAAGAAGGGCGACATGAGCTTCTACTTCCGCCAGGCCACGGTCGACCGCGAGCGTGTGCGCGCCTTCGCGAGGGCCGGAGACCCGCATGCCCGGCTCTGGATGGAGAACGAGGCCGGCGCCCTGATCGCCGAAGGCACCGCCAGCTGCCGCGGCCACGACGAGGGCACGGCGGTCGAGAACCTGATGAACGGCCAGGCCCACAGTGAAGGCTCGGCGCTGCGCATCCTCAAGAACGTCAGGGTCGGCGACGAGGTCTCCGGCGTCGAGGCGACGATCACACGCGAGGAACTGGACCGGCGTCTCGAGAACATCACCGAGCCGCTCGACGTCTACCAGGGCGCGGGCGCCATCGTTCCACCCTCGATGAACGTGCAACTGTTCCGCACGAGCGTGCAGGAGCAGCTATACACGACCGACGGGCCAGCCGTCGGCCTCTTCGGCGCGATCGAGCTGCAGTCCATCAACGGCCCTGTGCGCAGCGAGACGCCCTACGTGCTGCGCGCCAAAGTGTTGGCGCTCAGCGAGAGCCCGAAGACCGAGAATGTCTGGTACCGAGCCTGGGCGGCCGACAAGGCGTCCGGCCAGGACGTCGGCTCGATGCTCATGTACCTGCGCTACATGAAGGGCTCGTCGAAGCACTGGCAGGGCTGAGCCTTGCCAGCACCCGGCGACCGCGGCGCCTCACTGCGCCGCCGCGCTCGCGTCCTCGGCGGCCCGGTCGAAGTCGGACGCGGCGTGGCGCTCAGGCAGCTTGGCGGTGTTGACGATGCGTCCGCGTTTCACCGCCGGCCGGGCCGCAATCTGGTCGGTCCAGCGGATCACATTCTTGTAGTCCTGCACCGACAGGAACTCGCCGGCGCCGTAGACCATCCCCTTGGCCAGCGCGCCGTACCAGGGCCAGACGGCCATGTCGGCGATCGAGTACTCGTCCCCGCCCAGGTACTCGGCCTCGGCCAGACGCCGATCGAGCACGTCGAGTTGGCGTTTCGTTTCCATCGCGAAGCGATCGATCGCATACTCGATCTTGGTCGGCGCGTAGGCGTAGAAATGCCCGAAGCCGCCGCCGAGGTAAGGCGCGCTGCCCATCTGCCAGAAGAGCCAGTTCAGGCACTCGGCGCGCCCCACCGCGTCGGTCGGCAGGAAGGCGCCGAACTTCTCGGCCAGGTGCAGCAGCATCGAGCCCGACTCGAAAAGCCGGATCGGCGTCGGCCCGCTGCGGTCCATCAGCGCCGGGATCTTCGAATTGGGGTTCACGGCCACGAAGCCGCTGCCGAACTGGTCGCCCTGGCCGATGTTGATCATCCAGGCGTCGTATTCGGCGCCGGCGTGGCCGGCCGCCAGCAGCTCCTCGAACATCACCGTCACCTTGATGCCGTTGGGCGTGCCCAGCGAATAGAGCTGGAACGGGTGCTTGCCGACGGGCAGCTCCTTGTCGTGCGTCGGCCCCGCGATCGGACGGTTGATGTTGGCGAAGCGCCCGCCGTTCTCCTTGTTCCAGGTCCAGACCTTGGGTGGGACGTACTCGGCAGCGTCGGTCATCGGGCGAAGGCTCCAGGCATGGGCGCGGCATGGCCGCTCTTGAGTGGCATTGACGATGTGGGCGCCACAAACGTTTTGGCCAGCCCCCCGCCGAAACTCTCGGACCCGAAGGCCGCCCGCGGCCCTCAGCCATCCGCCTGCGCCGTCGTAGCCGAGCCGGCTTGCGAGCCGGCCGCGTGGTCCAGGCGGCGCCGCAGCCTTTCGCCCAACCGGCCCGCAACCCAGCTGGCGGGGGCGAGCAGCAGGATCAGCGCCAGCGCATGCTCCGCATCCAGCAGGGCCGCAGACGCTGTGACGAGGAAGACCGCCGGCGACGCGGCCGCGTTGACGACGCGCGCCGCGGTGCCTCCATGGGTTTCGCCGGCGGCGAGCAGCTTCGGCCGACGGGCGACCAGGGTAAGCGCAACCATTGCGAAGCCCACCGTCGCCAGCGAAAGCGCATAGAACGCCACCGGCCCGGGCGCCGGCCGCCAATGCGTCACGACGCTGGTCGGGAACGGCAGGAAGACGATCGCGGCGAGGAAGGCGAGGTTGGCGCCCAGGAGCCGGCCATCGTAGCCCGCCACGCCCTCGAAGAGCGAGTGGTGGGCCATCCAATAGCGACCGATGACGTAGAAGCTGACTCCGAAGGCGGCGAACCTTGGAATGAGCGGCGTCAGGTCGAACGGCGCGTGCGCGTCGTCCGGCACGCGCAGATCCAGCACGAGCAGCGTGATCGCGATCGCGAACACCGCGTCGCTGAAGAAAAGCAGTCGGTCGAACCCGAGCCTGCGGCCGTCGAGGCGCCCCGAAGCCATGCGCCAGCCTAGCTGAGCAGGCCGTCAGAGGTCGAGGCGCTCAGCGGAACTCCAGCCCCTCGAACGCCCCGTTTGAGCGCCAGTCGGCGATGTACTGGAAGTAGGCGGAAGCGCCGGCAGGATAGCCGACGTTGTACCGCGCGATGTGCTCCTGCGGCTGGCCCTCGTTGTTGTAGTAGCCGGGCGTGCAGTCGGGATTGCCCATCATCATCCGGCCCATGCCGGTGAGGAGCAGCGCGACCCAGGCGTCCTGCGCCTCCTTCGTCACTTCGATCTCCCTCGCCCCGATCCCCTGAGCATGACGGATGGTCATGGCGATCGTCTTGCCGGCTTCGGTGAGGTTGTGCGGCACGTTGGAGATCAGGTTCGCCCCTTGCGTCGGCTGCACGAAGAAGAGGTTCGGGAAGCCGTGCACGTGGATGCCGTGCTTCGAGCGCATGCCCTCGGCCCAGGCTTCCGAGAGCTTCAGTCCGTTCTTGCCGGTGACGTCGAAGCCGGCCCGGCGCTCGTAGGAGGTGCCAACCTCGAAGCCCGAGGCGTAGATGATGCAGTCGACCTCGTATTCGCGCCCGTTCGCCACCACGCCTTTCTCGGTGATCCGCTCCACGCCCTGGCCGTCTGTGTCGACGAGGTGCGTTCCCGGCGTATTGAACGCCTGCAGGTAGGCGTCATGGAAGCACGGCCGCTTGCAGAGCTGCCGGTACCACGCTTTCAGCGCCTGAGCCGTGTCGGGTTCCTTCACGATGGAATCCACCCGCGAGCGGATCTCCTCCATCTTCTCGAAATCGGAGTCCTCGAACGCGGCGATCATGTTGGCCGGCGTTCGCTGCTCGGGCGGCAGGTGCATGATCTTCGAGCGGATGCGGCGGCTGAGGTCGGTCCAGCCGTCCTGGACGAGATCTTCCTCGGCGCCCGGGCCGCCGCTCTGGTTGGCCGTGAAGTTCTCGAGCCAGCGCTGCTGCCAGCCGGGCGTGGCGATCGAGGCGAACCAGTCCGCGTCGAGCGGGACATTGCCGCGTACGTCGACCGACGACGGCGTGCGCTGGAAGACGTAGAGTTCCCGGCACGACCTCGCCAGGTGCGGCACAGCCTGCACGGCCGTCGCGCCGGTTCCGATGATGGCGACGCGCTTGTCCGTGAGCTTCTCCATCCGCGCGCCGCGGGTGGTGACGCTGGCCGGGTCGCCGCCGGTGTAGTCGTAGTCCCACCGGCTGGTGTGGAACGAGTGGCCCCTGAAGCCCTCGATCCCTTCCAGGCCGGGAAGCTTCGGTACGTGCAGCGGACCGGTGCCGAGGCCGATGAAGTCGGCCGTGAACGCATCGCCGCGGTTGCTTCGCACGATCCAGACGTGGCGCGCCCCATCCCACTCGAGGCCGGTGACTTCGGTGTGGAACAGCGCGTTGTCGTAGAGGCGATACTTGCGGCCGATGCGCTGGCACTGCTCGAGGATCTCGGGCGCGTGAGCATATTTCTCGGTCGGCCGGTGCCCGGTCTCCTCGAGCAGCGGCATGTAGATCATCGAGGCGGTGTCACACTGCGCGCCCGGATAGCGGTTCCAATACCAGGTGCCGCCGAAGTCGCCGCCCTTCTCAACGATGCGCACGTCGTCGACGCCCGCTTCGACCAGCCGTGCGCCGGTCACGAGCCCGGCGAAGCCTCCGCCGACGAATGCAAACGTCACATGATCGGTTTTGGGCGCCCGCTCGACAAACGGCGTGTAGGGGTCGTCGAGGTAGTGCGCGAATGTGCCGGATACGCGCAGGTACTGGTCGTTGCCGTCGGGTCGTAGGCGTTTGTCGCGCTCGGCCCGGTACTTGGCCAGGAGGGCGGCCTTGTCGAAGCGGGCCTTGTCTTGCGCGGCGTGCGGCTCGGTGGCGAGCGTCATGAAATACCTCGGCGTCGGCGCGTCGTCCGCGCCGGTGCTGCGCATAACTTATCGAAGATCAGGTATGCAATCCTGAACGCCGCTACGCGGCCGCCGAGCGGCGGACCCGGCGCTCGTCGCCAGCAGCGGCGCGGCGCCGGGTCGAAACGGAGGGAAGCGCCCGGGCGTGAAGACGGCCGCAGGCGCGAAACCCTCTAGGCTGCGGTCAGGTCGACGGCCGATTCGCGGCCGGTCTTCTTGTCGCGGCGGAGCTCGAAACCGACCTTCTGGCCCTCGGCCAGGCTGCCGAGGCCGGAACGCTCGACGGCCGAGATGTGCACGAATATGTCCTTGCCGCCTTGGTCGGGCTGGATGAAGCCGTAGCCCTTCGTCGCGTTGAACCACTTGACGGTTCCAGTAGCCATTCAGTTCCACCTTTCGGGTGTGGTTGGAAGCGCGTCCCTGCCGGAACGCGCGTGGGTAGGATCAAAATCTCGGAGAGGTGGAAGCCGGGCCGGCGGTAGGTCGTTCGTTCCCAAGCGCAGGTGACCGCCGAACTCAAGCGACATTCGACAGGAGCGAGATAGCGAATTTCGTCCGCGCCGCAAGCGGCGCCGCCAGCCTTTTTCGCCGCGCCGGCGCCGGCGCGGCGCGAGGGTCAACGCCCGCTGGCGCGCTCGAAAGAGATGATCCTCATTTCGAGCTTGAGCTGCATCGTGCCGTCGCCCGGCTCGGACCGGCCCGGTTGAATTCCGTCGGCGACGTGCCCGAATCTTGGGCGCCGGCGACAAGCTCGGGCGTTCAGCAGCCGGCGACGCTTGCCCGCCCGCCCGCGCCCGGCGGTACTGCGCTGAAAGCCAAGCCGCATGAGTTCGAACCCGATCGTGGCGAAGGACGTGAGCCTGGAGAAGGCGCCGCCAGGGCAGGCCGCTTACCTGCCCGGGGCCGCTTACGACGAGATGATCGCGGCCAGCGGCGCGGTCCGGCCTCACTACGAGGTTCTGCAGGAGCATGTCGCGAGCCTCGGGCCCGAGGAACTGGGCGAGCGGCAGCGCACGCTGGAGCGCTCGTTCCTGCTGCAGGGCGTGACGTTCACCGTCTACGGCGCCGAGAGCGCCACGGAGCGGATCATCCCGACCGACCTCTTCCCGCGCATCATCCCGGCCCAGGAGTGGGCGACGATCGAGCGCGGCCTTACGCAGCGTCTCACCGCCCTGAACATGTTCCTCGGCGACATCTACGGCGACCAGAAGATCCTCTTGGACGGCGTCGTGCCACGCGAACTCGTGCTCTCGGCGCCGTCCTACCGGCGGGAGATGCAGCACCTCTACGTGCCTCACGGCGCCTACGCGAACGTCTGTGGCAGCGACTTGATCCGCGGCCAGGACGGCGCGTTCCTGGTGCTCGAGGATAACCTGCGGGTCCCGTCGGGCGTCTCCTACATGCTGGCCAACCGAGACGCCGCGCGCCGGACATTCCCCAGCGTCTTCCGTCAGTCGGGCGTGCGTCCCATCGAACGCTATCCCGACCTGCTTCTGGCGACGCTGAAGAGCATGGCCGCCGATTGGAGCTCCAACCCGCAAATCGTGGTGCTGACGCCGGGCGTCTACAATTCCGCATACTACGAGCATGCGTACCTCGCCCGGCTGATGGGCGTGCCGCTGGTCGAGGGCCGTGACCTGGTGATGCACGACAACCGCGTCTTCATGCGCACGACCGCGGGCCTGCGGCGCATCGATGTGATCTACCGTCGGGTCGACGACGACTTCATCGACCCGCTGACGTTTCGGCGCGACTCCTCGCTGGGCGCCGCGGGCCTCTTCAACGCCTACCGCGCTGGCGCCGTGATGATCTGCAACGCACCAGGCGCCGGCGTGGCGGACGACAAGGCGGTCTACGCCTACGTGCCGGACATCATCCGCTACTACCTGAGCGAGGACCCGGTCCTGCCCAATGTCGAGACCTTCCTCTGCCGCGAGCCCGCCCAGCTCGGGCATGTGCTCGCCAACCTTGACAGGCTGGTGGTCAAGGCGGTCGGGGCGTCTGGCGGCTACGGCATGCTCGTGGGACCGCACGCCGGCCGAGCCGAACGCCAGGACTTCGCAGAACAACTGAAGGCGAATCCCGGCAACTACATAGCCCAGCCAACCATCCAGCTTTCCACCGCGCCCTGCCTGATCGATGGCCGGATCGAGCCGCGGCACGTGGATCTGCGGCCCTTCATCCTCTCGGGCGAGAAGGTGGTCGTCACCCCGGGCGCGCTGACCCGCGTGGCGCTGCGACGCGGCTCGCTCGTAGTCAACTCGAGCCAGGGCGGTGGCTCGAAGGACACCTGGGTCCTGGCGGACGGAGCGAGCGGATGAGGCGCCTGCGATGATGCTCGCCCGCGTCGCCGACAGCCTCTACTGGATCGGCCGTTACATCGAGCGCGCCGAGCACGTCAGTCGGCTGTCGGCGGTCATGCTGAACGCCACGCTAGACCGCACGCTCGGCGCCGAGCAGATCGGCCGACTCGGCCTGGCCGCGCTCGGCGAGGCGGATAGCGGGCGCGCCAACCAGACGTACGACGCCGCGCGCGGTCTGGCGCTGGACCGCGCCGACGCCGGTTCGGTGGTCGTCTCGCTCGCCCGAGCCCGCGAGAACGCCCGCCAAGTCCGCGACCAGATCACCACGGAGACGTGGGAGCGGCTGAACCTGCTCTACCTGCGGATCACAGGGCCGGGCGCCGAAGCGGCTTTCGGCGACGACGCGTCGGGCTTCCTGCAGGAGATCATCGCCGACCTTCACCTTTTCAAGGGCGCGGCGGACACGACGCTGAGCCACGGCGAGGGCTGGCGGTTCCTGCTGCTGGGCGTCCACATCGAGCGCGCGCATCTGATCGCACGGCTCCTGGGGGTATGCTTCAGCGATGGGCGCTCGCCGACGGTGACCGAACCTATCGCGCTGATGAGCGTGTTGCGAATGGCCTGCGCGCTCGAGCCGTACCTGCGCGAGTACACGGCCGACATCAACCCGCGTTACATCCTGGAGTTCCTGTTGTTCGACGAGGATTTCCCGCGCTCCATCCGCTTCTGTACGGCGCGGATCCAGGATCTGCTGACCAGCCTCGCCCAGGACCTGGGCGCCGGCGAAGTAGGCGAACACCGTGGCCAGCAGGGCCAGGCCCAGGCCCGCGCCGGCGATCAGTACGTACTTCC
>JAKAZA010000124.1 GCA_021816155.1 Pseudomonadota bacterium | reverse complement strand
CATCGACCCTCTGAGCCGCCGCTCCGGGGCGGCTGCGATGTCGTCCATCAGCGCGCGCATCGCCGAAGCGCGCAGTCCGTCGTCCGCCGGCGCGGCGCGCGCGCCGCCGGAATTGCGCGCTTGGAAGTCGCGCCGAGCAGCCATGCGGCGATCGATCAGCGCCTCCAGCGCCGGGCCTTCGGTCGGCAGACCCGCCCGGTAGCCGTCCGGGTCGGAAGGATCCAGAAGCACCAGGCCCTTCAGGAGTTCCGGATGGTCGACGGCGAACTGGGCGACCGTGGCGCCGCCCAGAGAGTGCCCCACCAAGGTGAAATCAGACCAACCAAGCTTGCTCACAAGCTCGAACGCATCGGCGGCGAAGATCGGAACGCTGAAATCGCGTTCCTCCGGCGGGGCGTCCGAGGCGCCTGCGCCCCGGTTGTTGATCGCGATCGACTCGTAGCGGTCCGCCGGCAGCGCCGCCTGGGTCATCGCCCAGATGCGGGCCGAGGCCTCGAACCCGTGGACGAACACAACCTTCTCCGGCCCCTCGCCGTGCGGCAGATATTCGAGGCGGACGTCGGAAAGCTGAGCGAAGGCCACGATGCGATCTCCGGCTTCTGAAGCCGCGAGCCTAGCGCCCCCGTGCTCGTTTGGGGAGCCGATCGCGGCGATCGTCCCCGCGCCATTACGGCGGCTCGCCCGCCAGCAGCGGTTCCAGCTCGATCCCGCCGGCGTCAGGCTGCACGCCGTAGTAGCGCCAGAGGAGCCACGTCGAGGCGGCCGCCGCCGGTAGCGCAAGGAGAACCGCGAACGACAGCGGCGCGCCTACGGCGGAGAGCGCCGCCGCGGTCAGGGCGCCTGCAAAGCCTCCAGCGTCCCACGCGCCTTCGGTCGCGACGTGGAAGCGAAACGGACAGGGCGACGCCTTGGCCAGGTTGTACACGGCCGTCATCATCGCGGGAACCACGAGCGCTCCGACAAAGGCGCCGCAGGCATTCGCCGCGACCGCGAGCCAAGGGGAGCCGAGACTGGCGGCTCGCATCGCGACCACGGCCCTGCCGACCAGGTAGGCGATCACCGCCGCCCGGCGCCCGTGACCGCGGTCGATATGGCGGCCAAAGAACAGTCCGACGATCGCGCCCACCAGCGCCGCCAGCGCCATCGCCCCGCCATACGCGGCGAAGTTGCGCCCCAGCGACAGGAACAGCATCACCAGCCAGACGAAATAGTAGCAGGCGCCGAACCACCCGTCCGAGGCGAAGAGCGCCAGTCCCGAACGGGCGGCGCGCCAGGCGCCGGGCGCCCGGACGGCCACAGGCACAGCCGGCGCGCCGATCAGCGGCAGCGCCGAGGCCGCCTGGATCACCGCGACACCGCCGAAGGTGATCCATGACCCGGCCGCCACCAGCGCCCAGCCTCCCAACAGCGGGGCGACGACCCCGGCCGCTGCCGCCAGCGCCTCGCGCGCCCCGATCTGATGGCCGCGGTGCTCCGCATCGCCGATGGCGGCGAAATAGGCGTGATAGGCTGGCCAGTACCAGGTGTCGCTCGCGGCCGAGACCGCCGCCAGCAGCACCAGTGACGGCCCCACGCCATGCACGGTCGGCAGAATGAGGTAGGGGCCCACCTGAGTGAGCGCGCCGGCCGCGACCATCGGCTTGAGGCCCCAGCGCCGCGCCAGGGGCAAGGCCAACGGGCGCATCGCGAAGCGTCCGGCAAGGGTCGCGGCGAAGGTCGCCAGCGTCGCTGGAACGGGCACGCCGGCGCGCAGCAGGTAGGCGAAATAGAACGTGGCGCCGGCGCCCGCCGCGAAGGCGTGGACGCCATAATGAAGGTTGACGCGGTTGATCGCGTCGTTGCGGAAGAAGGCCATCGTGCTTTCGGAAAGGGCGTGGTCACGCACCCGACGCCGCAGCAGGAAACTCGGCGTCCGGCGAGGAAATCGGGCGCTCAGCGCGCTATCGGATCAGACCACACAAGGCTCGAGGCCTCCGCATTGCTGGAGGGCACTATGGGCCGGCCCAGCCGCGCAACGCAAGCGGTGCCCGCACGTCAGGCGCCATTGTCCGGGGCCAGTTTGGCGATGGCCTCAGCCACGCTGCGGAACAAATGATCCTCGCCCAGCAACGCGGTGACCCCGAAGCGCGCGAACGCAACCTGCGCACGCACCGATTCTAGGCGCGCGACCGCGACGTCGACGCCCGCGCCGCGCGCATGCCGGATCACCTCCTTGAGAATTCCCGCCGCTGTGAAGTCGATCTCGACGACGCTGCTGGCCTCGAGCACGAAGAGCTTGGCATGGCCCTGCGCACCCAGCACCGCAGCGCGAACCCCTCGGCGGAACTCGTAGGCGTTCAGAAACGACAGCGGCGCCTGAAATCCCATCACCAGCACATCTGAGGGCCCCGGCCCCGCCTCTCGGTTGGAAACCGGCCACCAGACAGTGGTGTTGTCGACGCGCTCGAACGGGATGAGCCGCGCCCGCGTGATGGTGTAGACGCCGTGAGCGAGCGACAGGAACATGCCGATCGCGACCCCCGTCTCGATCGGCAGCAGCACGATCAGAGCGCTCGTGATGACCGCCAGCGCGAACTCCGCCGGGGCATGGCGGAGGATCTCCGCCAGTTGGCGGACGCGGAAGATGCGCTGGGCGATGAACAGCAGCACGCCCGCAAGGGCCGCGGTCGGCGTCTTGATCAGAAGCTCGCCCCCGAACGCCGCCAGCGCCAGGACGATGACCGCGGCGACCAGCCCTCCCGCCTGCGATGCGCCGCCCGCCGCGCGGGTCGCGGCCGTGCGCGGCGGGCTGGCGTCGACCGGGAACGCGCCGAAAATCCCGGCGAGCAGGTTGCTGGCGCCCACGCCGACATAGTCGCGGTTCACGTCAGGGTCGTCGCCGTCATCGGAAAACGAGCGGCTGGTGGCGGCGGTCTGAACCATCGCCACCAGCGCCACGACGAGCGCAAGTCCGATGAGCGGGATGATCTGCTCGACGTCGAGCGACGGGAGGGCCGGCGACGGCAACTTGCGCGGCAGGGCCCCGAGCGTGGCCACGCCTTCGCGGTCCAGTCCGAACAAGGCCGTCGCGAGGGTCGCCCCAATCACGGCGACGAGGGCGCCGGGAATGCGCGGCGACAGCTTTTCAGCGATGAGGGTGAGGGCGAATGTGCCGCCAGCGATGGCCGCGGCGATCCAGTTCGCCTGCGGCGCAACCGCCCACAGCGAAGCCAGGCGGTGGTAGATGTCGCCGCTCTCGGAGCGCAGGCCCAGCGCCGCGGGCGCCTGCGAGATCACGATATGCAGCGCGATCCCGGCCAAGAAGCCGGTCGTCACGGGTTGCGAGAGCAGGTCGGCGACCCAACCGAGCCGGAACAGGCCGGCCAGCATGACGATCAGGCCCACGATCAGCCCGAGCGCGGCGGCAAGACCGGCGTATTGCGGCGACCCGGTCGCAGCCAGCATCGCCAGGCTGCCGGCGAAGATGGGCGCAATGGTCGAGTCGGCGCCGACGGAGACCAGCCGGCTCGCCCCGAACGCGGCGAAGGCGACGCTGGCCGCCACGAAGGCGATCAGGCCCAGTTGCGGCGGCAATCCCGCCAGCCTCGCCGTGGCCATCTGTTCGGGCACGGCGATCGCCGCCAAGGTGAGGCCGGCGACCACGTCTCGCGCGATAGCGGCCGGCCCAACCCCCTGCAGGGACTGGAAAATCGGCCAAGGCCGAGACGCCGCCCGCGTCGTGTCCGTCATGCGCTGGAACCTACCGCCGCATCGGCGGCGTGGGAAACGGTCTAGATCAGCCCCGCCAGCGGCGAGGAGGGATCGGCGTACATCCGCCTGGCCATCCGACCGGCAAGATAGGCTTCCCGGCCGGCGATCACAGCATGCTTCATCGCCACCGCCATGCGCACCGGATCCTTGGCCTCGGCGATCGCTGTGTTCATCAGCACCGCATCGCAACCGAGTTCCATCGCGACGGCCGCATCGGAGGCCGTGCCGACGCCTGCGTCGACCAGCACCGGGATTTTCGACTGCTCCACGATCAGCCGGATGTTGACCCGATTCTGAACGCAGGTGTCCCAGCCGATCGGCGCGCCGGCCGGCATGATGGCGGCGGCGCCGAGGTCCTCAGCCTTCTTGCACATCACCGGGTCGTCGGTCGCATAGACCATCACCGAGAAACCATCTGCGATCAGCATCTTCAGCGCACGCAGCGTCTCCTCCATGTCAGGATAGAGGTGCGCGGTCCGGGTGAGCACTTCCAGCTTCACGAGGTCCCATCCCCCGGCCTCACGGGCGAGACGCAACGTGCGCACGGCCTCCTCGCCGGTGAAGCAGCCGGCCGTATTGGGCACGTAAGTGAATTGGTCGGGCCGCACGAAATCGGTCAGCATCGGCTGCGACGGGTCGGACAGGTTCACGCGGCGCAGCGCAACCGTCACCATCTCGGCGCCAGCGGCCTCGGCCGCCGCCGCGTTCAGCTCATAGTCCTTGTACTTGCCCGTGCCGACGATGAGCCGCGAGTGGAATGTGCGCCCCGCCACCGTCCAGGTGTCATCGGCCGCGATCTGTGAGCCGTCCATCGTCTTGTTCTCCTTCAACCGCCGCCCACGAACGCGACGATCTCGATTCGGTCGCCCTCGGCCAATGCTGTCGTCGCGAAGAGCGAGCGCGGCACGATCTCAAGATTGCGCTCCACCGCCAGCTTGCGCCGGTCGAGCCCCAGCGCGGCGACCAGCGCTTCGATCGTGGCGACCTCCGCCAGTTCCCTCTCCTCGCCGTTGATCGTAAGCCGCACCGACGCGCGCCTCCCAGGCGTAAGGGTCCGTCGGCGCTCGGTTGGAAAGAGGGCGATCGCCCCGCTCTCTCCCTTCGCCGGCATGACCCGGATCAGGTTCAGCGGGTCACCGCGCCGTTCAGCGGTTTCTCAGCCTCTTGCCGAGGCTCCCCGGAGACCTCGCCAATCTACGCCTGCCCCGCGGAGCGTCAACCGACGGCTTGCCGCGCCTCCCTCATCAGCCGGAAGGCCATCCGCGCTGGATTTGGATCATCGCATGATATATTCGTGGCGACGGTGAGAAGCATCCGGCCCTATCGGGCGGTCGCGAACAAACCCTGGGCGGCGACCGCCCGGCCTTTTCCGCCAGCGACGCCCATGCGCCACGATGGGGAGTCGGCGCGGGAGGCCTGCGCCTGAGTGAGGTCGGCGCCCCACGTCAGCGCGCCGGGCGGGCGGCCGAGGCCACCGCAGCCCAGCTGCATGAGGAACATGAACGGCGGCTCTCGCTGCTCTGGATGTCGCTCCTCGCCCTCGGGGTCGGGATCGTCACAGGCTTCGGCGCCGTGGGCTTTCGGGACCTGATCGGCCTCATCCACAACATCTCTTTCCTTGGCCGCGTCTCGTTCTTGTACGACGCGAACCGATTCACCGGCGTCGCGCGATGGGGCGCGCTCGTCGTGATCCTCGTCCCGGTGGCGGGCGGCATGATCGTTACCTTCCTGGTCGACAATTTCGCACCTGAAGCGAAGGGCCACGGCGTCCCGGAGGTCATGGACGCGATCTACTACAGGGCGGGCGTGATCCGGCCGGTGGTGGCGGTGATCAAGTCGCTCGCCTCGGCTGTGGCCATCGGGACCGGCGCTTCTGTCGGTCGGGAGGGCCCGATCATACAGATCGGCTCGGCGCTGGGATCGACGCTCGGCCAGCTCGTTCGAATGCCCGTGGGGCAGCGCATCGCGCTGGTGGCGGCCGGCGCAGGCGCGGGCATCGCCGCGACGTTCAACACGCCGATCGGAGGCGTGATGTTCGCGATCGAACTGATGCTGCCGGAGATCGGGGTCGCCACGTTCCTCCCCGTCGCCGTCGCCACCGGCGCCGCGACCTTCATCGGGCGGTGGGCGCTCGGCAACGCGCCGGCTTTCGCAGCGCCCCACATAACCGCCCTCGCCGCGGGCCCCGGCTCGATCGTCGTGCTCGCCCTCTACGCCGTCCTCGGAGCGCTGACCGGCGTGGCCGCAGCCGCCTTCGTGCGCGGGCTGCACCTCATGGAGGACATCTTCGGCCGTATCCCGCACGACTACGCGCGCCACGCGCTCGGCATGCTCATCCTGGGCGCCATGATGTGCGGGCTCTTCCGTGGCTACGGCCACTATTTCATCGAGGGCGTCGGCTACGCCGCAGTCCAGGCGATCCTCACCGGCGGTTTGGCGGTCTGGTGGCTGCTCGCTCTGCTCCTCGCCGCCAAACTGGTGGCGACGTCGCTCAGTCTCGGGTCAGGTTCGTCGGGCGGCGTCTTCTCGCCCTCGCTCTTCATGGGCGCGGCTCTGGGCGCCGCGTTCGCCGCGATCATCAACAGCGGGGACTTCGCGCCCAAGCTCGACGCGCCCGCCTTCGCCGTGGTCGGAATGGGCGCGATGGTCGGCGGCGCCACCGGCGCGGTAATGACCGCCGTGGTGATGATCTTCGAAATGACGCTGAGCTACGGCGTCATCATGCCGATGATCGTAGCGGTGGCGACGAGCGCCGGCGTCCGCAGTCTCCTGTCGCACGAGACAATATACACTTCCAAGCTGTATCGCCGAGGAAAGCACATCCCCAAGGCGCGCTATACGAACATGTTTCTAGTGCGCCGGGCGCGAGAGGTGATGGACCCGGGCGTGCTGGTCCTACCGCGCGAGACCAGCTTCGACGACTTCCTGCGCGCGTACGGTGGAGAGGGCCGGATGCGGCATGTAGTGGTGACCGACAAGGGCCGGCTCTGCGGCGTCATCCGCGTCAACACCGGTCTGCAGCGCGGCCTTGCCGGCGGCCACACGGGCGTGACGCTGGGCGACATCGCCAGCCGCGACTTCACGGTTGTGCGCGACGACACCGTGGTCTTCAATGTGATCAGCCGCATGTGGCGCCGAGGCGCGATCATGGCGGTGGTCGCCCGCGGGCGGCGCGCGCCGCACGGCGCGGACGTCGCCGGCGTGATCACCAAGGAGCACGTCGCCGACTCCGTGGCCGACAGCGTCCGGATCTATCCCGGCGACTAGGTCCCGAGCTTGCGCAACCGGGCGAGCGAGTCGCGCAGACGCGCCTCCTGGCGCAGAAGTTCGTCCAGGTGGCTCGCCGCCAGCTCGTCGATCAGTTCCTCGCCCCTCGGCGTCAGCGACACGAACACCACGCGCCGGTCGTCGGTCGAGGCGCGCCGGCGAGCGAGGTCGGCCTTGGCCAGACGGTCGATCATCTGCACGGCGGCATGCGGCGTGAGCATAAGTTGCTCGGCGAGGTCCTTCATCGCAAGTTCGCCGGAATCGGCCGCGCGGATCTCCAGGAGCACCTGATACTGCTGCTGCGTGACGCCTGCCTGGCGGCTGATCGCTTCGCTCGCCGCGAGGAAGCGCCTCAACGCGGAGCGGAAGCTGGATAGCCCCTTGAAGCGGTCTGGATCGAGGGTCATCCGACCGTTCGTACGCCGCTTGGCGCCATTTCGTCAAAAAGGGGGCCATCGGCGTACGGAAGGCTGGCGCCTTAGATCACGGCATGATGTATTTCGACGTCGGCGCGAGTCGACAAGCGTGAGGGCTTCATCGACACGAGCCCCCAGGGGCCTTCACGCTTCTTCCCCTCGTCCGCACCGGCCTCGAGCGACCAGCTGGCGCTCGCTCTGCTTCGGCCTGGGATGCGGCGCGGCGGCGGAGTTCGGCCGTATCTCGCGCGGACAGGGCTGAAGGCCGCGCTCGACGATGAAAAGACCGGCGGCTAGCGCCGTCGCTTCGTCCTTGATCGGGCGGACACCCCTTCGGGCCGGACCCGATTCGCGTGCGACGCCGTCGCTCAACATATTGAGCCAGAATGACTTTATCAGGGAAGCTTGTGACCTTGCCGCGTGGCGGCTAAAACGCGCGCCTTCGGGGCGACGCGGGGCTGGATGTCGAAACCCATCTACGTGTTGAACGGCCCCAACCTCAATCTGTTGGGCGAGCGCGAGCCGGAGATCTATGGAAGCTCCACGCTCGACGACGTGCGCGCCGCCTGCGAAGCGCGCGCCGCTTCGTTCGGACGCGAAGTGGTGTTCAGACAGTCCAATCACGAAGGCGACCTCGTCAGCTGGCTCCAGGAGGCGCGATCGAAAGCCGGCGGCGTCGTGTTGAACGCGGCCGCCTACGGCCATACCTCGGTCGCTCTGCACGATGCGCTGAAGATGGTCTCCCTGCCCGTGATCGACTGTCACCTCTCCAATCCCGACGCGCGCGAATCCTTCCGCCATCACTCCTATGTCGCACTGGCCGCCAAGGGCGTGGTGTCGGGGTTCGGCGTCATCAGCTATGAACTGGCCGTCGAGGCCGCGTGCCGCCTGGCGGCCGACTAGATATCAGACACGCGAGGTAATCGCCGAACAATGCCCGATCCCAAGGCTCCGGCCGACCCGATCGATGCGCGCCTGGTGCGGCGCCTGGCCGCCATCCTCAACGACACGGGCCTCACCGAGATTGAGGTCGAGCGCGGCGACCTGCGCATCAAGGTGGCGCGCCAGGCGACGGCGGTCGCCGCTCCTGCCGTGTACGCGCCAGCCCCGCCAGCGGCCGCCCCTGCGCCAGGCCCGGCCGCGCCCCCCACAGTCGAGGTCGAGGGCGACATCGTAAGGTCGCCCATGGTCGGCACCGTCTACCTGCAGGCCGAACCTGGCGCGCCGGCCTTCGTGCGCGTCGGCGACGTGGTCAGCGAGGGCCAGACGCTGCTCATCGTCGAAGCGATGAAGACGATGAATCCGATCCCGGCGCCCCGGTCCGGCCGGATCGTCGAGCTACTGGTCGTCGACGGCCAACCGGTGGAGTTCGGCGCGCCGCTGGCCGTCATCGGGTGATCGCGGAACCCATGTTCGACAAGATCCTCATCGCCAACCGCGGCGAGATCGCGCTTCGGATCCACCGCGCCTGCAAGGAGATGGGGATATCCACCGTAGCCGTGCACTCGGAGGCCGACGCCGGAGCCATGCACGTTCGGCTGGCCGACGAGAGCGTCTGCATCGGCCCGGCCCCCATATCCAAGAGCTACCTCAACATCCCGAACATCATCGCCGCCTGCGAGATTAGCGGCGCCCAGGCTGTGCACCCTGGCTACGGGTTCCTGTCCGAGAACGCCCGCTTCGCCGAGATCGTTGAAGCGCACGGTTTCACCTTCATCGGCCCCAGGCCCGAGCACATCCGCATGATGGGCGACAAGATCGCCGCCAAGGTCGCCGCCAAGTCTGCGGGCATTCCCGTGGTGCCGGGCTCGGACGGCGCGCTCTCGTCGGAGGAAGAGGCCAAGGCGGCGGCCGAGTCGATCGGCTTCCCGGTCCTGATCAAGGCGGCGGCCGGCGGCGGCGGGCGCGGCATGAAGGTGGCGCGCACCAGGACCGAGTTGCCGGAAGCGCTCGCCACGGCCAAGGCGGAGGCGAAAGCGGCGTTCGGCGACGATTCAGTCTACCTTGAGCGCTACCTCTCGACGCCCCGCCACATCGAAGTGCAGGTGATCGCCGACTCCTTCGGCGCGGTGTGCCATCTCGGCGAGCGCGACTGCTCGCTGCAGCGGCGCCACCAGAAGGTGATGGAGGAAGCCCCCTCCCCCGCCATCGACGCCGCGGCGCGGGCGCGGATCGGCGAGACGGTGACCAAGGCCATCGGGTCGCTCGGCTATCTCGGCGTCGGGACCATCGAGTTCCTGTACGAGAGCGGTGAGTTCTTCTTCATCGAGATGAACACGCGCCTCCAGGTGGAACACCCGGTGACCGAGGCGATCACGGGCATCGACCTGGTGCGCGAACAGATCCGCATCGCCGCCGGCCTTCCGCTTTCGTTCACGCAGGAGGAGGTCACGTTCGAAGGGCACGCCATCGAGTGCCGGATCAACGCCGAGAACCCGCGCACCTTCGCGGGGTCGCCCGGCCTGATCACCGATTTCCACGCCCCCGGCGGGCTGGGCGTGCGGCTCGATTCGGCGATGTACGCCGGCTACACGATCCCGCCCTACTACGACAGCCTCGCCGGCAAGTTGATCGTGCACGGCCGCGACCGCACCGAGTGTCTGGCGCGGCTGAAGCGGTGCCTCGGCGAAATGGTGGTCGGCGGCATCGAGACGACGATTCCGCTGTTCCAGGACCTGCTGGCCGAGCCTGACATCCGCGAGGGCCGCTACCACATCCACTGGCTGGAGGAGTGGCTGAAGGCCGCCCGGTGACGCCGCCACCCCGGCGGCGCTATGAGGTCGCGCACGACGCGTCCTGATCTCAAGGTCCCGCTTGGAGACGTTCACCCTCGACGACCTGATCGCATGCTACCGGCGCGGCGTGTTTCCAATGGCGGACGCGCGGCATGACCGGCGGGTGTTCCTGGTCGATCCAGCCAGGCGCGGCGTGATCCCGCTCCAGCGCTTCCACATATCGCGGCGCCTGGCGCGCACCGTGCGATCCGACCGCTTCGAGGTCCGGATCGACACCGCGTTCCAGGCCGTGGTCGAAGCGTGCGCGGCGCCCAGAACCGGACGAATGGAGACCTGGATCAACGAGCCGATCCAGGAAATGTGCGACCGGCTCTTCGTCCGGGGCCTCGCACACAGTGTCGAGGCCTGGCGAGGCGGCTGGCTGGTCGGGGGGCTCTACGGGATCGCCATCGGCAGCGCCTTTTTCGGCGAAAGCATGTTCTCGTTGGAGCGCGACGCAAGCAAGGTGGCGCTCACCCACCTGGTCGCGCGTCTCAAGTGCGGGGGCTTCCGGCTGCTCGACGCCCAGTTCCTGACCGAACACCTGGCGTCGTTCGGAGCCGAGGAGATCTCGCGGGCCGAGTACGCTCGGCGTCTGGCCGCAGCGGTCGACGCGCCGGCGGACTTCTTCGCCGCCGGCCCTCAGCCGGGCGGCGCCTGGTCGGTGCAGCTGATCAGCCAGGCGTCGTAGTTTGGCTGCCGGAAGGGGTTCAGGCTCGGCGAATTGGCAAACATCCAGCCCCTGAACAGCCGTCTCGGCGGCGGCGGCGCCACGTCGTCGGTGCGCAACGGCGCGAAGTCGATCACAACGTACGCCTGCGACTGCGGCTCGGCCTGGCCGAGGCCGTTCGTCTCGCACGCCTTCACGATGAAGACGAGGTTCTTGTAACGGATCGGCTTTCCGACCGGCGCCTCGAAGCGGATGGTCTCCGCTGTGACCTTGTCGAGCGCCTGCAGCACGGCGGCGCTGGCCCGCGCCGGCGGCGCTGGCGCAGGTGGCGGACGGACCAGCCTGGGCGGCGGTCTGAGCGGCGGCGCGGCCGCCAGGCTGTTGGTCGCCTCGAGGCTGTTAGTCTGGCCGGCCAACGCCGCGCCTGGCGCTCCAGCCGAGTTGGTCGGGGCCTCGGCGGCCCCGCTCTGCGTAGGGAGCGTAAGCGGCGGAACCGGCGGCGCAGATCGGAA
>JAKAZA010000123.1 GCA_021816155.1 Pseudomonadota bacterium | reverse complement strand
GGGCGCCGCCTGGGCGGCCAGCGCGGCCGCCTCGGCGCGCCGTGCCTCCTCTTCGCGCGCCCGGGCCGCGGCGGCTTCGCGCGCGCGGGTTTCGACGGCCGCCCGTTCCGCGGCTTGGCGCGCGGCCAGCACCTGCGCGACCTGCTGGCGGCGCTGACGTTCGTCCTCCGACAGGCCGTGGCCGCCGGCGGCCGACGGCGCCCCGCGCGTCGGCGCCGGACCGCGGACGTCGAACCCCTGGGGCCGGCGCTCCTGCGCGGCGGACGGCGCGGCGAGGTTGGCCGCCGGCGCGCCCGCGCGGGTCGGCCGCTTTGTCTCCACGACCACCGTCTTTGAGCGGCCGTGGCTGAAGCTCTGCTTGACCGTGCCGGTGCTGATGGAGCCGCTGCGCGGCTTCAGCGTTAGGGGTGTCCGACCCGGCCGGTTTTCGTTCTCGTCCGTCATGCAGCTCGCTTGACTATACGCTTCAAGGCCGGAAGCCGGCCAACTCAGATCAGAAATACCCGACCTCGGGCCGCGCGCGGGTTAAGCGCCCGTCCGGATCGGGGGCTCCTCGCGCCTACTCTCAAGGGAAGAGCGGACGGAAGCCTGCCAGTCGCTCGACATCGAGTGTCCAGCGCTCGGCGCCCCGCCCCGCAAGGAAGGCTGTGTGTATCACATTTGGGGCTCCCAAGGCCAAACTCAATTCCTCTGATGTGAAGAGGATAAGAGTCCGTGGCGGCGACGCCGCGCCGTGGGCGGCCTGGGCGAGCTTGCGCCGGCCGTCCTCGGCCCCATCGCTCGCCTCCACCACCCAGGCTGCGCGGCCGGCCCGGACCGCGGCCAGCGCCTTCTCGAAGCCGAGCACGAGCTCGCCGGCCTTGCGCGCCATGCCGAGCGAAGCCAGCAACCGGCCGCGCATGAGCCGCTCGACCTCGTCGGCTAAGTCGGCCGAAGCCGTCAGTTTCGTCTTCGCGGCCCGCGAAAATAGGTTCTTGCGCGCCGCGGTCGTCACGGCCTCGCGCGTGGCTGCGACCCACAACCCCCGACCCGGCAGCTTGCGCGCCAGATCAGGCGTCACCACGCCGTCCGGGCCGGCTACGAAGCGCACCAGCCGCGCCTCGTCCATCACCTCGCCCGTGACGATGTCGCGGCGCTCGCGGTGGGCCTGGGCGTGCGATAACATCCTGCGTCCTTCGCGACGCCCGCTCGCACGGGCTCTTCAGGATGCTTCCACCGCGACGAGCGCCGGAGCGCATCCCGAACCGCACTCCCTCGCTCAGCCCTCGCCTTCCAGAACCTGTTCGACGGCCGCGTCCGCCTCGGCGAGCGCGTCGTCCTCCTCGTCGAGCTCTTCCTCGATCCGCTCCTCGGGCTCGATCCAGCCGGCAAGCACGCGAGCGCGCATGATCAGCGCCTCCGCGTCGTCCGGATTGAGGTTGAAGTCGTCGAGGATGCCGGGCTCGCGCACCCGCTCGCCGTCCTTGGTCTCGTAGTAGCCGCGGATGTCGTCCGGGATCAGGCCGGCGAGGTCCTCGAGCGTCTTCACACCCGCTTCGCCGAGCGCCACCGCCATCTGCAGCGTCACGCCCTCGACCTCCAGCACGCCGTCCTCGACGCCGAGCTCGCGGCGGCGCGCATCCAGCTCGGCCGCCTCCTTCTCGAGGTACTCGCGGGCGCGGGCCTGGATCTCCTCGGCCGTCTCCTCGTCGAACCCCTCGATCGACGCGATCTCGTGAGGCTCGACATAGGCGACGTCCTCGACCGAAGCGAAGCCCTCGGTGACTAGCAGCTGCGCGATCACCTCGTCGACGTCCAGCGCCTCTTGGAACAGCTGCGTGCGCTCGGTGAACTCGCGCTGGCGGCGCTCGCTATCCTGCGCCTCGGTGATGATGTCGATCTGCCAGCCGGTCAGCTGGCTGGCGAGGCGTACGTTCTGGCCGCGGCGGCCGATGGCCAGCGAGAGCTGCTCATCGGGCACCACGACCTCGACCCGTCCGGCCTCCTCGTCCATCACCACCTTGGTCACTTCGGCCGGCGCCAGCGCATTGACGAGGAACGTCGCCTCGTCGCCGCTCCACTGGATGATGTCGATCTTCTCGCCCTGCAGTTCGGCCACGACCGCCTGCACCCGCGAGCCGCGCATGCCGACGCAGGCGCCGACCGGGTCGATCGAAGAATCGTTGGACACAACCGCCATCTTCGCGCGGCTGCCCGGGTCGCGCGCCACGGCGCGGATCTCGATCACGCCGTCGTAGACCTCCGGCACCTCCTGGGCGAACAGCTTGGCCATGAAGCCGCCGTGCGCCCGCGAAAGCATGATTTGCGGGCCCTTGGTCTCGCGGCGCACGTCGTAGATGTAGGCGCGGACGCGGTCGCCGACCTGGAACTGCTCGCGCGGGATCGACTGGTCGCGGCGCATGATGCCCTCGCCGCGTCCCAGGTCGACGATCACGTTGCCGTATTCGACCCGCTTGGCGACGCCGTTGACGATCTCGCCGACCCGGTCCTTGAACTCCTCGTACTGGCGCTCCCGCTCGGCTTCGCGCACCTTGCCCGTGACCACCTGACGCGCGGTCTGGGTCTGTACGCGGCCGAACTCGAACGGCGGCAGGATTTCCACGTACTCCTTGCCGACGAAGGCCTCCTTGTCGTCGCGCAGCGCGTCGGCGAGGCGCTTCTGGGCGTATTCGTTGACCTCCTCGGCGCCGTCTTCGACCACGGTCACGAAGCGGCGGATCGTCGTCTCGCCGGTCTTCGGGTCGATGGTGACGCGGATGTCGTGCTCGGCCCCGTAGCGGGTGCGCGCGGCCTTCTGGATCGCCTCCTCGATCGCCTCGATGACGATCTCCTTCTCGATCGCCTTCTCGCGGGCCACCGCGTCGGCGATCTGGAGCAACTCCTGGCGGTTGGCGGAGATGCCGGTGACGCTCATGTTCTTTCCTCTTCTCTCGCCAGGCGCGCGGCTCGGGCCTCGGCGCCTCGCTTCATCAACTTTTCGGTGACGACGAGCTTGGCCTCGCTGATCCAGGCGAACGGCACGAGGGCGGTCTCGTCCTCGCCCTCGAGGTCGATGGCGACCTGATCGCCCTCGACGCCCGCCAGCACGCCCTTGAACCGCTTGCGGTTCTCGACCAGCCGGTCGAGCTCGAGGCGGGCCTCGTAGCCCTCGTACGTCGCGAAATCCTTGAGCCGGGTCAGCGGCCGGTCGATCCCCGGACTCGAGACCTCCAGCACGTATTCGCCACGGACCAGATCGGCCGCGTCCAGCACCTCCGAGACGGCGCGAGACAGCGCGCTGCAGTCCTCGACCAGCATGATCCCGTCCGGGCGCTCGGCCATGACCTGGAGCCGCCGGGCCTTGTCGCCGCCCATCAGCCGCAGGCGCACGATCTCGTAGCCCGCGGCTTCCGCCACCGGGTCGAGCAGCTCCAGGAGCCTTGCGTCTTCAGCGGTCTTGCCGCGCAACGGGGGCCTTTCGGTCAACAAAAAAGCGGCCGGCCTTTCGGGCCG
Source organism: Pseudomonadota bacterium (assembly GCA_021816155.1). Classification (GTDB taxonomy): domain Bacteria; phylum Pseudomonadota; class Alphaproteobacteria; order Caulobacterales; family Caulobacteraceae; genus Acaudatibacter. The sequence continues at coordinate 7,924 of JAKAZA010000123.1, read as the reverse complement.
CCGCTCGTAAGCGCCATCCAGCGCCGACGGACGATGTAAAGCTAATATAGGCGGTCGCGACGGGAATGTCACGCGCCTGCTTGCGACACACTCCCGTCGATACTCACGCCAGCCAGATCATCCAGCGGGACGCCACGTCTTCGCCGCGGGCCCTGCAGGGCCGCATCTCGACCCGTCCCGTGTAGAGAAATCCGGCCTTGACCAGCACCGCGCCGGAGGCGGGGTTGTCGGCGAAATGCCGGGCGCTGATGCAGCGCCGCCGCCACCCGTCGCGGGCCCAATCGAGCACCGCCGAGAGCGCCTCCGTGGCGTATCCGCGGGCCCAGTAGGGCCGACCGAGCCAATAGCCCGCCTCCAGCGCCATGACGCCGTCCGGGTCGAGGCCGATCACCCCGATCGGCCCGGCGCCGGGCAGCTCGACGCAGAACATCGCCTCGTCGGCGCGGGCGTCGTCCTGCGCCTGACGGACGAAGGCTTCCGCGTCCGCCAGCGTGTAGGGCCAAGGCATGGAGCCCGTCATCCGAACGACGTCGAAGTCGTTGGCGAGTTCGGCCAGGCGCGGCGCGTCACGCATCTCGGGCGGCCGCAATGTCAGCCGCGCGGTGCTCAGCTCCGGCCGTCGGGTCTGCAGATCGATCATCGGCCGCGTCTCCCAGGCAAACGAAAGGCGGGGAATCCGGCGCCCGGACTCCCCGCCTCGATGTCTTGGGTCCGGATCGCTTGGTCGGCGATCCGGCTCTGCGGCGGATCGCTAGTCGGCCGGGGTCACGGCCACGTAGGTTCGGTCGCCCTTCTTGGTCACGAACTTCACCTGACCCGTCGCCTTGGCGAAGAGCGTGTGGTCGCGGCCCATGCCCACGTTGTCGCCCGGCCAGAACTTCGCGCCGCGCTGGCGCACCAGGATGTTTCCGGCGAGCACCGCCTCGCCGCCGAACTTCTTCACGCCGAGGCGCTGGCCAGCCGAATCGCGCCCGTTGCGCGAGGAGCCGCCGGATTTCTTGTGTGCCATTGGACCTCTTCCTGAACTCTAAGCGGCGCCTCAGCCCTTGCCGCGCGGGGCCGTGCGGCGCACCGGCGGCGCCTTGGCCTGGGACTTTGACGGCTTGGGCGTGGCCGTCCTGGCCGCATCCTTGGCCGAGGGCGCCTTGGAGGCGCCGCCCTTCCGGGGCGCGGCTTTGGCCTTCGCCTCCGACTCGACGGCGTCCCCGACGGCTTCGGCGGACTCGACCACGTGAGCCGTCACCCGCGGCGTCTTGCCCTTGCCCTTGGGCTCGGCCAGCGTCTCGACCTCCACGCCCTCCGGCAGCTCGGCCGCCGCGCTGCGTCCGGCCAGGTTGCGCGCGCGCAGCCGCAGCACGGACAGCGGCGTAAGATCGACTTCGCCGTCCCACGTTTCGCTCTGGCCCGCGCCCGCCACTGCGGTGACGCGCAGCACGCTCTCGGGCTGACGATGGCCGCGCGTGCGGCGGTAGCCCTGGCGGCGGATCTTCTTGAAGACCTTGACCTTGTCGCCCTTGCGGGTCTCGATCAGCGTGGCGCTGACCGAGGCGCCCTCGACCAGCGGCGCGCCCACCGTCACGACGTCGCCCTCGCCCAGCATCAGCACCTGGTCGAACGCGATCGCCTCGCCCGGCTCGCCGGCCAGCTTCTCAACGACCAGCACGTCGCCGGGCTTCACCCGGTACTGCTTGCCGCCGGTCTTGATCACCGCGTACATCGCGTCTCGCCCTGGCAAAATGAAACGCGCCCGCGAGATGGCCCGCGGGCGAAGGGGGCGCTTTATAGCGGCGGAGATCGCCGAGTCAACGCCGGCCCCCTTTGAAGCGGCGCGTGCGATCGCCTAACTTAGCGGCCATGGCACAGACACCCGTCACCGTTCTCACCGGCTACCTCGGCGCCGGGAAGACTACGCTGCTCAATCGCATCCTGTCAGAGGAGCATGGCAAGAAATACGCCGTGATCGTCAATGAGTTCGGCGAGATCGGGATCGACAACGACCTGGTCGTGGGGGCCGACGAGGAAGTGTTCGAGATGAACAACGGCTGCGTCTGCTGCACGGTGCGCGGCGACCTGATCCGCGTCGTCCAGGGCCTGATGAAGCGCAAGGGCGGGTTCGACGGCATCGTGATCGAGACCACCGGCCTGGCCGACCCTGGTCCGGTCGCGCAGACCTTCTTCGTCGATGAGGAGGTGCGCAGCAAGGCCAAGCTCGACTCGGTGACCACTGTGGTCGACGCCAAGCACATCGACCTGCGCCTCAGCGACAGCCGCGAGGCGCGCGAGCAGATCGCGTTCGCCGATCAGATCGTGCTCAACAAGACCGACCTCGTTTCCGAGGCCGAACTTGCGGCCATTGAGGCGCGCATCCGCCGGCTCAACCCGCTGGCGCCGATCCATCGCGCCCAGCGCTCGAACGTGCCGCTCGAGGCGATCCTCGGCCGAGGCGGCTTCGATCTCGACCGGATCCTCGAGCTGGAGCCCGAGTTCCTCAACCCGGCGCACGGCGAGCCGGGTCACGTGCACGACGAACACTGCGAGCACGGCGATCATGATCACCACGACCATCATCACCACGACCACGAGCACGACGACGACATCAAGGGCGTGGCGCTGCGCATGGACAAGGCGGTCGATCCTCAGAAGGTCACGAACTGGCTGAACGACCTTCTGGCCCGGCAGGGACCCGACATCTTGCGCGCCAAGGGCATCCTGAACGTCGCCGGCGACGAGCGCCGGCTCGTCTTCCAGGCGGTCCACATGATCCTGGAGGGGGACTTTCAGCGGTCGTGGAAGGCGGGGGAAGACCGCTCGAGCCGGATGGTCTTCATCGGCCGCAACCTCGACGAGGCGCTGCTGAGGATCGGGTTCCAGAGCTGCGCAGCTTGAGGCTGGGCGCAGCGCGCTGGCGCGGATTGACCGCTAAGCGAACCGGACGCTAACGCCGGGCGGCGGCCGCCGCCCGGCGAGGGATCAAGCGGTGCGAACCCAGGCAGGCGTGGACGGCGCGCGGGCTCGTCCCACGCGCAGCAGCGGGCCGGCGAAGCCTGCCCTGCTTAGTCCTGCACTTCCTCGCTGATCAGGCCGATCTTGTAGTAGCCATCCATCTGCAGCCTGTTCACCACGGAGACGAAATCGCCGTAGCGCGCGTGCTGGTCGGCGCGGACGAACACCTGCTGGCTGGTCGGGTCGGGCACGCCCAGCGACTGGGCGATCAGGCCCGCCATGTTGTCGAGGGTGGCGGGACGCATCTCGGTGGAAGTCGGACCGGTGGCGAACGAGACCGAGATCTGGCCGTTCTGGGCGATCGACAGGTAGGTCGGCGGCTTCGAGGGCTTGGTCGGCGCCTGAGCCGGCGGGATGTCGATGTGCAGAGACACGGTCGCCAGTGGCGCGGTGACCATGAAGATGATCAGCAGCACCAGCATCACGTCCACGAAAGGCGTGACGTTGATGTCGCTGTTCTGCCCCAGATCGAACTTGCCCTTGCCGCCGCCAGCGAGCTTTGCCGCCATAGATCACTCCCTGCCCGCACGGCCTTTTCCCGACCGGGTTGGCCAGACCCATTGCCGGTAATTTCGTGAATGTAAAGTCCGGCGCCCAGATTCCCTTGTTCTCCCGGGCGCCTCACTGGGCAAGCGCCCGTCCGGTGGGCTAAGGCGCGCTGGCCATGAGCTTCGCCTTCGACGCCTACGTCACCTCGGCCGCCTTCGACGCGGACGGCCACGCCGTGTTCTCGCTCGGCGACGGCCGCGTCGTGTGGGAGACCGGCGCCGAGCAGGCCGCCCACGACGGCGCAGTGTTGGCGGCGGTCCGGCACCCGACGGGACCGGGCCTGATAACCGGCGGAGACGACGGACGCCTTGTCTGGTCGAGGCCGGACGCGACGCAGACGCTGGCGGAGGCCAAGGGGCGCTGGCTCGACTGCGTGGCGGCGACGCCGGGCGCGAGCCTGCTGGCCTTCGGCGCAGGGCGCGAGGCGCGGGTCATCGACCTGGCGGATCCCGGCTTTTCGCGGGCCTTCGCCCACGACCGTTCCGTGGCCGGCGTCGCGCTCGACGCGCGGGCGCGGCGCCTGGCCGTCGCCACCTATGGCGGCGCGGCGCTCTGGTATGCGCGGATCGCCGAGCAGCAGCCGGTGTTCCTGAAATGGGCCGGCTCCCACATCGCCGTGCTGTTCAGCCCCGACGGGCGCTTCCTGATGAGCTCGATGCAGGAGAGTGCGCTTCACGGCTGGCGGCTCTCGGACGCCCGCGACATGCGGATGGGCGGCTATCCGGCCAAGGTGCGCAGCCTGGTGTTCCTCGCCAGCGGGAAGATGCTGGCCACGGCGGGCGCTCCGGGCGTGGTGGTCTGGCCGTTCGTCGGCGCAGAAGGGCCGATGGGCCGGCAGGCGATGGAGATCGGCTTCGACGAGACCACGCTCGTGACCCGCGTAGCCGCCGAGCCGGACGGGTCGCGGCTGGTGGCGGGCCTTGCGGATGGGCGGATCTGGGCCTGCGACGTGACCGGCGGTCAGCGGGCCGACGTGCGCGTCGAGACCGGCTCGCCCATCACCGCGCTGGCGCTGGGCGGCGGTCGGATCGCGTGGGGCGACGAGGATGGCCGCGCGGGGGTCGCGGCCTTTCCCGACCTCGGCTAGTCGAACCCGCGCAACTCGCCCCACGTCTCGAACGGGTCGCGCCGCGTCCGCCACTGGTTGATCGGCTGGTCCTCGTCGGCGTACCCGAGCGCCATGCCCGAGAACAGAATGTGGTCGTCGGGCAGGTTCACGAACCGGCCGACCGTCTTCGGGTAGCGCGCCCAGTATTCCTGCGCGCAGGTCGCCAGTCCCCGCTCTGTCGCCAGCAGCATGAAGGTCTGCATGAACATGCCGACGTCGGACCATTGCGGCGGCCCGACCTTGCGGTCCAGGCAGAAGAAAAGGCCGACCGGCGCGCCGAAGAACCCGCCGTTCCTGGCGAGCTGCCGCAGTCTCGCCGGCCGGTCTTCGCGGCCGATCCCGATCGAGGCGTAGAGGTCCTCGCCGCAGACGAACCGCCGGGTGCGCATCGGCTCCCAGAGGTTGGGCGGATAGACGTCGTATTCGGGCGCCTCCAGCGGCGCGGTCGCGATCAGCGCCTTGAACTGCGCGAGCGGATCTCCGGCGAGCGCATAGACGCGCCATGGCTGCAGGTTTCCGCCCGACGGAGCGCGGGCGGCCTCCTCGAGCAGTCGGCGCACCAGTTCGCCCGGCACCGGGTCCGGCTTGAAAGCCCTCGCCGAGTACCGCCGCCGCACCGCTTCTGCGACATCCATTCGCGTCCCTCCCGCCTTGACGTGCGCCGCCGGCGCGCCGCATCGCTAGCATCGGGCGGGGCGGCGAAGATAGGATCTACATGGCGCGAGCCCGAAAGGCGCCGGGCGGCTTCCGCTGGGGCCGCGCTGTTCGCAACATCGCTCTGACCTTCCTGGCCCTCGTCGTCGTCGGCCCCATCGCCGCGGTCGTGGTCTACCGCTTCGCGCCGCCGCCTCTGACCATCCTGATGTTGGAGCGGCGCGTCGAGGGCCACGGGATCGACCACCGGTGGGTTCCCCTCTCGCAGATGTCGCCGGCCCTGCCGCGCGCGGCGATCGCCGCCGAGGACGCTCGCTTTTGCGAGCACCATGGCTTCGACTTCCGCGCGATCGAACTCGCGATGCAGCATGACGAGCGGCATCCGGGCCGTATCCGCGGCGGCTCGACCATCAGCCAGCAGACGGCCAAGAACGTCTTCCTGTGGCCCGACCGGTCGTGGGTCAGGAAGGGCCTCGAGGCCTATTTCACCGTGCTGATCGAGGCGATCTGGGGCAAGCGGCGAATCATGGAGGTCTACCTCAACACCGTGGAGATGGGACCGGGCGTCTACGGGGTCGAGGCCGCCGCTCAGCGCTATTTCCACGTCTCAGCGCGCCAGCTGACCCCGTTCCAGGCCGCCCGCCTCATCGCCATCCTGCCGAGCCCGCTCAAGTGGCGCGCGATCGACCCCGGGCCTTACGTGCGCCGCCGCTCGGGCCGCATCGACGCCGGCGAGGGCGCGGTGCGCCGCCAGGGCTCCGCGGACTGCCTCGCATGAGCCGGCGCCTCCTGCGACGCGAGGACTTCGACTTCGGTGAAGCGGCGAGCGCGGCGGTCGTCTCCGACAGCGCACGCTTCGTGCTGCCTGCGCCGGCGCTGGCGGGGGGCGGCGAGCCACTCGTGCGCCCCGACGGCGCTCCGCTCCTCGACGGCCAGGGCCACGCCATCGAGGGGCGCGGCTTCGCTTGGATCGACCCCGACGACCAGAGCTGGGAGGTCGTCCGCGGCGACGGCGACGGCGCGATCCTGTTCAGCCCGATGACGGAGGCGGTCGCCGAGGCGATCTCGGCCAGGATCGCAGAGCTGGCGGACAGTCCCGAGCAGCTCTCGGTCGACGACCTGCGCGCCGTGATCGCCTTCGCCATCGCCCAGCCGGGCGTTCGGGCCGCCGGCGCGACGACGCGGGCCTACGTCGCCGCCGCCATGATTCCCGCCCCCGGCGCGACATCGGAGGTCGGGCTGCATCGCCGCCGGGCGGACCAGGTGTGCCGAGCGGTGCGCGTGCCCGGCGCCGGCGCGTTCGCCGGTCCGGCGGCTTCGCCGCAGCTGTTCGAGAACGGCGCGGTCCTCGTCAAGCACGGCGACAGCGTGCGCCTCGTCCAGACCGCCTCGTTCGAGGCCACCTACCGTTTCCTGGACGGGCGCCCGGCGCGGGCCTCCGAGCTCCCTATCCAGGATCCGCGCTCCTAGGCCGGCGCTGTGGCCGGCTCCCCGGGGAAGAAGACGTCAGCCGCAGGGTCGGCCACGTCGCCCGGCGATGCGCGCCGGCAGGCTCATCGGATCGGGCCCGCCTTGCGCCAGACAGCGCAGCAACCGGGCGTCGAATCGACTGTCAGCCGCGCCGTGCGCGAAAGAAGGCCCTGAGCATCGCCCCGCTCTCGTCCGCCAGGACCCCCCTCTCGACCGCGGGACGCCAGTGGCAGGTGGGCTGTTCGAAGAAGCGCGGACCGTGGGCGACGGCGCCGCCCTTCGCGTCCGGCGCGCCGTAGACAAGGCGGCCGATGCGGGCGTGGCTGATGGCGCCGGCGCACATGGCGCAGGGCTCGAGCGTGACGAAGAGCGTGAGGCCGGTCAGGCGATAGTTGCCGCGGGCCTCGGCGGCGGCGCGCAGGGCGAGGATCTCGGCGTGGGCGCTCGGGTCATTGCGCGCGATGGGGCTGTTGCCGGCGCGAGCGATCACGTCGCCGGTGACCGGATCGACGACCACCGCGCCGATCGGAGCCTCGCCGCGCGCCGCGGCGGCTTGCGCCTCTTCGAGGGCGAGGCGCATGAAGCGCTCGTCATGACTGGACATGAGGAAGATGGCGCCAGCGCGGCTGGCCGAGGTCAAGCCGGCGCTGGCGATCGGATCGCCAAGGTGCTGGCGCGCGCCGGCGTCGCATCGCGCCGTGAGGTCGAGCGACTGATCGCCGCCGGCCGCGTCGCGGTGAACGGCGAGCGCCTGACGACGCCGGCGGTGAAGCTGGGGCCGGACGACGTCGTGACGCTCGACGGTAAGCCGGTCGCGGCGCCGGAGCCGACGCGGCTCTTCCGCTACCACAAGCCGCCAGGCCTGGTGACTACGCACCGCGATCCGCAGGGCCGGCCGACGGTCTTCGAGGCGCTGCCGAAGGGGCTGCCGCGGCTGATCTCAGTGGGCCGGCTCGACCTCAATTCCGAGGGGTTGTTGCTGCTGACCAACGACGGGGAGCTGGCGAGGCGCCTCGAGCTGCCGTCGAGCGGGCTTGGAATGAGTCCGTCTCGCAACGGAGGTTCCGGCGGCATTCCCTCTGGCTGTCGAGCGCAGCGGCGCTGGCCGCCATCGCGGTCGGATTGCTCTGGCTCGGAATG
>JAKAZA010000122.1 GCA_021816155.1 Pseudomonadota bacterium | reverse complement strand
CGCGTGCTTGACGTTCCCGCGCCGGCGGCCTTCTTGGAGCACGTGGCCGCTGAGGCGCGCCCCCGTCATCCCGAAGGGGTGGCCGATGGCGATCGACCCGCCGTTGACGTTGTACTTCTCGGGATCGATGCCCAACGTGTCGCGGCAGTAGAGGCACTGCGAGGCGAAGGCCTCGTTCAGCTCCCACAGGTCGATATCGCCGACCTTCAGGCCGTGACGCTCCAGGAGCCGCGGCACGGCGAACACCGGGCCGATGCCCATTTCGTCAGGCTTGCAGCCGGCGACGGCCCAGCCCTTGAACACGCCCATCGGCTTCAGGCCGCGACGCTCGGCTTCCTTGGCCTCCATCAGCACGACGGCCGCGGCGCCGTCGGAGAGCTGCGAGGCGTTGCCCGCGGTGATGAATTTGTCCGGCCCCTTCACCGGCGCCAGCTTGGTGAGGCCTTCCAGTGTGGTGTCCGGACGATTGCACTCGTCGCGATCGACCGTGTAGTCGACGATCGTCTCCTCGCCGGTCTCCTTGTTGACCTTCTTCATCTTGGTCTGCATCGGGACGATCTCGTCCCGGAACTTGCCGGCCTGCTGGGCGGCCGCCATGCGCATCTGCGACTCGTACGAGTACTGGTCCTGGTAATCGCGCGCGATCTTGTAGCGCTCGGCGACGATGTCGGCGGTGTCGATCATCGGCATGTGGATGTCGGGATACATCTGCACGAGTTTGGGGTCGTTGTTCTCGCGCGAGCCGCCACCGCCGGGGAAGCTGATCGATTCCACCCCGCCCGCGACCACGCAGCTGGCGCCGTCGTCGACGATGTAGCGCGCGGCCATCGCGATCGACTGCAGCCCGGATGAGCAGAAGCGGTTGATCGTGACGCCGCTGGTGGTGATCGGCAGGCCAGCGAGCAAGCCGGCCTGGCGGCCGAGGTTGCCGGCGCCGTGCGCCACGTTGCCGACAAAGCAATCCTCGACGGCTTCCTTCTCGACGCCCGCGCGGTCCACGGCGTGCTTGATCGCGTGGGCCATCATGCTGACGGTCGGCGTAATGTTGAACCCGCCGCGGGCCGACTTGGCCAACCCGGTGCGGGCGTAGGAAACGACGACGGCTTCACGCATCTGAAGCGCTCCTCCCAAACAAGCGTTCGAATAAAAACCCACCCTCGCACAGAACAGCGCGGACTGAAAAGGCACTTGCGAGTGAAGGGTCCGTGCGACCGGGCCTAGGCGGCCTCTGCCACTGGCGCGCGGCCGATCCAGATCTGGTGGCTGCGCGCCAGCAGTTCGTTCCCCGAGTAGAGAGCTGTCCCCGAGACGAGCTTGCGGCCACTCCGCTCGAGCGGCCATGCGAGGATCACGCAAGGCTCACCCGCCGCCGGGCGACGCAGCACCTGGCAGGTCATGGCGCCCAGCAGGCCGCCGCCGGCGCCCGAAACCACCCATGCGACCGAGCCGGGGCAGTCGAGCGCGGCCCAGACCACCTCCGGGGCGATCAGGCCGTCCGCGTCGGCGAAGACCGGATTCGGCGTCCATGGCCCCGCGACGACACCTTCCGGCGCGCCCGCGACCTGGCCGACGAACGCGCGCAGACCGAAGCCTTCCGCCAGCTGGTCACCGCAACAGAAGCACACCGGGTGGAACGGACGGAAAAAGCCCGGAAAGCCCTTGGCGGCGATTCCGGACGCGTGGAACGACGGCGCGGGCGGCGGCGCCGGCAACCCGTCAGCCTCGGCCGGCGCCGCCTCGCCGATCAGCCTGCCATCCGCCCCCTCGATCCGTACGCCGCTCGCGTCGCGCGACAGCGACATCTCGGTGTCGAGCGGCACAGGTGCGCGCAGGAACGCCCGCGACGGCCCTTCGATCAATCGGGCCATCAGGCCACAAGCGTACCCGCCGTTGACGGAGTTGGGCGGCCCGCGGAACTGGGCGGGCACGCTGATCGTGGTGCGCACGAACGCTGGTCCTCTGTCTGAAATCGCGCGAACGGCGACGCCTGAAATATGCGCCCGTGATTGGCCGCCCGCGCGAAAGCCGTCAAGCCGGCCGGGCTCGGCTCACGCCCTGAGCGCCACCGGCTCCGCGTCCGCTTCCGCCTCGGCCAGGCGGGCCATCAGCGCCTCATACTGAGCCCACAGCTCGGCCGGCGTGCGCTCGCCGAACTTCTCAAGGAAGGGCGGGATCAGCGCCGCCTCCTCGCGCCAGGTCGCCGGATCGACCTCGCGCAGCAGCGCGATCGCGCTGTCAGGGATCGCAAGGCCGTTGAGATCGAGGGCGCCTTCGGCCGGAACGCGGCCGATCGGCGTGTCATCAGCCTCCGCGGGCCCCGCGAGCCGCTCGACGATCCATTTCAAGACGCGGGAATTGTCGCCGTAGCCGGGCCAGACGAACTTGCCGGCTGCGTCCTTGCGGAACCAGTTGACGCTGTAGATGCGGGGCAGCTTCGCGGGGTCGGCGGCGGCGCCGATCCTGAGCCAGTGCGCGAAGTAGTCGCCCATGTTGTAGCCGCAGAAGGGCAGCATGGCGAACGGGTCGCGGCGCAGCTCGCCGACCTTCGTCTCGGCCGCGGCGGTGCCCTCGGAGGCGACGTTGGCGGCCATGAACACGCCGTGTTCCCAGTCGAACGCCTCGGTCACGAGCGGCACCGCGCTGGCGCGGCGCCCGCCGAAGAGGATGGCCGAAATCGGCACGCCGGCCGGGTCCTGCCACTCCGGCGCGATCACCGGGCACTGGCCGGCCGGCGCCGTGAAGCGGGCGTTCGGGTGCGCCGCGGTCTCGCCGGCCGCGGGGTCGTGGGCGCGCCCGCGCCAGTCGGTCAGGCTGGGAGGCGGCGCGTCGGTGAGCCCCTCCCACCAAACGTCGCCGTCGGCGGTCAGCGCTACATTGGTGAAGATGGTGTTCTCGCCGAGCGCGGCGAGCGCATTGGCGTTCGTCTTGGCGCTGGTGCCTGGCGCGACGCCGAAGAAGCCGGCCTCTGGATTGATGGCGTAGAGCCGTCCGTCCTCGCCGAACCGCATCCAGGCGATGTCGTCGCCGATCGTCTCAGCCTTCCAGCCCGGCAGGGTCGGCTGCAGCATGGCGAGGTTAGTCTTGCCGCACGCGCTCGGGAAGGCGGCGCCGACGTAATGGACCCGTCCCTCGGGCGAGGTGAGCTTGAGGATCAGCATGTGCTCGGCGAGCCATCCTTCGTCGCGGGCCATCACCGACGCGATGCGCAGCGCGTAGCACTTCTTGCCCAGCAGGGCGTTGCCGCCGTACCCCGAACCGTACGACCAGATCTCCCGATCCTCCGGGAAGTGGACGATGTACTTGATCTCGTTGCACGGCCAGGCGCAGTCGGCCTCGCCGGGGGCGAGCGGCTTGCCGACCGAGTGAACCGCCGGGACGAAGAAGCCGTCGTCGCCCAGCGCATCGAGCGCCTGCTTGCCCATGCGTGTCATGATCTTCATCGAGACCGCGACGTAGGGGCTGTCCGTGAGTTCCACGCCGAGCGCGCTGATCTTCGAGCCGATCGGTCCCATCGAGAACGGCACCACGTAGAGCGTGCGTCCGCGCATCGCCCCATCGAAGAGGTTGGCGAGGTCCGCGCGCATCTCCTCGGGATCAAGCCAGTTGTTGGTCGGGCCGGCGTCGGCCTGGGTCTTCGAGCAGATGAAGGTGCGGCTCTCGACGCGGGCCACGTCCCTCGGATCGGAGACGGCATAGAAGGAGTTCGGCCGCTTCTCCGGGTTGAGCCGTTTGAGCGTCCCCGCGCCAACCAGCGCCTCGGTAAGCTCGCGCCATTCGGCGTCGGAACCGTCGCACCAGTGAACCCGATCCGGCTTCGTCAGCGCCGCGATCTCGGTCACCCAGGCGATGAGGCGCGCGTGATTGGTTGGCGCCGGGAAAAGACCCGGAATGGATTTCGCCGCCGCTACCGGCCCGTCCTGCATCGCCTCTTCCTCTGTGTGACGTTCTTGAAGCTTAGGAACGGCGACCGTGCAAGCCCCGTTCCGGGCCTGATCGCACCGCTAACGCAACGAGTCGTTGATCGCATCAAGAGCCAGCGATCCGGGGATCAGTTCCGCGTCGTCGAGCTGGTTCAGCGGCGTTTGAACAGTGTGCAAATGATCGTGAAGATCCGCTGCGTCAGGCTCGACGTATAGCAGCCCGGTCACCACCTCGCCCCTCATCTGGTGCAACTGCAGGTGCGTGATGGCCGATATCTTGTCGGTCGGATCGTAGTCGGGCGCGACCTTCCGCAAGCGGAGGATCGAGCCATCGTGCTGCTTGACTACCTCGACCTCGCCTGGCGCGTAGTCCACCGTGATCTCGGCGCGCGGCTCGATGAAATCGAGCCGGTTCATCGCGGCGTTGTGCTCCCGGACGTAGTCGAAGCTCTTCGTCGAGCCGACGTGGTTGTTGAACTGCACGCAGGGGCTGATCACGTCGATGAAGGACGCGCCCTTGTGGCTGATCGCGGCCTTGATGAGCGGGACCAGCTGCGCCTTGTCCCCGGAGAAGCTGCGCGCCACGAAGCTCGCGCCGAGCTGCAGCGCGAGCCCCACGAGGTCGATCGACTGGTCGTGGTTGACGACCCCGCGCTTCGACTTCGAGCCGGGATCCGACGTCGCTGAGAACTGGCCCTTGGTCAGACCGTACACGCCGTTGTTCTCGACGATGTAGGTCATGTTGACGCTGCGCCGGATCGAGTGCGCGAACTGGCCGAGCCCGATCGAGGCGCTGTCGCCGTCGCCGGAAACGCCGAGGTAGATCAGCTCGCGATTGGCGGCGTTGGCGCCCGTGAGGACGGACGGCATCCGCCCATGCACCGAATTGAAGCCGTGCGAATTGCCCAGGAAGTAGTCCGGGGTCTTCGACGAGCAACCGATGCCGGAGAGCTTGGCGAGCCGATGCGGCGGCAGGTCGAGCTCGTAGGCGGCCTGGATGATCGCCGCCGAGATCGAGTCGTGGCCGCATCCCGCACAGAGGGTCGAGACCTTGCCCTCGTAGTCGCGGCGCGTGAAGCCGAGCGCGTTGGGCTGCAGGAGCGGGTGATGCAGACGGGGCTTGGTGATGTACGTCATGGCTATTCGGCGGCCTGCGGTGTGGGCGTGACGGAACTGCCCTGCATACGGCGGGATATCTCGTCAGTGATGAAGCGCGCGGTGATCGGCGAGCCGTCGTAGCCCAGCACCGGAACCAGCTTGGCCGGGTCGACGCCGCCCTCGACCATGATCAGCGTGCGCAGCTGCGCATCGCGGTTCTGTTCGACGACGAACACGGTCTCGTGCGCCTCGATGAAAGCCATCACCTCGTCGTTGAACGGAAAGCCGCGGACGCGCAGCCCGTCGACGTGCACGCCCTGCGCCTCGAGGAGATCGAGCGCCTCGTGCATCGCCGGCGTGGTCGAGCCGAAATACACCGCTCCGTGCGGCGTGCGGCGCTTGGCCGGCCGGGCGACCGGGGCCGGAATGAGCGTCTTGGCCGTCTCGAACTTCTTCAGCAACCGCTGCATGTTCGCGACATAGACCGGCCCCTCCTCGCTGTAGCGGGCGTAGGGGTCACGGCTGGTGCCGCGCGTGAAATAGGCCCCGCGCTCGGGGTGGACGCCCGGCAGCGTCCGGTACGCGATGCCGTCTCCGTCGACGTCGAGGTATCGGCCGAACACCTTGCCGGTCTCGAGGTCGTCGTAGGTCATCACCTTGCCGCGGTCGAGCTTTCGGCTGTCGTCCCACCGGAAGGGCCGGCACAGCCATTCGTTCATGCCGATGTCGAGGTCGAGCATGACGAAGACCGTGGTCTGCAGCCGGTCCGCGAGGTCGAAGGCCAGCGCCCCGAAGTCGAAGCACTCGGCCGGATCCTCCGGGAACAGCAGCGGGTGCTTGGTGTCTCCGTGCGAGGCGTAGGCGGCCAGCAGAACGTCGGACTGCTGGGTGCGGGTCGGCATGCCCGTGGAGGGGCCGCCGCGCTGCACGTCGAAGATCACCGCCGGAATCTCGGCGAAGTACGACAGGCCGACGAACTCCTGCATCAGCGAGACGCCCGGCCCCGAGGTGCAGGTAAAGGCGCGCGCACCGTTCCAGCCCGCGCCGACCACGATGCCGATGGAGGCGATCTCGTCCTCGCCCTGGATGACGGCGTACCGGGCTTCGCCGGTCTTCGGATCGGTCCGCAGCTTCTGGCAATGCGCCGTGAAGGCCTCGGCCAGCGACGTCGACGGCGTGATCGGGTACCAGGCGCAGACCGTGGCGCCGCCGTAGACGGCCCCCAGCGCCGCGGCGCTGTTGCCCTCGACGTAGATGCGGTCGCCCACCTTGTCTGCGCGCCGCATGCGCAGGCCGATCGGCGCCAGGTTCTCGGCCGCCGCGTCGCGGCCCATGGCGAGCGCCTTCAGGTTGGAGTCGATCAGCGCCACCTTGGAGCCGAACTCCTCGCGCACCAGGGTCTCCAGCACGCTCTCCTCGATGCCGATCAGGTGGGCGAGCGCGCCGACATAGATGATGTTCTTGAACAGTTGCCGCTGGCGCGGGTCGGTGTAGGCCGCGTTGCAGATGGCCGTGAGCGGCAGGCCCAGCACCTCGATGTCGTTGCGGAACTTCGCGGGCGGCAGCGGCTTGGAGGAATCGTAGAACAGATACCCGCCCGGCTCGATCGAGGCGACGTCCTGGTCCCAGGTCTGCGGGTTCATCGCGACCATCAGCTCGACGCCGCCGCCGCGCCGCCCGAGATACCCCGCCTCGCTGACCCGGACCTCGTACCAGGTAGGCAGGCCCTGGATGTTGGACGGGAAGATATTGCGCGCAGCGACCGGCACGCCCATGCGCAGGATCGACTTGGCGAACATGCCGTTCGCGCTCGCCGAGCCGGACCCGTTCACGTTGGCGAATTTGACGACGAAGTCGTTGACGGCGGCGAGGCTCATCGTACGTGCCCTCTCCTCACCCACGTTGCGGGGGAGGTGGCGGCCCAAGGCCGACGGAGGGGGCGCTGACCCGCGTCCCCAGCGATCGAAACGAGGCAGGCGCCGGCGGACGCCCCCTCCATCATGGTTGGCATGGCTCTCCTCTCCCGCTGCACGGGCGAGGAGGGGTCGAACGTCTTCATTCCGCCGCGATCCTCACGGGGGCGGGACCGACGTCCTCGGCGTGCGCCATCTCCAGCAGGAACTTGCGCATGTCCCAGGCGCCGGTTGGGCAGCGCTCGGCGCAGAGGCCGCAGTGGAGGCAGACGTCCTCGTCCTTCACCATCACGCGGCCGGTGGGCAGCGTCGGCGAGACGTAGAGGTCCTGCGTCAGGTTATGAGCCGGCGCCTTCAGCCGCTCGCGAAGGTCGGCTTCCTCGCCGTTCTCCGTGAAGGTGATGCAGTCGACCGGACAGATGTCCACGCAGGCGTCGCACTCGATGCAGAGCGGCGTCGTGAACACAGTCTCGGCGTCACAGTTCAGGCATCGCTGCGCCTCGGCGTAGCCGAGCCGCTGGTCGAAGCCGAGCTCCACCTCCAGCTTCACGTCGCCAAGCGCCTCGGACTTGTCGCGCTGCGGCACGCGGTGCCGAAGGTCGTTGGAGATGTCGTTGTCGTAGCTCCACTCGTGGATACCCATCTTCTGCGAGACGAGCGTCACACCGGGAGCTGGCCTGTCGGCCACGTCCTCGCCCAGGCAGAGCTTGTGGATCGAGGTCGCGGCCTCGTGGCCGTGCGCGACTGCCCAGATGATGTTCTTCGGGCCGAACGCCGCGTCGCCGCCGAAGAACACCTTCGGATGGGTCGACCCCATCGTGGCTTCGCTGACCACCGGCATGTTCCAGCGGTCGAACTCGATGCCGATGTCGCGCTCGATCCAGGGGAAGGCGTTCTCCTGGCCGACCGCCACCAGCACGTCGTCGCATTCATAGTGGACGTCGGGCTCGCCGGTCGGATTGAGGCTGCGCCGCCCCTTCTCGTCATACGAAGCAGCGACCTTCTCGAACAGGACGCCGGTCAGCCGTCCGCCGTCGTGGGTGAACTCCTTCGGCACGAGGAAGTTGAGGATCGGGATGTCCTCGTGCATCGCGTCTTCCTTCTCCCAGGGAGACGCCTTCATCTCGTCGAAGCCCGAGCGGACGATCACCTTCACGTCCTCGCCGCCGAGGCGTCGAGAGGTGCGGCAACAGTCCATCGCCGTGTTGCCGCCGCCGAGCACGATCACCCGCTTGCCGATCCGATCGACATGGCCGAACGAGACGCTCGAAAGCCAGTCGATGCCGATGTGGATGTTGGCCGCGGCTTCCTGGCGCCCCGGGATGTCGAGCTCACGGCCGCGCGGAGCGCCGGATCCGACGAACACGGCGTCGTAGCCCTCGGCCAGCAGCGCCTTCAGGCTCTCCACCCGCTCGCCCTGGCGCACCGTCATCCCGAGGCCGGTGATGTAGCCGACCTCCTCGTCGATGACGGATTCCGGCAGGCGGAAGCGCGGGATCTGACTGCGGATCATGCCGCCCGGGCTGGGATCCGCGTCGATGATGGTCAGCTCGTAGCCGAGCGGCGCCAGGTCGCGGGCCACGGTAAGCGACGCAGGTCCCGCGCCGACCAGCGCCACGCGCTTGCCGTTCCCGCCCTTGGCCGGGGCCGGCAATCGCCCTGCGATATCGCCCTTGTTGTCCGCCGCGACGCGCTTCAGGCGGCAGATGGCGACCGGCTCGGCTTCAACGCGCCCCCTGCGGCAGGCGGGCTCGCACGGCCTGTCGCACGTCCGCCCGAGGATTCCCGGAAAGACGTTGGACTTCCAGTTGATCATGTAGGCGTCGCTGTAGCGACCTTCAGCGATCAGCCGGATGTATTCCGGCACCGGCGTGTGCGCCGGGCACGCCCACTGACAATCGACGACCTTGTGGAAGTACTCTGGCGCCTCGGTGTTCGTAGGCTCCAACTCGAATACCCTCTGTTGCCTCCCCACCCCTTCCCGTCATAGGTCCCTTGGGGTGACAGCGGCAAAGCTATCGACTCGCGGGGGCGGGATATGAGGGCGAGCACTCTAGAGCGAGCGCCGCGCCATGACCAGTCCGATGAGTTGTCATTGAGCCTCGACGTGCGCGCGAACCATTCACGGAGGCGACGGACGCGCCGGTTGCCCCTGCGTTACCGCGTATGTCCAAATGGTAGCGCTTGGTCATCTTGCCGTTGGATTGGCGCTCCAAACTCTCGTTCGCTCCGTCACCGCGGACGCAACTAGCGGAAACTCAGGCAGCCCCGGAGACCGGATGAGCTCCCCCATCCAGGCAGGCGCAGGCGTTGCGCCGACGCGAGGCCCGAGGCGCACGTGGCGCACCCTGGCGGCGATCGTCGGGGTCATCGCGCTCGCGATCGGGATCGCGGTGCTGCTGGCCCGCTGCGCAGGCGGGGGCGCAAGCGGCGGCTTCGCCGGATTCGGGGCCGGCCATAGAGCGCGCCTTCCATCGATCACGGTGGGGATCGCCAGCGCGACGCTGGGCGACGTGCCGATCACGGTCACCGCGCTCGGTACGGTCACGCCGGAGGCGACCGTCTCAATCGTGCCGCGCGTGACCGGCGAGCTCGCGCAGGTGCGCTTCGCCGAGGGCCAGATGGTCGCCAGGGGTCAGGTGCTGGCCGTCGTCGACCAGGCGCCGTTCGATGCGGCGGTCCGCCAGGCCCAGGGGACGCTCGCCCACGACAAGGCGCAGCTCGCCGGCGCCCAGCGCGACCTCGCGCGCTACCAGCAGCTGGTCGCGCAGAACTCGATCGCCAAGCAGACGGCGGAAGACCAGGAAGCCACGGTGCGTCAGGATGAGGGCCTCGTGGCCGCCGACGAGGGCGCGCTCGCGACCGCGCGCCTCAACCTGCAATGGGCCTCGATCGTTTCGCCGATCACCGGCCGGGTGGGCCTGCGCCAGATCGACGCCGGCAACCAGGTGACGGCGAACGGCGCGACGCCGATCGCGGTGATCACCCAGCTCGACCCGATCGACGTGATCTTCGCGATCCCGGAGGACACGATACCGCAGATCGTGCGCCACCCCAACTTCGGCGCCGGCCTGCCGGTCACCGCCTACGACCGCACCGGCGGAGAGGCGCTGGCGAGCGGGAGCCTGGGCACCATCGACAACGTGGTCGACACGACGACCGGCACGGTGAAAGGGCGGGCCCGCTTCGCCAACCCGGGCGGCAAGCTCTTCCCGAACCAGTTCGTCAACGTCACCGTTCTGGTCGACACCCTGCGCAACCAGGTGATCGTGCCCACGACAGCCGTTCGGCACGGACCGAACGGCGACTTTGTCTGGGTGCTGCAGCCCGACAAGACGGTGAAGCAGCGCAACGTCGCCAGCGGGCCGGGAACCGGCGAGACGACGTCGATCGCGCGAGGGCTCTCGGCCGGCGAAGTGGTGATCACCGACGGCGGCGATCGCCTTCGGGACGGCGCGTCGGTGAGCCTGCCCCGCGGCGCACGACCGCCCGCCGCGAGCAACGCCGCTCGCGACCGCAGCAATGGCGGCGGCGGGATCGGCGTCTTCGGGGGCGTCGGCTGAGGCGCGCGTCCGGCTCATGAATCCCTCGCGCCCGTTCATCCTGCGGCCAGTGGCGACGTCGCTGCTGATGCTGGCCATGCTGCTGGCGGGCCTGGTGGCGTTCCACTTCCTGTCGCTTTCGGCGCTGCCCGAGGTCGACTACCCGACCATCCAGGTGCAGACCTCCTACCCGGGCGGCAGCCCCGAGGTCATGGCGCAGACCGTCACCGCGCCGCTCGAACGGCAGTTCGGCGAGATGGCCGACCTCACGCGGATGAGCTCGGTCTCGAGCGGCGGGTCGTCGGTCATAACGCTGCAGTTCAACCTCGACCTGTCGCTCGACGTCGCCGAGCAGGAAGTGCAAGCGGCCATAAACGCCGCGGGCAACCTGCTGCCGGCCGACCTGCCCGCGCCGCCCGTCTACGCCAAGGTCAATCCCGCCGATGCGCCGATCATCACGCTCGCGCTGACCTCGAAGTCCATGCCGCTCACGGATGTCCAGAACATCGCCGAAGAGCAGCTGGGCCAGAAGATCTCGCAGCTCCCAGGTGTCGGTCTCGTGACCATCGCCGGCGGCGAGCGGCCGGCGGTGCGCATCCAGGTCAACACGCGCCAGCTCGCGGCTTACGGCCTCACGCTGGAGAACCTGCGCACCATCATCGCCGCCGCCAACGCCAACGGCGCGAAAGGCTCGTTCAACGGGCCCACGCGCGCCTACGCCATCAACGGCAACGACCAGCTGGAGACCGTCGCCGCCTACGCCGACACCATCATCGCCTACAAGAACGGCAACGCCATCCGCCTGAAGGACGTCGCCAGGATCGTCAACGGCGCCGAGAACACGCAGCTCGGCGCGGCCTACGACGTGTCGGCTGGCGGCGCGGCGCCGCCCCGCCTGCAGCCGGCGATCGTGCTCAACGTGCAGCGCCAGCCGGGCGCCAACGTCATCACCACGGTCGACAGGATCAAGGCGATGCTGCCACAGCTGACCGCCAGCCTCCCGGCCGGCCTCACGGTGACCACGGTCACCGACCGCACGACCGGCATCCGCGCGTCGGTCAGCGACGTGGAGTTCGAGCTGATCCTCGCCATCGTGCTGGTGGTGGCGGTGATCTTCGTCTTCCTGCGCAGCGTCCCTGCCACGTTCATCGCCGGCGTGGCCGCGCCGCTGTCGATCGTCGGCGCCTTCGGCG
>JAKAZA010000121.1 GCA_021816155.1 Pseudomonadota bacterium | reverse complement strand
CTCGCCCACGCTGCAGCCACGGCCCACAACCGCATGATGACCGACTTCTGCAAGGTCGATCGGCGGCTTCTGGCCACCGGCTACGTCCCTCTGATGGACTTCGAGCGCGCCGCCGCCGCGGCCCGGGAAGCGATCGAGCTCGGCGCCAAGGCGCTGCTGGTTCCCTCACGCTGCCCGAAGGGCCACTCGCCGAGCCACATCGCGTTCGACGCGGTCTGGCGGCAGGCCGAGGAGGCGGGATTGCCGATCCTCTTCCACGTCGGCGGCGAGGAGAAGTTGAACCCCGACTATTTCGACAACGGCCTGCCGCGGGTGAAGGACTTCCATGGCGGCGAGGAGAACTTCACCTCCGTCAGCTTCATGGCGATCCCCGGCTCCGTGATGCAGACTCTGGCGTGCATGATCATCGACGGCGTGATGGACCGCTTCCCCCGCCTGAAGTTCGGCGCGATCGAGCTGGGCGCCTCCTGGGCGCCGAGCTGGATGCGCTTCATGGACTCGGCGGCCGCCGCGTTCCTCAAGAATGAGGAGCGTCTGCACAAGCTCTCGGCCAAGCCCAGCGAGATCGCGCGGCGGCAGGTGAGGATCACGCCCTACCCGCACGAGGACGCGGGCTGGATCATCCGCAACACCGGCGAGGAGATGCTGCTGTTCTCGTCCGACTTCCCGCACGTCGAGGGCGGTCGCAACCCGCTGAAGCGCTTCAACGACACGCTGGAGGGCCTGCCCGCCAGCGCCATCGATCGCTTCTATTGCGACAATTTCATCGACCTGATGGGTGACGGTCTGGCCCCCGACTTGCGCCGTCCGCGGCGCCTGCTCGCCGCGTGAGGCTGTTTCGGCAGCGGGACGGGAGCCCACCGCTGACGAGCCTCGCAGGGCTTTCGGCCGTCCGCGCGGCAGTGGTGTTCCTGGCCATCGTCGTCGTGGGCGCGCTCGTCCGCATCTTCCAGGAAATCGTCTCGCCCCTGGTGGTCGCGACGTTCCTGCTGCTCCTGATCGACTCGCTCTCGCAGGATCTCGACAGCCGCTTTCCGACAGTCCCAGCCCTGCTTCGGGGCGCGGCGGCTGGCTCGCTGATCATCGCGGGCTTCAGCGCGGTGATCGTGCTGATGGTCTTCCAGGGACCACCGTTCGCCACCCATATCGCCGGCATCGAGCCACACGTGAACAAGCTGATCGCGCAGGTCACCGTCATGGCCGGGCAGCCGCCGATCACCGTGCGCGACATCTTCCGCGGCTCCAGCCCCACCGCACTCTTCACCTCGGTCTTTTCCACCGCGCGCGGCGCCCTGACCTACGCGGCGCTCGTGATGATCTACCTTGGCTTCCTCCTGGCCTCGCGCCAGGAGTTCTCGGCCAAGATGGACCGGCTCTACAACACCGAGCGCCACCGTGAGCAGGCTAGGCGCGTGTTCAACTCGATTCGCAACGGGGTCGAAGAATATGTGCGGCTCGTCACCTTCAAGGCGCTGCTCGTCGCCCTGGTGGCCTATGCGGTGATGCTTGGCCTCGGCGTGCATCCCGCGCTGTTCGTTGCGTTCCTGGTGTTCCTTTCGGCGTTCGTGCCGATCGTCGGCGCCTTCGCCGGCGCGCTCGTGCCGGCCCTGGTCGCGCTGGCCCAGACAGGCGGGCTGACCGAGCCGGCGATCGTCGTTGTGGGCCTGGGCGGCGCGGTCCTGCTGATCGACAACGTCCTGATGCCGAAACTCCAGGGCGACCAGCTGAACATCGACCCCCTGCTGGTGCTGATCTCGATCGGCTTCTGGGGCTTCATGCTGGGTCCGGCAGGCGCCCTGCTCTCGACGCCGCTCACGGTGACCATCATGGCCATCGCCGCCGAGTTCGACGGCTCGCGATGGCTCGCGATCCTGATCTCCCGTGACGGACAACCGATGAAGGAAACGCGCCCGGGATAGGCGACGATGTCAAATGGGCCCTGAGCCGGACGCGTCGGCGCGCCCGAACGTCGCTCAGCCCCACCCAGCATCAACAAGATCGATCAATTCGACAATTTTAATGAATTTGACTGCTATCACCCCGCCGCGATTAAGCTGCGCAGAAGGCTTGTCGCGGGCGATCGGGTCCTCGAGCGGCCGGTGGAGGAGGCTGGGAGCGGATGGCCAACAAGATCGACAGACGAGCAGCGATGTTCGCCTCCGGGGCGGCCCTGGCGGGCGCCGCGGCCCTTTCGGCCGCCACAGCCCGGGCCGCCGACCTCATGCCGGCTGGCGCGCACTCGCTGCACGAACTGACCGAACGGCTGAAGCGCGCGCCGCATCGGCGCGACTTCAAGACCGTGCCGATGATTCTCAACGATCCGTCTCAGTGGGACCATGAGGCGCTTTCGGAGGTGATCGCCTACCAAGGATCGCCAAAGCAGGCGTTCGACAACACCGAACTCGGCTCGCCCTGGCTGAATGTGATGCGCAATGCGCTCAACGGCCAGGTCTGGTCGTTTCGCCATCCCGACTTCCTGGTGGTCTCGGCCACCCACGGAACGGCCCATCTGGCGCTCTACGACCAGGCCGCGTGGGACAAGTATCAGTTGGCCAACCTCGTCGGCGGTGCGTTCAAGTCCAACACCTTGATTTTGGAGGCGCCGGCCGGCGCCATGGACCCAACCGACTACGAGAACCCCTCGGGGCCGTTCTCGCCGCACGACAGCACGATCCCGGCGCTCCAGCGGCGCGGCGTCGTGTTCCTGGCCTGCCACAACGCGATCTGGGAGATGTCGGCCAAGCTGATCGCGACCGGCGTCAACCCTGACAAGCTGCCGCTGGATGCGCTGGCTGCCGAGCTGACGAACCATCTGATCCCCGGCGCCGTACTCACGCCCGGGATCGTGGCGACCTTGCCCGAGCTGCAACGCGTCGGCTTCGCCTACAACAAGTGAGCGGACCGATGATGAGGCGCTGCCTAGCGAGCGTGCTGCTCGCCATGTTGTTGGCGGCTGGCGCGAGCCTGGGCGCCGTCGCCGGCCCGGCGAGCGGGCCCTATCCGCCCTGGCAGGGCGGCGCGAACAACGATGTCGCGGCGCGCGGCCTCGAGTTCACCGTCCCCGAAGTGGACGACCTACCCGACTTCCACGGCGATCCCTTCACGGCCAAGCTCGTTCTCTACGTCGGCGGCAACTACTACTTCGCCATGGCGCCGCTGGTGGCGGAGTTCGAGCGCGAGCGGCCCGAGCTCAAGGGCGGTGTGTACTGGGAGACCATCCCGCCGGGCTTGTTGGCCAAGCAACTGGCGGCCGATGGGGTGATCACGGTCGGCAACATGACGTGGCAAGCGAGGCCCGACGTCTATTTCGCGGGCCTCGTGAAGGTGAGATCGATGGTCGACCAAGGTCTGCTGGTCGGCCCGGCGGCGCCCTACGTGACCAATACGCTCACCATCATGGTTCCGAAGGGCAACCCGGCGCACATCTCCGGCCTCGCCGACCTCGCCAAGCCCGGCGTCAGGGTTGTGATGCCCAACCCGGAATTCGAGGGCGTGGCGCGCCAGATCAAGGCGGCGCTCGTCAAGGCCGGCGGCGAAGCGCTGGCGAACAGGGTCTACGACGCCAAGGTCGCCGACGGGACCACGATCCTCACCCAGATCCATCACCGGCAGACGCCGCTTTTCCTCATGCTGGGGCGGGCGGACGCAGGCGTGACGTGGCGGTCGGAGGCCATCTTCCAGGAAGAGGCCGGTCATCCGATCTCGCACGTGGACATCCCCGCCGCCCTCAACAGCACGGGCGTCTACGCCGGCGCGATTGTAAAGGGCGCACCCCATCCGGCGGCGGCGAGGGCCTGGCTCGCCTTCATCCGCTCACCACGTGCGCTCGCCATCCTCGAACGGTACGGCTTCGAGGCGTACAAGCCTGCCAAGTAGACCGCCGAGAGCCACAGGAGGCCCGCGATGAACGCATCGGCCACACGGAATCCGAGCGCTTCGCCTCAGGCTGCAGACGTGGACAACAGAGACTGGCGCTACGCGGCGATCGCGATGCTGTCGGTCCGCGTCATGCAGGGGTTCATCTACTGGGGCGGCGGATCGCGGCGCTTCATCTACGCGCCCGCCAAGCTCGACCCGACTCGCCCGAGCTGGATGGCCAACAAGTTCCAGTCGGCGATGCCCGGCGCGCTCATGGGCCTGGACCACCTGGTCGCCTACATGCTGCAGCACTTCTGGCTGCTCTACGGCGGCCTGATCATCGTCAGCGCCGTCGAGCTGCTCGCCGGCGCCATGCTGATGGCCGGCCTGATGACGCGGCTGGCCGCCCTCGCCTCGATCGGCCTTTCGATCATGCTGATGCTGCTGTTCGGTTGGCAGGGCGCCACCTGCATCGACGAATGGACGATGGCCGCCGCAAACCTCGCGATGGGCGCAACGCTCCTGCTGGCGGGGAGCGGCGCCTATTCGCTGGATAACGTCCTGTTGCGGCGCTGGCCTGGCCTCGCCGGACAAGCGTGGTTCCGCTGGTGCGGCGGCAGCCTGAGGCTTCCGGTGAGCGACGCGACCTTCCGCAACCTCGGACTGGCGATGCTGGCCTTCGTGCTCGCCTTCGACATCGGGACCTACAACTACTACCGCGGCTCGGTGGTTACACCGTTCCATGGCGGACCCGTCAGCCCGACCAGGCATCACCTGACGATCTCCGGGGTGACGGTCTCGCCAGGCGGGCAGGTGCGTTTCCACATCTACCTCGACGGCGGCACGCCGGAAGCGCCGGCGCACGTCATGAAGGCGGAGCTCCTCGGGCCCAACGGCCGCACGCTCGCCACCTGGGACACCGAGGCGCTGACCAAGCTGCCGGCCTCGGCGATCCGCAACGACTTCGCCTACAACCGCTTCAAGGCCGGTCCCTATGGCCTGGCGGCCGGCATGGGCGCAGAAGCGTGGGTCACGCTTCCGCCGTCCGCGAACGGTGCGAGCGTCGCCGGCGCCTCCGCCTTGCGGCTGACGGACGTGAACGGACATGCGTTCACCGGCAAGGTCGGCGGCTGACACGCCGCCGAGGCGCCGGCGCGGGCGTCATCCAGACGCGCCCGCAAACATTGGCCCGACGCTCCGGTAGAGCATGTAGGCGGCGACCGCGAAGAGGACGCCGGCGAACACCCGCACCAGCGCGCTGCGCTCCTTCGCAAGGCGCACCGCCAGCCGCATCCCGACGAGCCCGCCTGCGACGCCGCCCAGGATGAAGAGCGCCGCGAGCTTCCAGTCCACGAGGCCCGAGACGGCGTAGTTCGCGGCGGTGGTCAGGCCGAACGTCCCAACCGAGAGCAGTGAGGAACCCACCGCGTTGAGGATCGGCATGCCCGTGCTGAAGACGAGACCCGGCACGATGAGGAATCCGCCGCCGATCCCGAAGAACCCCGACAACGCGCCGGCCCCCAGACCGACCGAGACAAGCCGCGGGGCCATCTTCAGGTTCATGCGCACGTCGGCGTCGCCGTCGGCGCGACGGCTGCGCAGCATCGACACGCCGACGGCGATCATCACCAGCGCGAAAAGGGCGAGGAGGCGTTCGCCGTTCATCAGCTTGCCCAGGGTGGAACCCACGAACGCGCCTGCGACTCCGGCCACGGCGAAGGTCGCCGCGCACCCCCATTTCACCGTGCCCGCGCGGGCGTGCTGCGCCAGGTTGGCGAAGGCGTTCAACGACACGGCGAGCGCACTGGTGCCGATCGCCACGTGGGGGTCGCGCACACCTACGACATAGAGGAGCAGCGGCACCGCCAGGATCGATCCGCCCCCGCCGATCAGGCCGAGGGCGAACCCCACAAGACCGCCGGATGCGAGCGCGAGCAGATCCTGGAGCGTCATCAGCGCGCGTCAGCTCGTCGCCCGGACGATCAGGACGGGACACCGCGCATGACGCGAAACCGCCTCGGCGACGCTGCCCAGCAGCATTCTTTCGAGCCCGCGGCGGCCGTGACTGCCTATGACGATCAGGTCCGCCTTCCAGGCGCCGGCCGTCTTGACGATCTCCTCGTCTGGCTTTCCCTCCGGCAGGAACTCGGCGGCGGGAGCCGGCTCAGACCGAACCGCGTCGATCGCGCGCCGGGCGTCCTGGCGGGCCTCGTCGAGGAGCAGGCTCGGCGAGACGTCGGAGGCGACGGCGTCAGCCAGGGTCGTATCGACCACGCTCACGACGCTCACCTGGGCGCCGAGGGCTCGGGCGAGCTCGCAGCCGACGTCGGCGGCGTGAGCTGCGATCGGGGATCCGTCCAGTGCGATGAGGATGCGCGTGAACGACACTGGATGACCTCCCGGCGTGCGACCGGCAAGAGTTGAGCATCATGCGCAAAGACGCGCGGTGACCAACATCAAAGACTCGGCGCGATATCTCTTCTCGTTGGACCGCAACAGTCCCGGTCCCCACGCCTTCTTGTTCACGATGCGGCCGCTCCGTCCAGCACCGCTGGCCTAGCCGCCCTTCGCCAGCGCGTCGTGGCGGCGAAACTGAGACACTACCGGCCGTGGCTGTCGGCCGGGCGCCGCCCAGCTTGATCCCGCTCAATGCGGTTCGTCCCTAGGCGCCCAGAGTAAGCGCTACCACTGCGAAGGAGAATTGGTCATGGCCGAGTTCGCCAAACGAGACCGCCTCAGGCCCTGGTACATTGGCGCCGCGATCGTCGCGATCAGCGATCTGATCACCGCTTACCTCTTCTACGTGCACGCCTGTTCGGCGGCCGGCCTGACCTTCGGGCTGACCGCGCTCTTGATGACACTGGTCTACGGGGTGCTGCCGATCATCTATCTCGGACTGATGTACCTGGCTCTCAAGAGCCAACCCTGACAGGGGCCTCGTCGGCTCCGCAGGCAGGCTGCAACTGGACAGTCGCGGCGACGGGGCGCAGGAACCGACGCGATGCGGATCCTGGTCACCGGCGCGGCCGGCTTCATCGGCTTCCACCTCGCGCGGCGCCTGCTGGCGGACGGACACGAGGTGGCAGGCGTCGATGGTATGACGCCCTACTACGACCCGGCGCTGAAGCGCGCGCGGTTGGCGCAACTCGCCGCGCAGAAGAACTTCTCGTTCGACGAGGCGATGCTCGAAGACATGCCGGCTATGACGGCCGTGGTCCGGCGCGCCGCGCCCGACATCATCGTCCACCTAGCCGCGCAGGCCGGCGTCCGCTACAGCCTCGAGGCGCCGCGCGCCT
Source organism: Pseudomonadota bacterium (assembly GCA_021816155.1). Classification (GTDB taxonomy): domain Bacteria; phylum Pseudomonadota; class Alphaproteobacteria; order Caulobacterales; family Caulobacteraceae; genus Acaudatibacter. The sequence continues at coordinate 4,521 of JAKAZA010000121.1, read as the reverse complement.
ATGTCGACGCCAACCTCGTGGGCTGCTTCAACGTCCTGGAGCTGGCGAGGTCAGCCGGCGTGAGCCACCTGCTCCTCGCCTCCACGAGTTCGATCTACGGCGCCGCGACCAAGCGGCCATTCGAGGAACTCGACCCGACCGACCACCCGCTGACGCTCTACGCCGCGAGTAAGAAGGCCGGCGAGCTGATGAGCCACGCCTACAGCCACCTCTGGAACATTCCGACCACGGCGTTCCGCTTCTTCACCGTGTATGGCCCCTGGGGCCGGCCGGACATGTCGCCCTGGATTTTCGCCGACGCCATCGCCGCCGGCCGCCCCATCGACGTGCATGGCCATGGCGAGATCTGGCGGGACTTCACCTATGTCGACGACCTCGTGGAGGCGATCGTTCGACTGATGTCGCGGCCGCCAGCGAAGGGCGATCCGGTCGCGCCCGTCGACTCGCTCAGCCCCGATGCGCCGTGGCGCGTCGTCAACATCGGGCGCGGCGAGCCGGTCAAGCTGACCGTGCTGATCGACGCCATCGAGCGGGCGCTGGGGCGCACCGCCGTGCGGAACCTCACCCCCATGCAGCCGGGTGACGTTCCGCTGACCTTCGCCAGCGCCGAGCTCCTCGAGGCGCTGACCGGATACCGGCCAGAAACCAGCCTCGACGAGGGGGCTCGCGCCTTCTGTGCGTGGTTCAAGAGCTATCACGCGCTTGGGAACGGCTGAGCGCCGCATCCAGGTTGCCAGCGCGAGCGAACGCCGGCCTTTTTCCGGAGTCTTGAGAGTCGGTTTACAGGTTCGAAGGGAAGGTTAGCGCATGACGCTGAGGCGCCGCGAGCTGCTCGTGAACGGACTTGCCCTCGCCACCGGCGGCGCCGTTCTTGCCGCTGCAGCGCCGGGCCTGGCCTTCCCTGAGCCCGATGTGCGCCGCCTGGGCTTCAACAACCTACACACCGACGAGACGCTGGACGTCGCCTACTGGGAGAATGGGGCCTACGTGCCCGGCGCCCTCGACGCCGTGAACGAGGTCCTGCGCGACTTCCGGACCGGCGAAGTCCACGCGATCAGTCCGCATCTCCTGGACCTGCTCGTGCTGCTCCAGGGCAGCCTCGAGCGCCCGGGCCGCTACGAAGTGATCAGCGGCTATCGCTCGCCGCGCACCAATGCTCTGCTGCACACAGAGTCCGCCGAGGTGGCCGTGCACAGCCTGCACATGGAGGGCAAGGCCATCGACATGCGCCTTCCAGACGTCGGGTTGGCGTCGCTGCGCAACGCAGCGCTCGGCCTCGGCCTCGGCGGCGTGGGCTACTACCCCACCTCGGATTTCGTCCATGCCGACGTCGGCCGCGTGCGCACGTGGAGTGGGACCTGACGAGGACGCGCAGAGCGGGTCACGATCGCGTCCCCTCTGGCGTCTGCCGCCATTCGGATTCCGGCAGCCGCCAATAGACTCCGCCGTCGCGCGCCATCATCCCGTAGCCGACCAGCTCGCGGCGCAGCGTTGCGCTGTCCCAGTGGCGGCGCTGAAGGCGCTCGTTGACCTCAGCTTCCCGGTAGCGGCGCCCCTCCTCGAACTGGCCGGCCAGCCACCTCAGCACGATCCTGCGCTTGCGACGGCTGGCAGGGATGGTGGTGAGCACGCCGCTGGCGTCGACGTAGGTGGTCAGCACCTTGTCGTCCCAGCTGGTCGCCGACGACGCTCCGGCGAACCTGACAGCCCCCCTCGGATCCAGCAGGCTGCGGTTCAGCGCGCTCAGCCTTTCCAGCCGAAGCGCGTGCCAGCGAATGACTCCTTCGGCGCGGACGCTGACGAGGCCGAGCGACTTGAGCGCCGCGAGATGGTGCGAAACGGTCGGCTCCTTGAGGCCAAGGAGCTCTGCGAGTTCCTGCACGCTGCGCTCGTGCTGGGCCAGGAGCCCGACGATTCGAAGGCGGCTCTCGTTGGACATCGCCTTGAAGAAGGCGAGCAAGGTTGTGAGGTCGGCTTCGGGCATGGCGTGGACTTGTATCACATCGACATATGTCTAATTAGATGGGCATCAAATGATGGGCGCCCCTGGTTGACACAGCGCAAGGCTGGCGCGTCCTTGCGCGGTCACCATATGGAGCCGGCCGCGCCGGATAGCGTTGCAGAGAGAAGCGGCGGGAGATTGGCGCATGAGCGATCAGCACGACTGGATGTGGTCCGAGGCGCTGCAGATGCTGGCGCGGGCCGAACGCATGCACCATCAGATGTTCCTGCCCGCAGGCAGGCGAGCGCTGGTCGGCTGGGCGCCGCCGGTGGACGTGCTCGAAACCGAACATGAAGTGCTGGTGCTGGCGGCCTTGCCCGGGGTCGACCTGGCCAACGTCGAGGCCGCGATCGAGAACGGTTCGATGCTGGTGATCGCAGGCCAGCGCGTACTGCCGCCGGAGCTCCGCACGGCGACCATCCACCGGCTTGAGCTGCCCCAGGGCCGCTTCGAGCGGCGCGTGCCCCTGCCGCCGGGGCGCTACGAGTCGGTGCGGCGCAGCGAGGCGAACGGCTGTCTCGTGATCAGTCTGACGAAGGCGGCCAAGCCCAAGACGGTGAACCCATGAGCCCCAAGGACACCCTGAGCGGCCAGAGCGCCGAGCGACCGCCGCAGCCCGCCTCTGCGACCGCAGCGGCGGTCTCGCCAGCGCCCCCCGTGGAAGCCCACGGACCCGACGCGCCTGCGGATGCTGTGATCGTTGTGCCGGTGCGCGGGGTCGTCCTGTTCCCCGAGATCGTGTTCCCGATCACCATCGGCCGCCCGATGTCGGTGCAGGCCGCACAGGCCGCGGTGCGCGAGCAGCGGCAGGTGCTGATCCTCCTGCAGAAGGACCCGAGCATCGACACGCCCGGTCCGGCCGACCTGCACCAGGTGGGCGTGGTCGCCAACATCCTGCGCTACGTCACCGCCCCCGACGGCGCACACCACATGATCTGCCAGGGCGTGCAGCGCTTCCGCGTGACGGAATTTGTCCACGGCCTGCCCTATCTGGCCGCGCGCGGCCTGCATCTGCCGGAGCCGCAAGGAGCCGGCTCGGATATCGAGGCGCGGTTCCTCCTCTTGCGCAATCAGGCGCTTGAGGTCCTGTCGCTGCTCCCGCAGGCTCCGACCGAGTTGCGCATGGCCATCGAGAGCGCGACCTCGCCAGCGGCGCTCGCCGACCTCGCCGCCGCCTACATGGACATCAGCCTGGCCGAGAAGCAGGAGATCCTGGAGACGGTCGACCTCGTCGCGCGGCTCGACAAAGTCTCGCGGCTCCTCGCCCACCGGCTCGAGGTGCTGAAGCTGTCGGCTGAGATCGGCGCGGCGACCAAGGCATCGATCGAGGGTCGCCAGCGCGAGGCGCTGCTGCGCGAGCAGATGGCTGCGATCCAGAAGGAGCTGGGCGAGGGCGAGGCGGGCAACGCCGCCGAGATCGCCGAGCTGGAGAAGGCCATCGACGCCGCCGGCATGCCCGAGGAGGTCGAGAAGCAGGCCAGAAAGGAGCTGCGGCGCCTGCAGCGCATGCCGGACGCCTCGGCGGAGTACGGCATGATCCGCACCTACCTCGACTGGCTGATAGAGCTGCCGTGGAAGGCGCCCGAACCGCTGTCGATCGACATCGCCGAGGCGCGCAAGATTCTTGAAGCCGACCACTTCGGGCTCGAAAAGATCAAGAGCCGCATCGTCGAGTATCTCGCGGTGCGCAAGCTGGCGCCGGAGGGCAAGGCTCCGATCCTTTGCTTCGTCGGCCCGCCCGGCGTAGGCAAGACGTCGCTCGGCCAGTCGATCGCCAAGGCGCTCGGCCGCCCGTTCGTACGCGTCAGCCTGGGCGGCGTCCACGACGAGGCCGAGATCCGCGGCCATCGGCGCACCTACATCGGCGCCCTGCCCGGCAATATCATCCAGGCCGTCCGCAAGGCGGGCTCGCGCGGCTGCGTGATGATGCTGGACGAGATCGACAAGATGGGCGCCGGCATCCAGGGCGATCCGGCCTCGGCGATGCTCGAAGTGCTCGATCCGGAGCAGAACCACACGTTCCGCGACAACTATCTCGCCGTTCCGTTCGACCTCTCGCGGGTGGTGTTCATCGCCACCGCCAACGTGATGGACACGATCCCGGGGCCGTTGCGCGACCGCATGGAGGTGATCAGCCTCGCGGGCTACACCGCCGAGGAAAAGCAGGAGATCGCCAAGCGCTACCTGGTGCGCCGCCAAATGGAGGCCAACGGCCTGAAGGAAGGCCAGGCGACGGTGTCGCCCCAGGTGATCGCCGAGATCATCAAGGGCTACACCCGCGAAGCCGGCGTGCGCGGGCTCGAGCGCGAGATCGGCCGCGTGCTGCGACACGCCGCGGTCCAGATCGCGGAAGGCAAGGCCGCGCAGGTCGAGATCGGCCCGGCGCAGGTGAGCGACATCCTCGGCCAGCCGCGGTTCGAGAACGAGGTCGCGATGCGCATGGCCAGCCCCGGCGTGGCCACCGGCCTCGCCTGGACGCCGGTCGGCGGCGACATCCTGTTCATCGAGGCCGCCCGCAG
>JAKAZA010000120.1 GCA_021816155.1 Pseudomonadota bacterium | reverse complement strand
CGGCCGCTTTCACCGCCCCAGTGCCCGTTCTCGCGGGTAACCACGTAGATCGAATCGAACGCGCCCAGCACGCTGCCGTCCTTGCGGTAGCGCACGAAGCGGGTGTCGATGTGGACCTTGTCGTCGCCGGCGTGGACCACCTCCCGCCGGTCCCACGCGGAGTGGTCCCACTCGGTGAGGGAGCCGCGGCCGAACATGTCCGGCTGATGGTAGTTCTCGTCGATGATGGTGAGCGTGTTCGACGCCAGCCGCACGCTCGGGAAGTTGAACGTATTCCGCCAGGCGGCGATGTCACGCGCGTTGAAGGCCGTCATGAAGTCGTCGAGGACCTTCATGGCGGCGGCGATCGAGGCTTCGTTCTTGGCCATGCAGGCGTCCTCCCTTTTCTTGCGCCCCCTTCATGGCGCAGCCGAAGCCGCGCGTGAAGTATCTGCCGCGTGACGGCGCCGGCGCCGGAGCCTAGACTTCGGCCCAGATGCTCAGGAAGGCGTTCGCGGCGACGACCGCGGCTATCGTGATCGGAGCGGCGGGCTCGGCCTTCGCCGAAGAGGGGATGTGGCCGTTCGACGAGGCGCCGCTGGCCCGCGTGCATGCGGCCCTCGGCGTGACGCTCGACACCGGCTGGCTCGATCATCTGCGCAACGCTTCCGTGCGCCTGTCGACCGGCTGTTCGGCCTCCATCGTCTCGCGGGCCGGCCTCGTCCTCACCAACGAGCACTGCGTGGTCGACTGCGCCGGCCAGCTGTCTCCGGCAGGCCAGGACTATGTCGGCGACGGCTTTATCGCCGTGACACCGGCCGACGAGCGGACCTGTCCGGACGTGCAGGCTGACGTGTTGGTCGGGATCACGAACGTCACCGACCAGATCTTCGCCGCCAGCGCCGGCAAGATCGGCGAGGACTTCGTCAACGCCCGCGAGACCGCAATCGCCATGATCGAGCGCGAGGCCTGCGGTCGGGATCCGCGCTTCCGCTGCCAGGTGATCAGCTTCTACGACGGCGGCCAGTTCAAGCTGTACAAGTTCCGTCGCTACGACGACGTCCGGCTGGTGTTCGCGCCCGAGTTGGACACGGCCCTGTTCGGGGGCGACCCGGACAACTTCAATTTCCCCCGCTACGACCTCGATTGCGCTTTCATGCGCCTTTACGAGAACGGCAAGCCCGCGGTCACGCCGGACTTTCTGGTCTGGTCCAACGCGGCGCCGCAGGCGGGTGAGCCGGTGTTCGTCTCCGAGAACCCGGCCAGCACCGAACGCCAGCTGACCGTCGCCCAGCTGGTAGGCTTGCGCGACGTGGCGCTGCCGCTGCTCACCGAGCAGGCCGCCGAGCTGCGTGGGCGGCTGAGCCAGCTAGGCGAGGAGAGCGAGGCGATGGCGCGCCTCACCGCCGGGCCATTGTTCGAGCAGGAGAACACGCTGAAGGTGCTGGAAGGCCGCCTCCAGGCGCTCAACGATCCCACCTTCATGGCGGCGCGCGAACACGAGGAGGCCGGCCTCAAGGCGCGCCTGGCGGCGGAGCCGAAGCTGGCGAAGGAGATTGGCGATCCGTGGAGCGCCATCGCCGCGGCCGAGCACGCCTACGCTCTGCAATTCGTGGTCTGGGACGAGCTGGAGATCGGGGCGGGCGGCGGCTCGGACCTGTTCCGCTACGCCCGCACGCTGGTGCGCGCCGCGGCCGAGCGCGCCAAGCCCGCTGGCGAGCGCCTGCCAGGCTACGCCGACAGCCGTCTGCCGCTGGTCGAGAAGTCGGTGCTGGACGCGAAACCCGTGCACCCCGCTCTCGAAGAGCTCTACCTCGAGTTCTGGCTGACCAAGACGCGCGACCTGCTGGGGCCCACTTCGGCGGCGGTGGCCATGGTGCTCGGCAAGGACAGCCCCGAGGATCTGGCCAGGAAGCTGGTCGAGGGGACGCGGTTGGGCGATCCGGCCTACCGCAAGCAGCTGTGGGACGGCGGCGAGGCGGCGGTCGCCGCGTCCGACGACCCGATGATCCAGTTCGTGCTGCGCACCGATCCGCTTTCGCGGGCCGCCCTGCAGGTCTGGGACGACGAGGTGGTCGGCCCGATCCAGGACGCCAGCGAGCGTATTGCGCGCTTCCGCTACGCTTTGGCCGGCCCCGGGCTCTACCCCGACGCCACCTTCTCGCTGCGCCTCAGCTACGGCAAGGTCTCAGGCTGGACCGACGACGGCCAGACTACGCCGCCCTTCACGACGTTCGGCGGTCTCTTCGCGCGTGCGACCGGCCAGGCGCCGCCCTACCGTTTGCCGCCGCGCTGGGTGGGCGACGAATCCAGGCTCGACCCGACCACGGTGCTCGATTTCGCGACCACCAACGACATCATAGGCGGCGCGTCGGGTTCGCCGGTCGTGAACGCCAGGGGCGAGATCATTGGCGCCGCGTTCGACGGCAACATCCATTCGATCGCCGGCGATTTCGTCTATGACCCGGCGCTCAACCGCACCATCGCCGTCTCGACGGTTGCGATCAGCGAGGCGCTTGACCGGGTCTATGGCGACACGGCGCTGGTCCGCGAGCTGCAGTCACAGTAGCGCTGGCGCCCGTTTCGCATCGGCAAGCCTGAATGGAGGCCCGGCGCGTGGCCGGCCTCCGACGGGAGATGCCGCTTGGTCGCTTTCGCACTCACCGCCCTGCCGCTGATTGCCGAGGCGGGACAAGGACTTGTCAAGGCGGTCAGGCAGGACATCTCGGGTTTCCTCGGCGCGTCGCCGTCGAGCTCGACCGGGCAGAATGTGCCGGGCCAGGCAAGTTCAACCCCGCCGACTTTGGCCGGCGCCGCCCAGGCGCTGTCGGCTGATGTGCTGAACGTGCTGAACACGGCGCAGACCAGCCTCACAGACCCCTCCAGTGTCGCCAACGGCCAGACGGGCGGCGATCCGCCGCAACTCGCCGGCGGCGGAAGCGGCGGAGCGGCCGGATTGCTGGGGCAGGGCAGGTCGCAGGCGGCGGCCAAATACCAGGCCGCCGACAACCTGGTGAACGGGGTCCTGCAGAACGCCACCGGCCTTCTGAATCTGCCGACGGGCCTGACGGCCTAGACCCACGCGCCCTTCGCGGGTAGAGAGTCGCCAATCGCAACTCGATCCGTGCGCGGGCGCCGTCATGAAGCTCTACACCAGCAATCGCGCGCCCAACCCTCGCCGGGTCCGCTGGTTCATGGCGGAGAAGGGGATCGAGGACGTCGAGATCGTCGATGTCGACCTGCTGAAGGGCGAGCATCGCGCGCCGGATTACATCGCTCGCGCCGGCGTCGCGCAGGCCCCCGCGTTGACCCTCGACGACGGAACCACGGTCACCGAGTCGATCGCCATCTGCCGCTACCTCGAAGCGCTCCACCCCGAGCCCAACATGTTCGGGCGCGATCCCAAGGAGACGGCGGTGATCGAGATGTGGACGCGCAGGGCCGAACTGCTCTGCGCCACGCCCCTGATGCTTGCCGTGCGACATGGTCACCCGGCGCTGGCGGCGCTCGAGACGCAGGTCCCGGAAGTGGCGGCCAACAACCGCGCGGCCGGCGAGCGCTCACTGAAGCTGTTCGACCGGCGCCTTGCGGACAGCCCCTGGCTGGGTGCGGACCGCATCACCATCGCCGACGGCGTGCTATTCATCGGGATGGAGTTCGCCCGCCTTGTCCGATTCGCCATTCCCGAAGAACTTGGCCACCTCGGCAGGTGGCAGGCCGCGATGCGCGAGCGCGCGTCTGCCGGCGCAGGCGCCTAGGCGGATGCGCCGGGCGGCGGCTCTCGCGCTGCTGCTGGCGGCGCCCGGCCTCGCGTTCGCGGGCCCTGAGGCTTCCCACGCCGCCACGCCGGCGCCCGCCGCGGTCCCCGCGGCGCCGAGGCAGACGGTGATCGTCGGCCTGAAGGGCAAGACCATCGTCGTCACGCCCGGGCTTCTCGATGGCCTCGATCGCGGCCAGGCGGTGTTGATCAACGACGGTGCGACGCAGACATACGACGGCGTGATCCTCACCGAGCTCCTGCGGATGGTGGGCGCGCCGACCGGCCTCTTCATGCACGGCGCCGCTGACCGCGACTATCTGGTTGTCACCGGCGCCGACGGCTTCCGCGCCATCTACTCGCTCGCCGAGACGGATCGAGCGATCCAGAAGCACGACGTCATCCTCGCCGACCACATGAACGGGCGGCCCCTCGACGCCCGCGACGCGCCGTTCCGCCTGGTCGTGGACGGGGACCAGCAATCGGCGCGCAGCGTCTACGGCGTCACCCGGATCGAGCTGAAGCAGCTGCCCTAGCGGCCCGTTTGGCGGGTGGCGGCGCCCATCCCCTCGGCGACCAGCTCCAGCGAGCGGACGCGCGAGGCCAGCGTCGGCCCCGCATTCAGCACGAAGAGTTCATCCGCCCCTGTGTGCGCCGCCTTCTCGGCCAACCAGCCGCAGACCTGCGCCGCGTCGCCACGGAACCGGCGGATGAAGCTCTCGGCCTCCGGCGGCATGCCTGGACGCTCCGGCGGGCGCGGCGTCAGCGCCGCGAGCCGCTCGGCCTCCTCGGCCGTGTCGGCGGCAAGCGCGATCGTGGCGACGGCCGCGAACGGCGCCTGTCGGTACACCGAAGGCCGGAACGCGTCGCGGTAGGCCTGCACGGCGGGCGCCCCGTCGGCCCGGGCGATGAACTCAGCGAACACCATGCCAACCCCGGCCAGTCCCGCGAACCGGGCGCTCTCGGCCGAGGAGCACAGCAGGAACACGTCCGGGTGCGATGGCCCCGCGGGACTCGCTTTCACCCGTTCGAAAGGGTGAGGCGAGGGGAACGCCTCGACGCCCGCCGCGTCCAGCAGCCAGGCCGAGAGCAGCGCGAAGTACTGCGGGAAGACGTCCGACGTCGCCGAGCCCAGCGCCCGCCCCGTGATCCCGTCGGCGCCGAGCGCGCGGCCGAGGCCGAGGTCGATCCGTCCGGGCGCCAGCGCCTCCAGCGCCATGAAGACCTCCGCAACCTTCAGTGGGGAGTAGTTGGGCAGCATCACGCCGCCCGAGCCAAGGCGGATGGTGGAGGTCGCCTGCGTCAGCGCGGCGATCAGCACCTCAGGCGAGGCGCTGGACAAGTGCGGGATCGAGTGATGCTCGGCGAGCCAGAAGCGCCTGTAGCCGAGCCGCTCGGCGGCGCGGGCGACCTCGATCGTCTCGCGCACGCCCTGCGCCTGCGTTCCGCCGAGCGGCAGCGGGGAGAGATCGAGAACCGAGAGCGGGACCATAGGCGGCGATATGGCGCGACGGACGGCGTCCGCCAAGCGCCGGCGGCGTCGAGGACAGCGGGGCCTCAGCTCCTGCGCCGGATCTTCTTGACGATGGCCGAGAAGTTCAGCAGCGGCCGGCCTGCGGTGGTGACGAGGCCGCGCACGAACACCATCGAGGCGCCGGCCCGCACGACCTGGCCGCGCGCTTCGATCAGCTCGCCCTCCCGGGCCGCGTCGATGAACTCGGCGTTGAGGGAGGCGGTCACCGAGCCGGAGCCTTCCAGCTCCTTCTCGGCGATCACGAAGAGGGCGTAGTCGGCGAAGGTGACGAAGCAGCCGCCGTGCATGAAGCCGCCTCCGTTCATGTGCTTCCGCTCGGCGCGGAAGGCGCAGACCGCCTCGCCCGCCTCGTCGCGGCGCGAGTAGAACGGCCCGGCGAGGCTTTCGAACGGATCGCTGTCGTAGCGCTTCCAGCCGGCCCACTCGCCCTCGAGCACGGGCTCCGGCTTCCACGATTGATCGACTTCGCTGCCGTCCATGAACGTTCTGAACCTCGGTTTACCGCCTGATTGCGGCGGCTCCTAAGCACGGCAGGGGGGGATGAGGAAGGCCATATCAGGCACGGCGCCGCTCGCCGTCGACCCGGTTTGATCGCGGCCGGCGCGCCGACTAGGTTGCGCGGCTCCCCGTCTGTTCAGGAACCCAGGCTCATGGCTCTCGACCTTGCGACCCGCGACCAGCTGATCGACACCGTGCGGCGGTTCGTCGCCGAACGCCTGCGTCCGCTCGAGGCCAAGGTGGCCGAAGACGACGCCGTGCCCGACGACGTGCTCGCGGAGATGCGCCAGCTCGGTCTCTTCGGGCTTTCGATTCCAGAGGAATACGGCGGGCTCGATCTCTCCATGGAGGACGAGTGCCTGGTGGGTCTCGAGCTTGGACGGACCAGCCCCGCGTTCCGCTCGGCGTTCGGCACCAACGTCGGCATCGGCAGCCAGGGCCTCGTGATGTTCGGGACGGACGAGCAGAAGCAGCGTTACCTGCCGGGCATCGCCTCGGGCGAGATCGTCACCTCGTTCGCGCTCACCGAGCCCGAAGCCGGATCGGACAGCGCCTCCGTGCAGACGCGGGCCGTGCGTGACGGCGATGTCTACGTGCTCAACGGGATAAAGCGGTTCATCACCAACGCCAACAAGGCGAGCCTGTTCACGGTGATGACCCGCTCCGACCCTGAAAAAAAGGGCGCGGCCGGCGTCACGGCGTTCCTGGTGCCGCGCGACCTGCCGGGACTCTCGGTGGGCAAGCCCGAGAAGAAGATGGGCCAGCACGGCGCCCACATCTGCGATGTCATCTTCGACAACGTGCGGGTGCCGGCGGAAAACCGGCTGGGCGCAGAGGGCGAGGGCTTCAAGGTCGCGATGCAGGTTCTCGACCGCGGCCGGCTGCACATCTCGGCTGTCTGTGTCGGCGTCGCCGAGCGGCTGATCACCGACTGCGTCGCCTATGCGCAGGAGCGCAAGCAGTTCGGCCAGCCGATCGCGGGCTTCCAACTGGTGCAGGCGATGATCGCGGACTCCAAGACCGAGGCGTTGGCCGCAAGGGCGCTCACTTTGGAGACGGCGCGGAAGCGCGACGCCGGCCAGAGCGTCACGCTCGAGGCGGCCGCGGCCAAGTACTTCGCTTCGGAGATGGTCGGTCGGGTCGCCGACCGCGCGGTGCAGATCTTCGGGGGCTCGGGCTACGTCGCCGACCACGGCATCGAGCGTCTCTACCGCGACGTGCGCATCTTCCGCATCTACGAGGGCACCAGCCAGATCCAGCAGGTGGTCATCGCGCGCGAAACGCTGAAGCGCGGCGGCTGAGCGTCCGGCGCCTCAGCTCGCCGCCATCACCGGCCATCGGCGCTCGACCGGCGCCGGGAAGGCGTCGCCCCGGGCGAGGAAGCCCGGCGCCTTCAGCAGATAGCGCATCCACAGCCAGCCGGCGCCGAACCCGTGGCGCTCGAGCGAGTGGCTGCTCTCCCGGCGCGACAGCAGCATGCCCTTGACGCTCTGGCTCTGGCCGCCGGCGCGCATCGCCGTGATCGTGGGGCCGAGCGGGTCGACGCTGAAGCCGTGCACGAGGAAGAAGCGGATCATCCAGTCGAGGTCGGAGGCGGTCTTGTACGCCAGGTCGAACTCGCCCACCTGGAGCGCGGCCGCGCGCCGCGCGAAGAAGCCGGGGTGAGGCGGCATGTGGCCGAGACGAAGCATCCAGGGCCTGAAGCCGCGCGCCGGGTATTTGCGCAGCACTCTGGCCGGATCGTCCGCGCCCACGATCACGACATCGCCGCAGACCGCGGCGTGCGGGCTGACCTCGGCCTGACGGGCGACGAGGCTCAGCGCGTCGGTACGGCAGTAGAAATCGTCGGCGTTCAGGAACCCGATCAGGTCGCCCGACGCAGCGCGCAGGCCTTTGTTCATCGCGTCGTAGAGGCCGCGGTCAGGTTCGCTGATCACCTTCAGCCGAGGGTGCGCCAGCGCGCTGGCCCGCGCGAGCGTATCGTCCGTCGAGGCGCCGTCGATGATGAGGTGCTCGTAGTCGGCGTGGTCCTGAGCCGCCACGGAGCCGATGGTCTGCTCGATGGTGCGGCCGGCGTTGAACGCGACCGTGACGATCGTGAGCTTCATGCCCCGGAACCCCAGCGCTCAGGCGGCCACCTTCCGGTTGCCGCGCACCTGTTGCTCGATCCAGCGGTACGTCGGCTCCAATCCCGCGCGGAGCCGCTGGCTGGGCGCCCAGCCGAGACGGCGGCGGATCAGCTCGTTGTCGGAGTTGCGGCCACGCACGCCCTGTGGACCGGGCACGTGGCGGATCGCGATGCGCTTGCCGGCGATGTCGGCCACCATGGCCACGAGGCCGTTGATCGTCACCATCTCGTCGGAGCCGATGTTCACCGGCCCCTCGAAGTCGGAACGGGTCAGGCGGATCACGCCCTCCACGCACTCGTCGATGTAGAGGAACGAGCGCGTCTGCAGCCCGTCGCCCCAGATCTCGATCTCGTCGACGTCGTCGGCGGCCGCGACCTTGCGGCTGATGGCGGCCGGCGCCTTCTCCTTGCCGCCGTCCCAGGTGCCCTCGGGCCCGAAGATGTTATGGAAGCGCGCGATGCGCGGCTCGATGCCGTAGTTGCGCTTGTAGGCGAGATAGAGACGTTCGGAGAACAGCTTCTCCCAGCCGTACTCGCTGTCCGGCGCCGCGGGGTAGGCGCTGTCCTCGCGGCAGTTCGGATTGTCAGGGTCGAGCTGGTTGTGCGCCGGGTACATGCAGGCCGACGACGAATAGAAGATGCGTCGGATGCTGCGCTTGGTCACGGCGTCCAGCACGTTCAGATTGATCGTCGCGGAGTTGTGCATCACGTCCGCGTCGTTCTCGCCGGTGAAGATGTAGCCGGCGCCGCCCATGTCCGCGGCCAGCTGGTAGACCTCGTCGAAGCGGCGGTCGACGATGCTGCGCACAAACGACGGATCGCGCAGATCGCCGACGACGAAGTCGTCAGCCTCGCTTTCGCAGTACTCGTGGAACTTAAGATCAACACCCCGCACCCAGAACCCCTCGGTCTTCAGCCGCTTGACCAGGTGTCCGCCGATGAACCCTCCCGCGCCGCACACCAGCGCCGTCTTGACCATGGAATACTCCTCATGCCGCCCGCGGCGGGCTTGCGCTTGCTTGGGAGGACCTGCGTGCGACTTGCGATTGCCCGCGGTCCGTCGGGTTGGATGCGGCAGGCTTCTAGCGGAGAACGGCGCGCCGGCCAATGCGTGCCGAGCAGGCCTTCGCGTCGCCGCGGAGGCGGCTATACGTGCGGCCACCATGTCTCTCGAGGCGCTTCTGGCCGAGATCCGAGGCTGTCGCGCCTGCGCGGCCGAGCTGGCGCATGCGCCGCGCCCCGTGGTGAGGGTCCGGCGTGAGACGCGGCTGCTGATCTGCGGCCAGGCGCCCGGCCGCCGGGTGCACGAGAGCGGGCTGCCGTTCGACGATCCGTCGGGCGAGAGGCTGCGGACGTGGATGGGCGTCGACCGCGCGACATTCTACGGTCATCCGGCGATCGGGGTTGCGGCGCAGGCGTTCTGCTTTCCCGGCACGAACCCGTCGGGCGGAGACTATCCGCCCCCCGCCCGGTGCGCCGCGCTGTGGCGCGCGCGGCTGCTGGCCGAACTGCCGAACGTGGAGCTGACCCTGCTGCTCGGCTGGCCGGCGCAGACCTGGGCGCTGGGAGCGCGGGCCAGGCGCTCGATGAGCGAGACCGTCCACGCCTGGCGCGACTACCTGCCGGACGTCGTCGTCATGCCGCACCCGTCCTGGCGCAACACCGCCTGGCTGAAGCGCCATCCCTGGTTCGAGGCCGAGGTCGCGCCCTACCTGCGGTCGCGGCTTGCGGCGATGCTGGCGGCCGGGTAGGGGCCGCGGCATGCGCGCCATGGAATCGCCGCGCCGCCGCGTCAGCGCTCCGGCCGCCATGCGCCGCGCCGCCGTCCTCCTCCTCGTGCTGCTCGCCGCCGCCTGCGCGCCGGTGGTGCAGCGGCCGCAGACGCCGACCCCGGGCTTCGCCGGCCCGCGCCTCACCGATCACGCCTTCGTCAGCTTCGATGGCGCCCGGCTCGGCCTCAGCCACTGGGACGTTCCGTCCGGCGAGCCCTGGGCGGTGATCGTCGGGCTGCACGGGATGGACGACTACGCCAACGCCTTCCACCTCGCCGCGCCCTATTGGGCCAGCAAGGGCGTCGCCACCTGGGCCTACGATATGCGCGGCTTCGGCCGCTCGCCGCACCGCGGCGTCTGGGCCGGCGACAAGCTGATGGTCGAGGATCTGCGCACCTTCGTCGCCCTCGTCCGCGCCCGCTTTCCGCACGCGCTCATCGCCGTGGCGGGCGAGAGCCTGGGCGGGGCGGTGGCGATCGAGGCGTTCGCCTCCCGCGACCCGCCTGCGGCCGACCGCCTGGTCCTGCTGGCGCCGGCGGTGTGGGGCTGGTCGACCCAGCCGCTCGCCTACCGCCTGGCGCTGATCTCGGCCGCCCACATGCTGCCCGCCAAGGTGTTCACGCCGCCCAGCTTCGTCACCGACCACATCCAGGCCAGCGACAATGTCGCCGAGCTGATCGCCATGGGCCGCGATCCGGAGCTGATCTGGGGCGCCCGGGCCGACGCGCTCTACGGGCTGGTCAACACCATGCAGCGCGCCGCCGGCGACGTCGGGCGCCTCGGCGCGCCGCCGACCCTCTACCTGATCGGCAAGCGCGACGAGATCATCCCCCGCCAGGCCGCGCTCGCCGCCGCCGCGCGCCTGCCGCCCGCCGTGCGCACCGCCCAGTACGCCGACGGCTGGCACCTGCTGATCCGCGACAACGATCGGCGGCTGGTCGAGAACGACATCCTGGCGTTCCTGCGCGATCCGGCGGCGCCGCTCCCGTCCGGCGCGCCGCCGGTCCCCGGCGCCGCGGCGTCGAGCGCGCTTGCGAGCCGCGGGGCGGGCCGCTAGAGCCGCGCATCCTTCCTCCGGGCGCCGCCTCACCCGATGACCATCTTCTCCTCGCCCGCCTTCGAGGGCCACGAGAGCCTGCACGCCTTCCACGACGCCCGGGCGGGGCTCTCCTGCCTGATCGCGATCCACTCGACGGCGCTCGGGCCCGCCAGCGGCGGCGTGCGCATGTGGCCCTACCCCAACGACCAGGCCGCCATCGACGACGCGCTCAGGCTCTCGCGCGCCATGTCCTACAAGAACGCCATGGCCGGCATCGCCTTCGGCGGCGGCAAGACGGTGGTCATCGGCGATTCCCGCACCGCCAAGACGCCGGCGCTCTTCGAGGCGCTGGGCCGCGCGGTGGAGAGCCTGGGCGGCCGCTACTGGGGCGCCGAGGACGTCGGCGTCAGCCCGGCCGACCTCGCCGACGCCCGCCGCGCCACCCGCTACATGGCCGGCCTCGAGGGCCATCCCGCCGCGTCCGGCGACCCCAGCCCGGTCACCGCCGAGGGCGTGCGCCGCGGCATCGCGCTCTGCGCCCGCCGCCGCCTCGGCAAGCCGCTCTCCGAGCTCACGGTGGCGATCCAGGGCGTCGGCCACGTCGGCGGCCTCCTGGCCGACAGGCTCGCCGCCGACGGGGCCCGTCTCGTCGTGTGCGACCTCAACCCCGACATCGCCGCCGCCGTCGCCGCCCGCACCGGCGCGAAGGTGGTCTCCACCGACGCGATCTTCGACGCCGAGGCCGACGTCTTCGCCCCCTGCGCCCTCGGCGGCGCGATCAGCGCCGCCACGTTGCCGCGCCTCAAGGCCAAGGTCGTCGCCGGCGGCGCCAACAACCAGCTCGAGAGCGCCGAGATCGGCCGCGCCGTCTTCGAGGCGGGCCTGCTCTACGCCCCCGACTTCGTCATCAACGGCGGCGGCATCATCAACGTCGCCGCCGAGATCGGCGCCCTCCAGCGCGGCGAGCCCTACGACCCGGCCTGGGTCGAGGCCAAGGTCGCCGCGATGATCGACACCCTGGAGACCGTGCTCGACCGCTCGCAGGCCGAGCGCCGCCCGGCCGACGAGATCGCTGTGCGGATGGCGAAGGAGCGCATCGCGGCGGCCCGGTGAGGGGCG
>JAKAZA010000119.1 GCA_021816155.1 Pseudomonadota bacterium | reverse complement strand
GTCCTTTAGGAGGGCGCGGCGCGGCTGCGCAAGCCAGCGGCGCTGAAGGCTGCTTCAGCTTTATTTCGGCCAGCCGCTGCTCGAGGAAGTCGTTGGCGGTGATCGGCCGCGGGTAGCGGTCCGGCCACGCGGTCGTCACGCAGCCTGGGAGGGTGCGGATCAGGTAATCCGGCGCGAAGTGGAGGAAGAACGGTGTCGAGTAGCGCGCCACGCCGCGGCGCGCCGGCGGCGGGTTGACCACGCGGTGGGTGGTCGAGGGCAGCACGTGGTTGGTCAGCCGCTGAAGCATGTCGCCGATGTTGCACACAACGCAGCCCGGCGGCGGGTTGATCGGCAGCCAGGCCCCGTCGCGGTCAAGCACCTCCAGCCCCGCCTCCTCGGCGCCCAGGAGCAAGGTGATGGTGTTGATGTCCTCGTGCGCCGCGGCCCGGACGCTCGGCCCGTCGAACGGCGCCGCCGGATAGTGCAGCAGCCGCAGCACGCTGTTGCCCTCTGCGACCGTGGGGACGAAGAAGTCGTCGGGGAGGCCGAGGTGGTGCGCGATGGCGCTCAGCAGGTCGTCGCCGAGGCTCTCCAGCGCGGCGTAGAGCCAGCCCTCGTGCTCGCGAAAGCCAGGGACTTCCGTCGGCCAGACGTTGTCCGGCATCCGGGCGCGGTGCGGGTGGCCCGGCGGCAGGTCGCGACCGACGTGCCAGAACTCCTTCAGGTCGGAGTGCGCCGCGCCCTTGGCCGTCTCGACGCCGAACGGCGTGTAGCCGCGCTGGCCGTGGATCCCCTCGATCCTGTAGCGGAGCTTGATCTCGTCCGGCAGCGCGAAGAACGCCTTGGCGTCGGCGACAGCCGCGTCGATCCTCGCCTGGTCGAGGCCGTGGCCCTCGATGATCGCGAAGCCGTAGCGCTCGAACGACGCGCCCAGGGCTGTGGCGAAGGCGTCGAAGTCCTCGCTGCGTAGCCGGAACGGGACGGGCGGGATCGATCGGGTCAAGGTGTTGGAGCTCCTCCGGCTCGGCTCTCTAGCGCGTTTGCGTGATCGAGCCGACCCGCTGGCGCCGCGCGGTTGAACTCGCCCGCCATCGGCGCCAGAGAGCGGAGTTCATTGTGCAGTGCGGGAGAATGGGATGGTCGAAAAGGTCGCAAGCTCGGCGCAGACGGCGCTGGCCGGCCTGCTCTTCGACGGGATGACGATCATGGCCGGCGGGTTCGGCCTGTGCGGCATTCCCGAGAACCTCATCGCCGCGATCCGCGCCGCCGGCGTCAAGGATCTGACCGTGATCTCCAACAACTGCGGGATCGACGACTTCGGGCTCGGGGTGCTGCTGGCCGGTGGTCAGATCCGGAAGATGATCTCGAGCTACGTCGGCGAGAACAAGCTGTTCGAGCAGCTTTACCTTTCCGGCGAGCTTGAACTCGAGTTCAACCCTCAAGGCACGCTCGCCGAGCGCATCCGCGCCGGCGGCGCTGGAATCCCGGCCTTCTTCACCAAGACGGGCGTCGGCACCCTGGTCGCCGAGGGCAAGGAAGTGCGCGAGTTCGACGGCGAGCTCTACGTGATGGAACGGGCGCTCAAGGCGGACCTGTCGATCGTCAAGGCGTGGAAAGGGGACGCGGAGGGCAACCTCGTCTATCGGAAGACGGCGCGGAACTTCAATCCGATGATGGCCACCGCCGGCAAGACAACTGTCGCGGAGGTGGAGCAGCTGGTTCCCGTCGGCTCGCTCGACCCGGATAGCATCGTCACGCCCGGCGTCTTCGTGGACCGCATTTTCCAGGGCTCGCATTTCGAGAAGCGGATCGAGCGCGTGACCACGCGGACAAGGGCTGCGGCGGCGAAGGAGGAAGTCTGATGGCCTGGACCCGCGAGGAGATGGCGCAGCGCGCCGCCCGTGAGCTTAAGGACGGGTTCTACGTGAACCTCGGGATCGGCATCCCGACCCTGGTCGCCAACTACATCCCGGCCGGCATGAAGGTCACGCTGCAGAGCGAGAACGGCATGCTGGGCATGGGGCCGTTCCCCTACGAGGGCGAGGCCGACCCCGACCTGATCAACGCTGGAAAGCAGACGATCACTGAGTTGCCGTCATCGTCTTACTTCTCCTCTTCGGACTCGTTCGCGATGATCCGCGGGGGCCACATCAACCTCTCCATCCTCGGCGGCATGCAGGTGGCCGAGAACGGCGATCTCGCCAACTGGATGGTGCCGGGCAAGATGGTCAAGGGCATGGGCGGGGCGATGGACCTCGTGGCCGGCGTCGGCCGCGTGATCGTGGCCATGGAACACACAGAGCGGTCCGGAGCGCCCAAGCTGGTCAAGCGCTGCACGTTGCCCCTCACCGGCGCCGGCGTAGTCGACATGCTGATCACCGAGCTCGGCGTGTTCGAGATCGGCAAGGGCGGAGTGCGGCTCACCGAGACGGCGCCTGGCGTCGCCGTGGACGAGATCCGCGCCAAGAGCGAGGCGGCCTTCGAGGTCGCCTGAGCCGCGTCAGCGCTTCGCCGGCGAGAACCCGTCGCCGACGAACATGTCGAGCGACACGCTTTGCGCCGGGCCGGTCCAGAGCTCGCTGATCGAGACTGGGTCGGCGTGACGGAACTGGGCCTGCATCGCGGTGGTGTTCGCGCCGTTGCGGCTCACCATCAGCACGCGTGCGCCGAAGGCCGGGGTGAGCGGCGAGACCAGCTCGCCTTCGCTGCGGGGGATCGGGCCGGCCCGCCAGGCTTTCAGCGGCGGCCCCTCCCGGCCGAAGAAGTCGCGACCGTAATACGCGGCGATGTTGAAGAGCGCCCGGTCGTCGATCGCGACGGCGCTGAGCTGGTCGCCGGTCGCAATCTCGATCTGGGCGCGGCTGACGATATCCTGCGTCAGGTCGCGTCCGCCGCGCAGATCCTTCAGCGCCGCCGACAGGCCGATATGGTCGAGCAGCTGCGGCTTGTCCTGGCCGGTGAGCACAAGCGCCAGCACCAGCGCGTGAACGGCCAGCAGCCCGCCGAGCACGCGCGGGCGGCGCCAGCGCAGCATCCAGGCGGCGACCAGCACCGATCCGGGGGCGCACGCGGCCGCCGCCCAGTCAGGCTGTGCGCCGGCGATGAGCGCTTGCGCAAGGACGCTGGCGAGCGCGGGAAGCGTCCACGCGAGCAACACCTTGTCTTCCGCCTTCAGCCGGCGTCGCCAGCCGAGCCAGATCGCGCCGCCGGTCAGAACCAGGAACAGCACCGGGCCGAACGCCGCCAACTGCCAGGCCAGAAACGCGAGCGCCGGCAGCGGCCCGCCCGGACGTCTCCCCCAACCCGCCTCGCCGGCGAGGTGGCCGAGCGAGGCGTAGCCGTTCTGCACGTTCCAGATGACGTTCGGCGATATCGTTACCGCGAAGACCGCGACCGCCAGCAGCGCCGCAGCGGGGCGCCAGGCTCTGCGCGCCTCTCGCGACAGGGCGAGGTGCAGCCCGACGCCGGCCACGGCGTAGAGCGCCGAATACCCGGCGAGGAACGCCAGCCCCAGCGCCAGCCCCAGCGCCGCGGCCGCCGCCAGTCGCGCCCGGCCGCTCGCCGTCTGAATCGACACGTAGGCCAGGAGCGCCGCCGAGAGCCCGGCGAGGAGCGGCGTGTCGGTGGTGATCACGAACGCGCCGATCTGCACCGCCGGCGTCAGCTGGTAGACGAGCAGTGCGAAAAGACCGGTGGCCCCGCCGTAGAGCCGGCGGCCGACTCCGTAAAGGAACAGGCCGGTCGCAGCGTGCAGCAGCGGCGAGGGAAGCCGCACGAACGACTCGGCGTCACCGCCGAGCGTCGCCAGGCGGATGATCCACGCGATCAGCGGCGGCTTGGACAAGTAGCCGGGCTCGAGGGTGCGCGACCACAGCCAGAACTGGGCCTCGTCCGGAGAAAGACCCAGCGGCGACACGCGCATCGCCAGCATGCGCGCGAGCGTGATGAAGACGGTCGCGGCGAGCGCCCAGGTCCAGAACGGGAGTTCAGGCGGCTTTGCGTCGGCGGTCGCGGGGCGGTTCACGGCCCTCATCTGCCCCGCCCTGCCGATCCGCACAACCGTGGGCCGACGCAGCGCGTCCGCACGCTTCTCTTTTCTCGATCGTTCCTATCTAAGCGCGCCATGAACCGTTTCGTCCCTGCCGAATGGGCGCCGCACCGCGCGATCTGGGTCGGCTTCCCGAGCCACGCCGACCTCTGGGAAGGCGATCTGGCGCCGGCGCAGGCCGAGGTCGCGGCGCTGGCCAGGGCGCTCGCGGGGCCGGGCGGTGAGCAGGTTCGGCTGCTCGTTTGTGGCGAAGCCGGCGAGACGGCGGCGCGCGAGGCGCTGGGCGGCGTCCCCGGGGTCGAGATCGTCCCGGGCCGGTTCGGCGATGTCTGGCTGCGCGACACCGGGCCGATCTTCGTCGCGCGCGGGGAGGCGCGGGCGTTCCGGTTCAACGGCTGGGGCGGCAAGTACGTGCTCGAGGGCGACAATACGGTCGCCGACCAGCTAGCCGCCGCCAGCGGTGCGAGGCTCACGCGCGCCGGCTTCGTCCTGGAGGGGGGCGCGCTCGACCATGACGGCGAAGGGACCGTGCTCACCACGCGCGAATGCCTGCTCAACCCCAACCGCAATCGGGGCTGGCGCGAGGCCGACGCCGAGGCCGCGCTGGCCGGGTCGCTCGGCGCGCGGAAGGTGATCTGGCTCGGCAAGGGCCTGCTCAACGATCACACCGACGGCCATGTCGACAACCTGGCGCGCTTCGTCGCGCCCGGTGTGGTGGCGATCCCGATGTCCTACGGCGCCGACGATCCGCACGCCTTCGTCTACGACATCGCGGCGCGGGACCTGGCCGGACAGACCGACGCCGCCGGGCGGGTGCTGCGGGTGGTGCGGCTTCCGTCGCCGGGGCTGGTTGAAGGGCCTGACCGCGCCTCGGCGCCCGCCTCGCACATGAATTTCGTCATCGCCAACAAGGCGGTCGTCGTCCCGACTTACAACGAGCGCGCCGCCGCGTTCGCGCTGCAGGGGCTCGAAGCCCTGTTTCCCGGACGCAAGATCGTCGGTCTTCCGTCCCGTGCGCTGCTCACCGGCGGCGGCTCGTTCCACTGCATCACCCAGCAGGAGCCAGCCTGATGGCGCGCACGCTGACCCTGGCGGCGATCCAGAGCGCATACGGCGACGACATGACCGCCAACGTCGCCAGGACCGCCGCCCTCATCCGCGAGGCGGCCGCGGCGGGCGCGCAGGTGATCCTGCCGCCCGAGCTGTTCCAGGGGCCGTACTTCTGCGTCGCGCAGGAGGAGCGCTGGTTCGCCCACGCCTACCCATGGCGCGAGCATCCTTGCGTCGCGGCGCTCGCGCCATTGGCCGGCGAGCTGGGCGTCGTGCTGCCGATCTCGATCTTCGAGCGCGAGGGGCCGCACTACTTCAACAGCCTCGTCATGGCGGACGCCGACGGGTCTCTGATGGGCGTCTATCGCAAGAGCCACATCCCGGACGGACCCGGCTATCAGGAAAAATACTACTTCCGCCCGGGCGACACTGGGTTCCGCGTCTGGCGCACCCGCTTCGGCAGGATCGGCGTCGGGATCTGCTGGGACCAGTGGTTCCCGGAAGCCGCGCGCGCGATGGTGCTGGCCGGCGCCGAAGCACTGCTCTACCCAACCGCCATCGGCTCGGAGCCGCACGACCCGACGCTGGACACCGCCGAGCCGTGGCGGCGCGCGATGCAGGGCCACGCGGTCTCCAACGTGATCCCGGTCGTCGGCGCCAACCGGACCGGCTTCGAGCCCTGGCCCGGCTATCCCGGTGGCGGCCAGCGCTTCTATGGGTCGAGCTTCGTCTGCGATCATCGCGGAGACCTCGTCGCCGCGCTCGGTCGCGACAACGAGGGCGTGATCGCCGCGACGGTCGACCTCGACTTCCTGGCCGCGCATCGCGCCGCCTGGGGCTTCTTCCGCGACCGGCGCCCCGACCTCTACGGATCGCTCTCGCAGGGACGTCCGACCTGAGGGCTGCGCCCTACCGCAGCACCGTCAGCCCGTTGCGGATCACCGTCGCGTTGCGCTCCTTCACGCGCGCCTCGAACGAGACGTTCTTGCCGTCCTTCCAGAGGTCGACGGTGATCGTGTCGCCGGGAAAGACGGGCGCCGAGAAGCGCACCTGGTGGCTGCGGATCTGCGCGGCGTCGTAGTCGAGCACGTGCTGCAGCACCGCCCTGCAGGTGATGCCGTAGGTGCAAAGGCCGTGCAGGATCGGACGCGGGAAGCCCGACATCTTCGCCGACTGAGGGTCGGAGTGCAGCGGATTGCGGTCGCCGTTCAGGCGGTAGAGCAGCGCCTGATCCGGCCGCGTCGCGATGTCGACCGAGAGGTCGGGCGCCCGCGTGGGGACCTGATGCGGTTCGGGCTGGCCTTCCGTAGGGCCGCCGAAGCCGCCGTCGCCCCGGGCGAACATCGAGCCGGTCAGCGTGGCGGCCAGCTCGCCCTTCTCGTCCGTCCAGGTGGTTTCCTGCACCACCACCGCGCCTTTGCCCGCGCCCTTGTCCCAGGCGCCGACCGTGCGGCCTTCGGTGACGAACGTCCCGAATGTCGGCAGCGGCTTGTGCAGCTCCACCTTCTGCTCGCCGTGCACCATCATCAGGTAGTTGATCTGGCTGGGCCGGTGGCCGGGCGGCGGCGCGGGCGCGGGACGCCCCTCGGCCGGGCGGCTGTTGGCGGCGGCCAGCACAGTGGCGGCGGTCGGCACCACCTTCAGGTCGCGCTCGTAGACGAACGGCAGCTCCTTCTCGTTCATCGGGTCGGCGCCCAGGCCGATCCCCAGCGCGTAGAGCATCACGTCCTTGTCGCCGTAGGTGATGCTGCGCGCGGCGGTCCGCTGATCGAGAATATCGGGGTAGTAGATCGGCATCGGGGGCGTTCTCCTCTCGGTTGGCGCATCAAGCCGGGCCGCTCTGCGGAGCGCAAGGGGCGCGGGCGCGCCCGCATTGCCGGGGCTTGCGCGATCGGCTAGGGCTGCCCGCTTGTTGCAAGCGCTTGCGCCGGATTCCCCATGGCCAATTTGACCTCGCCGCCGCCTCAGCCCGAGTTCACCGGCAACGTCCTCTTTTATTCCAAACCCGAGCCACTCTCGCGCGAGGCGCACGCCAGGATCGGCCTGAAGCGCCTCGACAAGCCGTTCGGGTTCGCCGCGACGGCCAACGTCGTGCCGCTGACCGTGTCGGAGTTTCCGGCGGCGGGGCTGTCGTATCCGATCATCTTCGCGGGCGAGCGGCGCCAGCCGCTGGCCGTGATGGGCATCTCGCAGAACACGAACCTGTTCGTCGACGCCGAAGGCGCCTTCCAGGTGGGCGCCTACATTCCCGCCTATATCCGCCGCTACCCGTTCGTTCTCGCTTCAGACCAGACGCGCGGGCAGCTGGTGGTGTGCATCGACCGCGCGGCCAGCATGCTCGGGGAAGACTACGACCTCGGCTTCTTCGACGAAAAGGGCGAGCCCACCGAGTACACCAACGGCTGCATCCAGTTCTGCAACGACTTCGAGACCGAGGGGCGGCGCACCGAGTCGTTCGTCGCGCTGCTCAGGCAGCTCGACCTGTTCGAGACCCGCCAGGCGACGTTCACGCCCGCCGGCCCGGACGGCGCGCCGGCGGAGCCGCAGACGATCGCCGAGTTCTACGCAGTGTCCGAGGAGAAGCTGAAGGCGCTGCCGACGGAAAAGCTGCGGGAGCTGGTCGACAACGGCGCGGTCGCCCAGATCTACGCGCACCTGATGTCCCTGATCGGCTGGGACAGCCTGATGGCGGTGGCCATGGCGCGCGCCCCGGCCGTCGGCGCAGCGAACGCGAACTGAGCGTGCTGCGCCGCGGCGGACGTCCCGGGACGATGGCTAGGGACGCTGTGCGGGTGGGATCTTCGCAACTTCGGCCGGCGTCAGCCGGATCAGCTTGGTCGGGATGCAGCCCTCGGCGCCGGGAATCTTGATGTCCAGGCCGGCCGGCCCGCACACGATGTTGGTGTTGTTGATCGGATGCAGGACCGGCGGCGCGTCGGTTGGATTCGGGCAGGCGCCGCCGAACTCGATCTTGTAGAAGGCGCCGGTCGAAGAGCGCAGGTACATCGCCCGGTCATCCGGCGTCATCTTGGTGTTCTGGATGTCATCGGTCCGGAAACAGGTGGCGCTGTGTTGTGCGGCTTGCGCCGCAAGTGGGGTAGCCGCCAGAACGGCGACTGCGGCGAAAGAAGCAAGCTTAAGCATTTGGCGCGTCTCCTCGACGAAAGCGCGTGACGGACAAGGCGCTCAACTATGCGCCCGATCCATGGGTTCCCGCTAGTGCAACGCTGTTACTCCCGGTCCGGCGTGTCACACCTTGACCCCCCGCGCTCCGGGCGTAGTCTGAAGGTGTTCTCCGGGGAGCCCTCCAAGGGGCTGAGAGGCGGCCTGACGGGGCCGCGACCCGCCGAACCTGATCCGGGTCATGCCGGCGAAGGGAGGGAACGGCGGATACGCCTGTCCGCTTTGTCCGAACCGAGCGCGGGCTGGCTCTGCTTGAGGCTAGAGGAGCCGCCATGAACGTCCAGACGTCCATCGAGACGCCGATCCCGACAGGCGAGCGGCCCGGTTCGCGGCGCGTGTGGGCGCAGGGCGTGCTGCATCCGTGTGTCCGCGTGCCGTTCCGCGAGGTGGCCGTGCACCCCTCGGCCGGCGAGCCGCCGCTGACGCTCTACGACACCGCCGGCCCCTACGGCGATCCGGCCGCCGCAATCGATGTCGAGAAGGGCCTGGCCCGCCATCGCGACGCCTGGGTGCTGGCGAGGGGCGACGTCGAGGAGGTCGAGGCCCGCCAGGTGAAGCCGGAGGACAACGGCCACGCCCGCGGCCGCCACCTCGCGCGCCCGTTCAAGTCCGACCGCAGGCCGCTGCGCGCCAAGGGCGGCG
This sequence comes from Pseudomonadota bacterium, assembly GCA_021816155.1. Lineage (GTDB taxonomy): Bacteria > Pseudomonadota > Alphaproteobacteria > Caulobacterales > Caulobacteraceae > Acaudatibacter. Next base: position 3,159 of record JAKAZA010000119.1, on the reverse strand, counting down.
GCGCCGTCACCCAGCTGGAATACGCCCGGCGCGGCATCGTCACGCCCGAGATGGAGTTCGTGGCCATCCGCGAGAACCTGCGCCGCGAGCAGGGCGCCAGCTTCATCCGTGACGGCGAGGACTTCGGCGCCGAGATCCCGGACTTCGTCACGCCCGAGTTCGTGATGGGCGAGGTCGCCCGCGGCCGCGCCATCATCCCGGCCAACATCAACCACGGCGAGCTGGAGCCGATGGCGATCGGCCGCAACTTCCTCGTCAAGGTGAACGCCAACATCGGCAACTCGGCCGTGCTCTCGGCGGTCGAGGACGAGGTGGAGAAGATGGTCTGGGCGATCCGCTGGGGCGCCGACACGATCATGGACCTCTCGACCGGGCGCAACATCCACAACATCCGTGACTGGATCATCCGCAACTGCCCCACGCCGCTGGGCACGGTGCCGATCTACCAGGCGCTGGAGAAGGTGGGCGGCGTCGCCGAGGACCTCACCTGGGAGGTGTTCCGCGACACGCTGGTCGAGCAGGCCGAGCAGGGCGTCGACTACTTCACCATCCACGCCGGCGTGCGCCTGCCGTACATCCCGCTGACGGCCAAGCGCGTCACCGGCATCGTCTCGCGCGGCGGATCGATCATGGCCAAGTGGTGCCTCGCCCATCACCGCGAGAGCTTCCTCTACGAGCACTTCGAGGACATCTGCGAGATCATGCGGGCCTACGACGTCTCCTTCTCGCTCGGGGACGGTCTGCGGCCCGGCTCGATCGCCGACGCCAACGACGCGGCCCAGTTCGCCGAGCTGGAGACGCTGGGCGAGCTGACCAAGGTGGCCTGGAAGCACGGCGTGCAGGTGATGATCGAAGGCCCCGGCCACGTGCCGATGCACAAGATCAAAGCCAACATGGACAAGCAGCTCGCCGCCTGCCACGAGGCGCCGTTCTACACGCTGGGGCCGCTCACCACCGACATCGCGCCCGGCTACGACCACATCACCAGCGCCATCGGCGCGGCGATGATCGGCTGGTTCGGCACCGCGATGCTCTGCTACGTGACGCCGAAGGAGCACCTGGGCCTGCCCGACCGCGAGGACGTGAAGCAGGGCGTGATCGCCTACAAGATCGCCGCCCACGCCGCGGACCTCGCCAAGGGCCATCCGTCGGCCCGCTTCTGGGACGACGCGCTCTCCAGAGCCCGCTTCGAGTTCCGCTGGGAGGACCAGTTCAACCTCGGTCTCGACCCGGAAACGGCGCGCGAGTTCCACGACGAGACCATGCCGAAGGAGGCCCACAAGGTGGCCCACTTCTGCTCGATGTGCGGGCCCAAGTTCTGCTCGATGAAGATCAGCCAGGAGATCCGCGACGCCGCCGCCGGCCAGAACGCCGTCGCCGACGGTCTGGCCGAGATGGCTGAGAAGTTCCGCGAGGCCGGCGGCGAGATCTACGTGGAGGCCAAGGCGTAGGGCGGGCGGCGCCCGCCGGCGAGCCGTCAGGCCTGGCTGGCGGCTCTGGCCGCAATTCGCTCGCTCTCGGCCCACAAGCGCGATGCGGCCGCATCGTCCTGCGCGGCCGGGCTGGGCGTCTCGGGCTGGCGCTTGTAGAAGTAGCCGCCGCTGATCGCGGCGACGTCGGGCGAAGAGGCGAGGTGGACGATCGTCTCGGCGCCTTTCGCCGCGCTGATCGCACCCAGCTTCGCAAGCGGCATCAGCGCCTGCGTCAGGCCGCCGGAGTTCGCCCCGAAGCGGGTCGCGACGAACCCCGGGTGCAGGGAGTTGGCGGTGACTCCGCTCCCTTCGAGGCGACGAGCCAGTTCGCGGTTGAACAGGATGTTGCAGAGCTTCGAGCGCGCGTAGGCCCGAAAGCCTGAATACGCCCGCTGGGATTGCAGATCGTCGAAGTCCAGCGCCGCGCCCCGGTGCGCGCCGGAGGCCGTACTCACGATGCGCGCGGGGGCGGATCTGATCAGCGCGTCTCTGAGGCCCTCGGTCATTGCGAAATAGGCCATGTGATTTACGGCGAACGTCATCTCCAGCCCGTCCGGCGAGGTCTGGCGCCGGTTGAACAGCGCGCCGGCGTTATTGATCAGCACGTCGACGCGCGGCTCCGCGACGGCTATCTCCGCGGCGGCTCGGCGGGTCTCGGCGATGCTGGCCAGGTTGGCATACACCACGCGGTGGGCCAGACCCGGTCCGGCCCGGCCGACATGCGCCAGGGTTTGCGAGGCTCGCTCCCGATCGCGTGCAACAAGGATGATCCGAGCGCCCTGCCGCGCAAGCTCCGTCGCCGCCACCTCGCCGATGCCCGACGTGCCGCCCGTGAGCACAACCGTCTTGCCGTCCATCAGGGTTCCTCCGCCAGCGGCCTTGGACCCTGCTCTCAACCGTCCCCGGCGACAATGAGCGGACGAGGGGCTTTCGTCGGAGACCGGGCCTCGCCAGGCTGCCGCGGCCTCGGGCCGTGCGCCCGCCATGCGTCCGTTTTCCTCTATACGCTCGAGGTCGCGCGTCTCGCCCCAGCCTTGCGCCACCGCCCAGGCTGCGCCGCCCGCCAGCATGGCGTCCATGTCGGCGCCGGCGAGGACCACGGCGCCGGTGGATCCCAGCCCGGCCAGAATGCTCTCGAACAGCATGTCGGCCAACTCATGCTGGCGACGTTCTATCTCGCCGCGCGTGAGGCTGGTTGTCAGCGGCCGCACGCCGCAGGAGATGTCGAACCCGACGGCGCCCACGCTGACAGCGCCGCCCTGGTCGGCGTCGAAGGCCGCGACGCCGCCGATCGGCCGAAGGCCATGATCGCGCCTCCGCGGGGCGGGCCGTTCGACGCAGCTCGCACGCGGACGAAGTCGCCTTGCGCAGCCTCCGCCGCGCCCAAGCGCGTTGATCTCGCTCAATGGTGGGCTCGATCCGGCCTTGGCTGGCCCTTTCCGTTTGTATTTGCGTCGCTAGAACACCGCCATGAGAATTTCAGTCGAGTTTATCCCGCACAGCGAAACTGATCTGGTGCGTGACGCCGCAACTGTTTGTTCAGTCATGCCGCAAGCGAACGCTTTCAATATACCTGATTTAATTCGTTTTCCCTTGAGGAAATGGCACGCCTGCAAGTTTACCAGAGAAATGATGTCGGATTCCATTCCACACATCCGCGCTATCGACATTGCGCCCTTGGTTGAAG
>JAKAZA010000009.1 GCA_021816155.1 Pseudomonadota bacterium | reverse complement strand
CTGTTGCGTGCACTGTGCGGCGCCGACAAGGGCCGTCATGCAAGCGGAATCGCGCGGGCGCCTTATATTGCGGCTCGGCTCATCTTCCTGCGACGGATCGGCGAAGCTTCATGGCCCGTGATGGGGCGGTCTTCATCTGCCAGGCCTGCGGCGCGACGGCCGCGAAGTGGACAGGCCAATGTCCGGCCTGCAGCGCCTGGAACAGCCTTGTCGAGGAAGTGACGAGCCGCCCGCCCGGCGCGCTGGCCCCGGCCAGGGGCGCCAAACCGCGCGGACTCGCATTCGAGGGCCTGGCGAGCGAGACCGCCGCACCCGCGCGGCTGATTACCGGGCTGGATGAGTTCGACCGCGTCTGCGGCGGCGGCGTCGCGCCCGGCTCCGCGTTGCTGATCGCCGGCGACCCCGGCGTGGGCAAGTCGACGCTTCTGCTGCAGGTGTGCGCGGCGGCGGCGCAGCGGGGCGCGGCCTGCGCCTACGTGTCCGGTGAGGAGGCGGTCGACCAGATCCGCGGCCGGGCCGCCCGCATGGGGCTTTCCGCCGCGCCGGTGCGCCTGGCCGCCGAGACCTCGCTGCGTGACATCGTCGACGGCCTGAAGCGCGAGCCGCTCGACCTGGTGGTCATCGACTCCGTACAGACGCTGTGGAGCGACATGCACGAGGCCGGGCCCGGATCGGTGACGCAGGTGCGCGCCTGCGCCGGCGAACTGGTGCGCCTCGCCAAGCGGCGGGGCGTCGCGATGCTGCTTGTGGGCCACGTGACCAAGGACGGCCAGGTCGCAGGCCCTCGCGTCGTCGAGCACATGGTCGACGCGGTGCTCTCGTTCGAAGGCGAGCGCGGCTATCCGTTCCGGGTCCTGCGGGGCGTCAAGAACCGCTTCGGCGCCACTGACGAGATCGGGGTGTTCGAGATGGGCGACGCGGGGCTGCGAGAGGTCCGGAACCCCTCGGCGCTGTTCCTCGGCGAGGGCGGCGAGCGGGCCGCCGGCTCGGTGGTGTTCGCGGGTGTCGAGGGCTCGCGGCCGGTGCTGGTTGAGTTCCAGGCCCTCGTTGCGCCTTCCGCCTATGGCACGCCGCGCAGGGCCGTGGTGGGCTGGGACTCGGGGCGTCTGGCGATGATCCTCGCCGTGCTCGAAGCGCGTTGTGGACTTGGATTTGGCGCGCGCGACGTCTACTTGAACGTCGCAGGGGGGCTGAAGGTCACCGAACCGGCGGCGGACCTCGCTGCGGCTGCTGCGTTGGTCTCGTCGGCCACCGGTGCGGCGCTGCCGCAGGATTGCGTAGTGTTCGGCGAGATCAGTCTCTCGGGGGACGTCAGGCCCGTGTCGAGAACCGAGATGCGCCTGAAGGAAGCCGTGAAGCTGGGCTTTTCGCGAGCGCTCGCGCCGGTGCAGGGAGCCGCTGAGGCGGCGGGCGTGCGGCAGCTCGGTGTCGCGCGGCTGGTCGACGCCACGGCGCGGATCGAGGGTCAGGCGTGGGACGAAACCGCCAGATGAGCCTCTTCGACCTCTGCGCGGGAGGGGTGCTCGTGGTCTCGGTGATGGTCGGATGGTTTCGGGGCGGCGCGCGCGAGGTCGCCTGGGTGGCGGCCGTCGTCATCGCGGCGATCCTCGCAGTGATGGCGCTTCGCTTCACGGGACCTATCGCGCGTCACGCCATCCATCTGCCATTGGTGGCGAACGTCGCGGCGATCCTCGTGATATTCGCGGCGATGTTCGTGCTGCTCTCGGTGGCGGCCGCGGCGCTGACGCGGCGCCTGCACCAGACGATGGTGCTCGGCAACCTGGATCGGGCGGTTGGCGCCGGGTTCGGGCTGGTCCGCGCGCTCGTCTTCCTGGGGCTGGTGAACATGGCGCTCGCCGCGGTGACGCCGCCGGCCCGCCTGCCGACCGGCGCCGCGCTCTACCCTCTCACCGCCGCCTCGGCCGACGCTCTCCGGGCCTTCGCGCCGGAAGGCGCGAGGCTCGCCAACGCCATCACGCCGGTCGTCGGCAGGGCCATCGTCAACGGCGACGCCTACGACAACAACGCGCAGGGTGCGGATCAGAATCGCCGGTACAATGAAACAGCCGGGGGCGCGCGGCCCCGCGCGGAGACCTCACGTTGAGCATCAAGAGAGACGCCTCCTGGCGCGACCCGGACGACGACAAGCCGAGGCTGGAATGCGGGGTCTTCGGCGTGTTCGGCGCCAAGGGCGCCGCCCAGATCACCGCCCTCGGCCTCCACGCGCTGCAGCACCGCGGACAGGAGGCCTGCGGCATCGCCTCGTTCGACGGCCAGCGCTTCCATACCGAGCGGCACATGGGCGAAGTCGCCGACCACTTCTCCGACGGCGGCGTCGGTGAGCGGCTGCCAGGCGAGGCGGCCATCGGCCACACGCGCTACTCGACCGCAGGGGGCAGCTTCCTGCGCAACGTCCAGCCGATGTTCGCCGACCTGGAATCGGGCGGCATCGCGCTGGCGCACAACGGCAACCTGACCAACTTCCTTACGCTTCGGAAACGGCTCGTCTCCGAGGGCCATATCTTCCAGTCGACCTCGGACTCCGAGATCATCATCCAGCTCGTCGCCGTCTCGCGGAAGATGAAGTTCATCGACCGCTTCATCGACGCGCTGAGCCAGATCGAGGGGGGCTACGCCCTGGTCGCGCTGACCAACAAGAAGCTCGTCGGCGCGCGCGACCCGCTTGGCATCCGCCCGCTGGTGCTCGGCAAGCTGGGCGAGAACTGGGTGCTGGCTTCCGAAACCCGCGCGCTTGACATGGTGGGCGCCAGTTTCGTGCGCGACATCGAGCACGGCGAGGTGGTGGTGATCTCGCAGGACGGAATCGAATCCATGCGTCCGTTCCCGGCCGCCAGGGCGCGGCCATGCGTGTTCGAATACGTCTATTTCGCCATGCCCGACTCCGTGGTGAACGGCGTCTCGGTGTACGACGTCCGCAAGCGCATGGGACGGCGCCTGGCGGAGGACAGCGCCGTCGCCGCCGACGTCGTCGTGCCTGTGCCGGACTCCGGCGTGCCAGCCGCGATCGGCTACGCGCAGGCCGCGGGTCTGCCGTTCGAGATGGGCATCATCCGCAACCACTACGCCAAGCGCACGTTTATCCAACCCGACCAGAACCTGCGGGCGCTCGGGGTGCGCATGAAGCTCAGTCCCAACCGCGCGGTGCTGGCGGGCAAGCGCGTCGTCCTCGTCGACGACTCGATCGTGCGCGGCACCACCGATGCGCGGGTGGTGCGCATGGTGCGCGAGGCCGGCGCTGCGGAGGTGCACCTGCGCTCGGCGTCCCCGGCGATCCGCTATCCCGACTTCTACGGCATCGACATGCCCGATCGCGACGAACTGCTGGCCGCCAACAAATCGGTCGAGGAGATGGCGCGCCATCTGCAGGTGGACAGCCTGGCGTTCCTTTCGGTCGACGGCCTCTACTGGGCGATGGGCGTGGGTCCTCGCGACCCCGTCACGCCGCAGTTCACCGACCACTACTTCACCGGCGACTATCCGACACGGCTTCTGGACCGAGAAACCGCTGAGGGACGCAACGAACAGGTCGACCAGCAGCTGTCGTTCTTGGTGGAAGCGTGAACTGGCGCTGGCTCGCGCCCGACCGCTACGTGCTGGCGATCGTGAGCATGGTGGCGCTGGCCAGCGTGCTGCCCGTGCGCGGGGAGGTCGCGGCCAACTTCGGGCTCATCACCGAGCTGGTGATTGCCCTGCTCTTCTTCCTTCACGGCGCGAAACTGTCGCGCGAGGCGGTGCTGGCGGGGATCACACATTGGCGGCTGCACCTCGTCATCCTCGCCGCGACATTCGTCCTCTTCCCGCTCGCCGGCCTCGCGTTGGCGCGGTTGCCCTCCGCGATCATGCCGACCACGCTGGCGACCGGCGTGGTCTTCCTCTGCTGCCTGCCGTCCACCGTGCAGTCGTCGATCGCCTTCACGTCGGTGGCGCGCGGCAACGTGGCGGCGGCGGTCTGCGCCGCCTCGGCCTCGAACCTGTTCGGCATCTTCATCACGCCGGTCGCGGCGGCGGTCGTGCTGGGCGTGCGTGGCGCCGGCTCGCCGTTCGGCGAGGCCGAGGCGATCGCAGCGCAGCTGCTCCTGCCTTTCGTGGCGGGCCAGGTCGCCCGCATCTGGATCGCGGGATGGATGAAGCGGCGCGCGAAGCTGGTCGGGCTGGTCGACCGCGGATCGATCCTGCTCATCGTCTACGGCGCCTTCAGCGATGCGGTTGTACAGGGCATCTGGCACAAGGTCTCGGCGGCCCAGATCGGGCTCCTGATCCTCGTCTGCGCGGCGCTGCTTGCGTTCATACTTGTCACGACGGCGTTCGCAGCGCGCCGCCTCGGCTTCGACAAGGCCGACGAGATCGCCATCGTGTTCTGTGGCTCCAAGAAGAGCCTCGCCTCGGGCGTGCCGATGGCCAGCATCCTCTTTCCCGCCGCCAGCGTCGGCCTCATCGTGCTGCCCCTGATGCTATTCCACCAGTTGCAGCTCATGGCCTGCGCCGTGATCGCCCAACGCTATGCTGCGCGCGGCGTCGAGCCGCGCGGGGCCGAGGCGATCGCCCGGCCATCGCCGGCCCCAGCGTCTTCCTGACGCGGTTCACGGCTCGGCGGCGCCCGCCGTCAGCCGCCCACGCGCCGGCTCGATCGGCTCTGCGCTCCTCGCCGCGAGGAAGTCTGGTCGCGCCCGCGCCGCCCCGAACGGCCGCTCGGGCCGGTTCGACACGGCGTTGTAGACGAGAAAGGCGTTGCTTCTCGGCTGAGGCGTGATGTTCCCGTTCGAGCCGTGCATCAGGTTGCAATCGAAAAGCGCCACAAGCCCGGGCCGCCCGATGATCGAGACGATGCCCTGCCGACTGGCCAGCTCCGCGAGGCTCAAGCGGTCCGGAACACCGTACTCCTGCTTCTTGAGCGAGCTCAGGTAGTGGTCGTCCGGAGTCGCGCCGCCGCAGGCGAGATAAAGCCGATGCGAGCCCGGCATCACCATGAGGGGGCCGTTGTGCTCGGTGTTCTCGGCCAGGAGGATCAGGACTGAGAGCGCGCGCATCCGCGGCATCCCGTCCTCGACATGCCAGGTCTCGAAATCGGAGTGCCAGTAGAACTCCTTCCCGTCGAAACCCGGCTTGTAATTCAATCGCGACTGGTGGACGTAGACCTCGTCCCCAAGCAGGAAGCGAGCGATGTCGACGATGCGGGCGTCGGCAGCCAGTCGCGCCATCAGGGCGCTGTGAAGGTGCACATCAAAGATCGAGCGCACCTCGTCGCTGCCAGGCTCACGGACGACGACGTCGGATGGCAGCGCGCCGGGATCGGCGAGCAGGCCGGCGGCCGACGACTGCAGCAGCGCCACCTCGTCGGGGGCGAACAGGGCGTCTAGCGCCAGGAAACCCTCCGTCTCGAACGTCCGCGCCTGCGCCAGCGAAATCGGCGCGTCGGGACGCCAAGCGCCATGCACGACCGGATCGAGCCGGTGCGAGGGCCCCCGCGACGGCTCCCCTCGCGACGGATAGAGGTCGGGCGTGGCTCTGCGCAGCTCAGTCAAGGCGGGCCTCCGCCATGTCCGCGGGCGAAGGGTAGGCTCCGGTTTCATCGTGCACTTCGCGCCCAGTCACCGGCGGGTTGAACACGCACACACAGACGATATCCGTGATCGGCCGCACGACGTGCCGGTCGTGCTCGTCGAGAGCGTAGAGGACGCCCGGCCTCAGCGCGTGCGTCGTTCGCTGGGCGAGATCCTCGATCTCGCCCTCCCCGCTCACGACGTACACGGCCTCGATGTGATGGCGGTACCACATGGTCAGTTCCTGGCCGGCGTAGAGCGTGGTGATATGGAACGAGAATCCCACGCCGTCGGCCTGTAGCAACAGGCGCACGCTGTCCCAGCCCGGCGTCCGGACGTGGCGGTCGCCGCCACGGACCTTCTCGAGTTCGCGCACGATCACGGAGCTACTCCGCCGCCACGCGCAACGGCGCCGACAAGACCTGCCGCGCGCAGTCCTCGAGGATGTCCAGCCCCATCGCCAGCACGTCGTCGTCGATCACGAGCGGCGCCAGCACCTTGACCACCTCGTCATCGGAGCCGCTGGTCTCGATGATCAGGCCCTTCGCGAACGCCAGCCGCGTGATCGCAGCGGCGATCTCGCCGGAACCGGTGACGAGCCCGCGCATCATCCCGCGTCCACGAACCGAGAGCCCGAGCGACCTGGCGATCGCATCCAGCCGACGCCCCAGCAGGCCTCCGCGGCGACGCACGTCAGCCTCGAAGCGCCCGTCGCTCCAGAACAGGCGCAGCGCCGCAGTTGCGGTGACGAACGCATGGTTGTTGCCACGGAAAGTGCCGTTGTGCTCGCCCGGGCTCCAGACGTCGAGCTCGGGCCGCAGCAGCGTGAGCGCGAACGGCGAGCCCATGCCTGACAGCGACTTGGCCATAGTCACTATATCGGGAACGAAGCCCATGCCCTCGAAGCTGAAGAATGGGCCGGTGCGGCCACAGCCAGCCTGGATGTCGTCCAGGATGAGCAGCGCGCCGTGCTCCCGGGCGACCTCGGCGATCCGCAGCAGCCAGGCGGGCGATGCCGCCTGCAGCCCCCCCTCGCCTTGCACCGCCTCGACCAGGATCGCGGCCGGCGCGTCCAGCCCGGCGGAGTGGTCGCGAAGGCGCCTTTCGAGCAGGGCTGTAGTGTCGACGTCCGGCCCGAAGTATCCGTCATACGGCTCGTGGGTCACGTACGTCAGCGGCACGCCCGCGCCGTCGCGCTTGGCGGCGTTGCCGGTGCACGAGAGGGCCCCGAGCGTCATGCCGTGGAAGCCGTTGGTGAACGCGACGACCTGGGTGCGGCCGGTGACCTTGCGGGCCAGTTTCAGAGCCGCCTCGACCGCGTTCGTACCGGTCGGCCCGGTGAACATCGCCCGATAGACGAGCCCCCTGGGGCGCAGGATCACCTCGTCGAACGTCCGCAGGAACGCGGCCTTCGCCTCGGTGTGGAGATCCAGGCTGTGCGCGATCCCGTCGTTCGCGATGTAGTCCATCAGCGCCGCCTTCAGCGCCGGATGGTTGTGACCGTAGTTCAGCGACGAGCAGCCCGAGAGGAAGTCCAGGTACCGCCCGCCCAGGCTGTCGTACATCCACACGCCTTCGGCGCGGGCGAACTGCCGCGGCATCGCCCGCGAGTAGCTGCGCACCTGCGACTCCAGGCGCTCGTAGAGGCGGCCCGCATAGGGCGACGCCGTGGGAGCGGGGCGGATCTGGACGGTCATCAAGGCTCCTTGGTCTGCGGGCAGGCGCTGGAAAGGGCGATCGAGATCTCCCATTCGCTGTCGTGGCTGCCCTGGAAGTGAACGTCGGCTTGAAACCGGAGCGACGCGGTGAGCTTGAGGCCACGCCGCCGAGCGAACGCCGCGAACAGCGCCCACGATCCCGCGTTGGCGGCGGTGATTGTGGCGGTGAGCGCGCGAGCGTCGCTGACCCACGGGCGAGACACCAGCTCGCCCAGCATGCGCGCGCCAAGCCCTCGGCCTCGAGCCTCGGGGTGCACGGCGACTTGCCAGACGAAGATCTGCCCGGGATCGGACGGGGGGCGATAGCCCGATATCCACCCCTTCAGAAGGCCATCCTCGATCGCCGCCACGCAGGTGTCGGCGAAGTGGGCGCACTGCAGCAGATTGCAGTAGGCCGAGTTGACATCGAGCGGCGGACAGTCGGCGATCAGCCGCGTGATTGCGGGCCCATCGGTCGGACGCGGCATGCGCAGCATCAGATCCAATGGCGGCCCAAGCGCGCCGCGATAGCCGCATGCAGGTTCAAGTCGCGCCAACACTATTTCCATTTCCGAAATTCTTGCCATCCGGCATCTGCGACGAAGCCGCCCGGGTCAGGTTTAGAATGCGGCTCGACGTCGCTGGTTCAACCCAAATCGGCCTCAACTCACAGGCAAGTTACGGCGGCGTCACAAGTTAGTCAGTCGCGTTGACCTTGCCACACCCTTCGATTATCGAAATAAATAACCGTGGCGGCCCGGCGCGGTCGGCGGTAGCCATGAGGTGTGGATGCCGATCTCACCAACGCTGCGCTCCGAGCCCTGCGCCGCATCCTTCGCGCGGCGGACCTCAGCGGACGGCGTCTGGCGGCGGAGACCGGCCTCACGGCTTCGCAGCTTCTCGTCCTCCAGGAGGTCGAGCGTCGCGGCCAGACGACCCCGGGCTCCATCGCGATGCGGCTGCAGCTCAGCCAGGCGACGGTCACCAACATCATGGACCGCCTCGAAGCCGAGGGCCTTGCCAGCCGACGCCGCAACGAGGGCGATCGACGCCAGCAACTGCTGGCCGTCACGTCGAAGGGCAAGTCGGTGCTGGAGACCGCGCCAAACCTGCTCCGTGCGCAGTTCAGCAGGCGCTTCGGCGAGTTGGCGCCCTGGGAGCAGGCCATGATCCTCGCCGCCCTCGAACGGCTCGGGGAGTTGCTCGACGATACGGAAACGGCCGCCTCGCCCCTCGCTGAAGCCAGCGCGGCCGACCGCACCGTCTGACGCGCTGGCCGCTGCGGCCGCATGCGCGAAGTCTCCGAGACGCATCGGCCGCGCCCCTTCCGGCGCCGCGCGCCTCTTCGTTGAAAGGAAAGCACGAGGTGAAGACGCTGGATCATCGCGCCCGGGGCGCAGCCGTCGCCACCACACGGGATGTTCGCCGCGCCGTCGCCGCATCGGCCATCGGCAACGCGACGGAGTGGTTCGACTACGGCATCTACGCCTATGGCGTGACCTACATCGCCGTCGCTCTGTTTCCTGGAAAGATGCAGCAGGCGACCTTGTTCGCGCTCGGCGTCTTCGCAATCTCCTTTCTCATGCGCCCGCTCGGCGGGGCGTTCTGGGGATCGCTTGGCGATCGCATCGGACGACGAGGCGTGATGGCCGCCACGATCGTCCTGATGGCCGGCGCGACCTTCGGCGTCGGTCTGCTGCCCACCTACGCCGCCGCCGGGTTCTGGGCCCCGACCCTGCTGATCCTGCTGCGGATGCTGCAGGGGTTCTCCACCGGCGGTGAGTACGGCGGCGCGGCGACGTTCATGGCGGAGCATGCGCCCGATGCGCGGCGCGGCTTCTTCGGCAGCTTTCTCGAATTCGGCACGCTTTCCGGCTTCTCAGTCGGGGCGCTGCTCATGCTGGGCGGCTCGCTGCTCCTGGGACCGGTCGCCATGCGCGACTGGGGCTGGCGATTGCCTTTCTTCGGCGCGGCGCCCCTTGCGTTCGTCGGCTTCTATCTCCGGTCGAGGGTCGGTGAGACCCCCGTCTTCCTCGCGGAGAAAGAGCCCGCCCGCGTCCCGCTGACGCGCCTGTTGACCCGGCACTGGCGCCCGATCCTCACCATGAGCGGGCTCGTGATCGCACTGAACGTCGTGAACTACACGCTGCTCAGCTACATGCCGACCTACTTCCGGCTTCAGCTGCGCCTGTCGACCGAGACGGCGCTGGCCGTCCCCATCGTCGGGATGCTGTTCATGATGACCCTGCTGCCGTTCGCCGGTGCGCTGTCGGACCGCGTGGGCCGCAAGCCCATGTGGTGGTTTTCGCTCGGAGGCCTCTTCATGCTGGCGCTTCCGATCTACGCAATGATGAGCACGGGCGTGGCCGGCGCGCTGGTCGGGTTCGTCGTGCTCGGCGTGCTCTACGCGCCGCAGCTCGCTACGATCTCCGCAACCTTCCCGGCGATGTTCCCGACGCGTGTCCGCTTCGCCGGGTTCGCCCTCGCCTACAACGTCGCGACCTCGATCTTCGGCGGGGGTGCGCCGGTCTTCAATTCCTGGCTGATCGGACGGACACATGACCTGTTCGTTCCGGCGTACACGATGATGGCGTCCTGCGCGGTCGGAATGGCGGCGCTCTGCTTCACAATCGAAACAGCCGGCGCGAGCCTGCACGGCCAGCGAATTCCGCGCCGAGAAGCGCGGTCCGGCGCATGATGCGCGCCGGGCTGGGCGCGCGTAGCGCCGATGCGCTAGAAGCCGCGTCATGACCACCTCGCTTCCCCTCTCCGGCAGGATCGCGCTTGTCACCGGCGCCACACGCGGCATCGGGCGCGCCTCGGCGTCCGCGCTGGCGCGGGCCGGCGCGCACGTGATCGCTGTCGGACGAACGCAAGGCGCGCTCGAGGAGCTCGACGACGAGATCGTGGCCGCCGGGGGCCACCGCCCGACTCTCGTCCCGATGGACCTTGCCGAAGGCGACGGGATCGACGCCCTCGGCTACGAGATCTTCCGCCGCCATAAGCGGCTGGATGTCCTCGTGCACGCCGCGGCCATGCTCGGCGGCCTATGGCCGATGGCGCACGTCGATCCACGGCTCTGGGACAAGGTGGTGGCCACCAACCTCACCAGCGCCTATCGACTGATCCGCTCGCTTGAGCCACTGCTGCGCGAGAGCGCGTCTGCGCGGGCGCTGTTCCTCACTTCGAGCCGCGCCATACGCCCGAAGGCGTTCTGGGGCATATACGCGGCGACGAAAGCCGGCCTCGAGGCGATGGTGCGCTGCTGGGCCGACGAGATCGAGCACACCGGCGTCCGCGCAGTGCTTGTCGACCCGAACCAGATGCGCACCGGCCTGCGTGCTGAGGCCTTCCCCGGAGAGGACCCTGCGACGCTGACCGCGCCGTCCGAGATCGGACCTATGATCGTGGACCTCGCTTCGGCCGCGTCGGACCCCGGCCTGCCGGAGCGCGCGCTGACCTGGAAGGACTGGACGGCCGCGCACGCCCGGGCCCGGGCTTAGCCGCCTCTGCCTTTGGCGCCTTGCGGGGGCGCGGCGACGACCGCTTGCCGTCGAGATCATCTGCATACGGATTTTTTCCGGCACGCACGGCGAGTCTCACCGGCGTACCCGGAAGATCGAAGCTCTGGCGGATCGAGTTCACCAGGTAGCGCTTGTAGCTGTCGGTCATCGCCGCAGCGCGCGAGGCGAAGAGCACGAACGTCGGCGGGCGAGCTTTGGTCTGCGCGACGTACTTCGGCTTGATGCGGCGACCGTTCACCATCGGCGGCGGATGGCGTTCGATCGCCAGGTGCAGCCAGGCGTTGAGGTCGGAGGTCTTCACCTTCGTCGACCAGTCGGCGTGAGCCTTGGCCACCGCCGGCATCAACCGCTCCAGCCCGCGCCCCGTCTCCGCCGAAAGCGCCACCAGCGGCGCGCCCCGCAACTGCGGCAGCATGCGGTCGGCGGTCTCCTGGCAAGCCTTCAGGCGTCCCGCCGCGTCTTCGATCAAGTCCCATTTGGTCAGAACGAACACCAGCGCCCGCCCCTCGCGCTCGACGAGGTCGGCGATCTGGAGGTCCTGCGTTTCGAATGGATGCGTCGCATCCATCACGAGGATGACCACTTCGGCGAAGGTGATCGCGCGGATTGCGTCGGCTGTGGAGAGCTTCTCCAGCGCCTCGGTGACGCGGGCCTTGCGGCGCAAGCCGGCGGTGTCGACGAGGCGCACCCGCCGGCCGTTCCAGTCCCAGTCGACCGAGATGGCGTCCCGCGTGATGCCGGCCTCCGGCCCGGTCAGCAGACGGTCCTCGCCGATCAGGCGGTTGAGCAGGGTGGACTTGCCGGCGTTCGGCCGCCCGACGATGGCGATGCGGAGCGGCGGCTCGCCCCCTTCGGTCTCCGGCACGGGCTCGGCCGGACGCGCGGCGTCGATGGCGTCGAACAGTTCCGACAGCCCCTCGCCATGCTCGGCCGAGATCGCCACGGGATCGCCGAAGCCGAGCCCGAACGCCTCCGCCCAGCCGGCGTCGCCCGCCCTGCCCTCGGCCTTGTTCGCGACCAGGATCACCGGCTTGCCCCTGCGTCGCAGCAAGGTCGCGAAAGATTTGTCGAGCGGCGTGACGCCTTCCCGCGCGTCGATCACGAAGAGCGCCAAGTCCGCCTCGTCGAGAGCACGTTCGGTCTGGCGCCGCATGCGCGCCTCCAGGCTCTCGTCCGCCACATCCTCGAACCCGGCGGTGTCGATCAGTTCAAGGTCGAGGTCGCCCAACCGGCCCATGGCGAACCGGCGGTCTCGGGTGACACCCGGCCGATCGTCGACAAGCGCGAGCTTCCGGCCCGCCAGCCGGTTGAACAGGGTCGACTTGCCGACGTTCGGCCGCCCCACGATGGCGATCTTGACCATGACGGGCCCGCCTATAGCGCTCCCGGTCAGCGGATGGCGATGAGGTCCGCGTTCTGGGTCACGAGGTAAATGAGTCCGTTCGCGGCGATCGGCCCGATCAGAGCGTCGTCACCGATCTTCAGGCGCCGCTCGACCTGGCCGGTCTTGGCGTTGATCGCCACCGCCTCGCCCTTGTCCGAGACCGTGATCAACCTGCTGTCGGCCAGGATCGGGCTCGACCACACCGCGCTGTCGCGCTTCGGATGCTTGTGCTTCTTGGTCGCCGGCGGCGCCGCATTGAGGTCGATCATCCAGTAGAGCTGGCCCGAATCCCGTGAAGCGCAGATCGCGTGGCCCGTCTCGTCGATCGCGAAAACCACGTCCCCGGCCGGCCATGGACTGGTGAAGGCGGACACGGGAATCGTCCAGCGCACCTGCCCGGTGCGCAAGTCCGTGGCCGCCATGACGTCGGCGTGACTGATGGCGAACACGTCGCCCTTGTAGACGACCGGTCGGCCCGCGATGTCGCGGATCTCGGACAAGGCGCTTGTCCGGGTGGTGTGCGACAGGGGGTTGTTCCAGAGCTCAGTGCCGTTGTCGGAGCGCAGCGCGACCAGCTCGCCCGAAGCGAAGGAGGCGACCACCGTGTCGTTGCTCACGGCCGGACTTGAGGCCACCAGCATGCGCGCCGGCTCGGTCAGCGCCTGATAGGTCCAGTCGGGCGTGCCGTTCGCGGCGTTGAAGGTCAGCATCTCGTCGTCGACGTCGATGGTGTAAACGCGCCCGTTGGCAACCGTCGGAGCGTCATGGATGGGCGCGTCCGTGCGCGTGAGCCACCCGACGCGTCCGGTCGCCGCGTCGAGTTCGGCCACCAGGCGGAAGCCGGACGCAACGTAGAGCTTGCCATCCTGGTAGGCCATGCCGCCGCCGAAGGCGTCGCGCTCGCGCTTGGACTTGGGCTGCAGGTTCGTCTTCCAGACTTGCTCGCCGGTCCTCAGGTCGTGGGCCGAGACCGTCGCCTTGGCGTCCATGACGAAGATTTTGCCGTCAGCAGCGACCGGCGGCGCCATGACGTGGGCGTGCGCGGTCGAGCGCAGACCGAAAGGCCGCTTCCAGGCGACGCGGAACTCGGGCGCGGCCGAGACATTCTCCACCGAATTCTCGAGCGTGCCGCCGGGGGTTGGCCAGTCGGCCTGCGGTTGCGGCGGCGGCAGGTAGAAGTCCTGCCCCTTCAGCGACGGCGACACCTTCAGTTGGTCGTTCAGCTCGAGCAGCGAGATGCGGTTGGTCTCGCTCAGGACCGGGTTGGCCGGCGCGTGGTGCGGCTGCGCAGGGATCACGCGGCGGAGCGTCGAGCACGCCGCCAGCGCCAAGCCGGCGACAGCGACCATCGCGATGACGCTGGCAGGGCGTCGATGCGTCATCGAGATGCTCCGGCGGCGGCGGGCGGCGGCGCGCTCGGAGCGCCTTGCGGGCCGACAGTCGCGGTCGGCGGCGGCGGCATTGTGGCGGCCAGCTTCGCAGCGGCCGCGGCGGTCTGCGCCTCACCGGAGTTGATCAGCGTCAGCGCCATCTGCGCCCTCTGGCGCAGGTCCTCGGGCGCCTCCAGCGACAGGCTCAAGCCCGTGAAATCGCGCCTGGCGTCGGCGGTGCGTCCAGCCATCAGCTCCGCCATCGCCAACGCTTCCTTGGCGTAGAGCGCGTAGGGCCGATTCGGGGCCGCAAGAGGTGCGAGGCGAGCCTGGATCTGCGGCAGCGGCGTCGTATCCATGAGCGCCTCGGCCGCCTTGAGGCGCGCCAGGTCGGCGAAAATCTCGTTGGGTGCGCCGGTCGCGGCCTGGTCATAGAGCTTGGCCGCCTCGTCGGGCTTGCCCGCAACGAGGCGCAGGTCGCCCTCCTGCATCAGGGCGAGCGTGCGGTAACCGGGCGCGCCCGCCTTGGCGGCGGCCTCGAAGTTCGTGAGCGCGCCGGCGGTGTCATTCTGCGCGAGCGCATCCAGGCCCTTCTCATAGGCCAGCCCCGCCGCAGCCAGATTGTGGCTCTGCCAAGCGGTATAGCCCCAGTAGGCGAGATACCCGACCAAGACGAGCGCGAAGAGGCCGCTGACCCAGGGGATCAGGCCGCGGGCCAGCTTTGCGGTTCGGTCGGAGCGCAGCTCCTCCTCGACCTCTTCAAACAGATCGACCAATCCGAACTCCCAGGCGCAGCCGGCGTAAAGAGCGGCGGAACCTATCGTCAGGCGCCCCCGACTGCAACGCGCTGCAGCTTTGGCCCGACTTGCGCTAACAGGGCAAGCCCCGCCTCCGGGGCGCGCCTGCAGGCGAGGCGGCGTCGCCATGGTCCAATAGGATCAGGCCGTCCGCGGGTACACCTTGAAACGCCTGGGCGCCACGCGCGCCGGACCGAGCGCCGCCGGCTGGCGGGCGCGCAGCTCCAGCATCTGGCCACCGGCCTCGCAGTCTATGCGCAGCTCGGAGCCGCGCGCCGCCACGGCGCGAACCAGGACCGCGACGCCACCCGCCGGGACGAAATCGACTTCGTCCGGACGGAACAGGACATCGACCTCGCCGCTCGGCGCGCCGCTGGGGGCCGCGACCGTCCAGTCGCCGATGCGCAGGGCGCCTGCCGCCACCACGCCTGGCAGCCGGCACGACGGTCCCAGGAAGTCGTAGATGAACGCGCTCGCCGGATCGTCGTAAAGCGACTGGGGCCCGCCGATCTGAACGAGGCGGCCGTCCCTGAGGATGGCCACGCGGTCGGCGAGGTCCAGCGCCTCGTCCTGGTCGTGGGTCACGAATACGGTCGTGACGCCGGCGCGGTCGTGCAGATCGCGCAGCCAACGGCGCAGGTCGCGGCGCACCTGGGCGTCCAGCGCGCCGAACGGCTCGTCCAGCAGCAGCATCTTTGGCTCGATGGCGAGCGCCCGCGCCAGCGCCACACGCTGCCGCTGGCCGCCCGAAAGCTGGGCGGGGTAGCGGCCGTCCAACCCCTCGAGATGTACGAGATCGAGCAGGTTCGAGACGCGTCGGCGGATCTCGGCGTCCATCGGCCGGTCGCGTCCGCGCCGCACCTCGAGGCCGAAGGCGACGTTCTGCGCTACGGTCATGTGTCTGAACAGCGCATAATGCTGAAACACCATGCCGACGCGCCGCTGTCGCGCCGGGATCGCGAGATAGTCCTCGCCGCCGAAGCACACCTCGCCGGCGTCCGGCGTCTCGAGGCCCGCCAGCACGCGCAGCAGCGTTGTCTTGCCCGAGCCCGAGGGACCAAGCAGCGCCAGGAACTCCCGGTCGGCCGAGAGCGAGACGCGGTCGAGGGCGCACACGCGACCAAACGATTTGGTCAGGCCCTCGATCGTCAAGGTGTGCGTATGATCGGTCGCGGCTTCCACGATGCGCCGTGTAGCGCGCTGCGCGGCGGCGCCCAATGACTCGGTCGATCGGATCGCCGGGCCCGGCCGCTTGCCGTTTATTTACCAGCAGTCGGCTATCTCTGCGACGCACAACTTGGAGTAAACCATGCCTTCGCAGCCGGAGCAGACGTTGGTGGACGTCGGTGCGGTGAAGGCGGGGGCCTGGTTCCTGCAGAACAGCCTCGACGCCTTCGTCGGCCTGCATGATGGCGTTCTGGCCTGGACCAACGACACCTGGACCCAGATCACGGGCTGGAGCACCGCCGCATCTGTCGGCAGGTCGTATGCCGACTTCTTCTTCCGAGAGGACGTGGCTTCGCTGACCGACGCCCTCGAGGCGGTGCCGGCGAACGGTCGCGCGGTATTCACCCAGCGCCTCGCATCGAAATCCCGCGGGCCGCTCTGGCTGCGCCACCACGTGGTCCGCGCCGCCGACGGCTGGATCTTGATGATCCTGCGCGACGTCACGGTGGAGCAGCTGCGCGAGCACGACGCCGAGCAGGCTCGCCGCGTCGCGGCGCTGGTGCGCGCCACGGCCGGCGTCACCCCCTGGCGCTACGACGCCGAGAGCGACTTCTACGAGATCGATCCGGACTTCACGCGGCAGGGAGGCGAGCAGCCCAACGTCCGCTCCGGCGCCTCGCAGCGCACGATCATCCACGTCGACGATCGGGCGACCGTGGCCGCGGCCTGGCACAAGACGCTCGCCACCGGGGAGCCGGGCGAGGTGGAGTACCGGGTGCGCGTCGGCCGGCAGCGGTCGTGGCGCCGCGTGCGGGGGGCTTGGCAGGGCCTGCGCCAAAGATCGAGCGGACGCTGGGACGTCCTGGGCGTCGTCGCCGACATCACCGAGATCGCCAACGCCCGCGATGCGGCGCTGCGAGGCGAGCGCGCAGCGCGCGCCGCCGCTGGAGCCAAGTCCCGGTTTCTGGCCAACGTCAGCCACGAACTGCGCACGCCGATGAACGGCGTGCTGGGCGTGCTGCACCTGATCAAGGCCAATCCGCCCGAGGCCGAGCGTGCGCGACTGATCGATCAGGCGCTTGCCTGCGGCGCCGGGCTCGCTGGCCTGCTCAACGACATCATCGACTTCGCCGACGTGGAGACCGGCGACCTCCAGCTGGCGCCGGCGCCCGCAGACCCGGTCGAGCAACTCGACGCGATCCTTGCGATGCACCGCTCGCAGGCCGAGACGAAGGGCGTGGCGCTGAGCGCAACCGTGGCCGACGACATCGGCTGGGTCGCCATCGACGCGCCACGGCTGCGCACGCTGATGTTCCACCTGGTCAGCAACGCGGTGAAGTTCACGCATACGGGGCGGATCGACGTGCGGCTGACCGCGACCGGCGAGGGCGAGTCCCGGCGCCTGCGGCTCGAGGTGGAGGACACCGGCGTCGGCATCGCGACCGCTGCGCAAGGCCAGGTGTTCCAGCAGTTCACCCAGGCCGACTCGTCGGTCACACGCCGCTACGGCGGGCCCGGACTCGGCCTGGCGTTGACGCGGCGCCTCGCCGAGCTGATGGGCGGCGCGGTCGGGTTCACCAGCAAGGTGGGCCGCGGCTCAACGTTCTGGGTCGACGTATCGGCGCCGGCCGCCGCCGCGCCTCAGGACGAGGAAGAGGCCGGCTGCGGCGACTGGCTCGCTGGCGTCCGCGTGCTGGTGGTCGAGGACAACGCGGTGAACCGGATGGTCGCCACCCGCATGCTCGGTCAGCTCGGCGCCAGCGTCGTCACCGCCGACAACGGCGCCGAGGGCGTCGCCGCGGTCGCCGAGGGAGCCTTCGACCTCGTGTTCATGGACATCCAGATGCCGGTGATGGACGGCGTTGAGGCCACGCGACGCATCCGAGCCATGGCCGCGCCGAAATGCCAGGTGCCGATCATCGCGACCACCGCCAACGTGATGGCCGACCAGATCGTGGTCTATCGAGCGAGCGGCATCGACGGCGTCGTCGCAAAGCCGATCTCGCCTGCGGCGCTGCTGAACGAGGTCGCGCGGCTGGCCGCCGCCTAGTCTATGCCTTCGCCTTCGCGAAGTAGGTCTCGGCCTTGGCCGGGAAGCGTCGCGCCCGCACGTCGCTCGCATAGGCGCCGACCGCGGCCGCGATGTCGCTCTTCAGGCTCGCATAGCGGCGCACGAACTTCGGCGTCCACTCGAACATGCCCAGCATGTCATCCGTGACCAGGATCTGGCCGTCGCACCCAGCTGACGCGCCGATGCCGATGGTCGGAACCGGCACGGCGGTGGTGACCTCGCGGGCGAGAGCCTCAGCGACGCCTTCGACCACGATCGAGAAGGCGCCGGCCTCGGCGGTCGCGCGCGCTTCGGCGATCACGCTCGCCCACTCGTCCTCACAACGCCCCTTCGCCCGGAACGCACCGTCGACGTTCACGGCCTGCGGCCGCAGTCCGACATGGCCGACCACCGGGATGCCGCGCTGCACGAGATAGGCGATCGTCGCGGGAACGGTTGGGCCGGCCTCGACCTTCACCGCCTGGCAGCCGGTCTCCTTCAGGATCCGCGCAGCGTTGGCGTAGGCCGCCTCGGGCGCGCCCTCGTACGTGCCGAACGGCATGTCGACCACCACCAGCGCCCGGCGGCTCGCGCGCATCACCGCCTGACCGTGCAGGATCATCATCTCCAGCGTGACGCCGACCGTGTTCGGAAGGCCGTGCAGCACCATGCCCACCGAGTCGCCGACCAGCAGCAGGTCGCAGGCCTCGTCGAGGATCTCCGCCATCGGCGCGGTGTAGGCGGTGAGGCAAACGATCGGCTCGCCGCCTTTGCGCGCGGCGATCTCCGGCGTGGTGAGCCGTCGGATGGCGGCTTCGCGATGGGAAGACATGGGGTCAGATATCCCTGATCAGGCGGGCGAGCCCGAAGCCGGCGCCAATGATCGCCAGGACGGCGGCCGTCAAGAGAACCTCGCCCGCCACCGGAACGCCGAGCGGCGCGACCGTGGCGAATTGGTCAAGCAGGCGCTGCGCGTAGGCGTCGGACCGCGCGCTCAACGCGGCCAGGGCGCCGAGGTCGCCGGAGCCCACCAGCTGCACCGCGCCGACCAGGCCGCCCGCCGCGCCCATAACGCCGATCAGAAGCCGCCTGGCTGTCCAGCCGCGATCGAGCTTTTCGAGCACCCGCAGGCGGAACAGCTCCGCATCGGGAAGGGCCGGCGCCTCGGCGAACATGCGCCCAAGCCTGAATTCAAACCTGTTGTCAGGCACTTGCCGCGCTCCGCTGCCCATCGTCGCCATCCGGCGAGAGCCTCTGCCGGAGCTTATCGAGACCACGTTTGACATGGGATTTGACTGTTCCGAGGGGCGCATTCAAGGCGGCCGCCGCCTCGCCGTGTGACAAGCCTGCGCCATAGCAGAGCGACACGCAGAGCCGCTCGGCCGGCGAAAGGGCCTTCAGCGCCTCGTCGAGATCGATGCGCGTGTCGGCCGCCGGCGTCACGGCGGCGTCCAGCCCGGACGGCATGAACTCGCCGGGATCGGCGGCGACGTCGATCTGCGCCTCGCGCCGCCAGCGGCGGACCCAGGCCCGCGCGGCGATGCGGCTCACCCAGGCGCGGAACGCGCCCTCGCCACGAAACTCGGCGATCCGCTCGAACGCGGTCAGGAACGCGTCCTGCGCCACGTCATCGGCCGCGGCGGGTTCGGCGCCCATCCGGCGCAGCAGCGCCCTCACGGCCGAACCGTGCCGCCGCACGAGCTCGCCGAAGGCGGCGCGGTCCCCGGCGGCGGCCTGGGCGGTCAGCTCCAGGTCGTGCGCGCCTGCCAGTCGCTCCCTCGTGATCGGCGCCATCGCCACGCGGCCTGGCTCCTCTTCGTCGGCGTTGCTGGTGAGGCCCTCGGCGGCTCAGGCGTCCGCCTGGCGGCCGCCGCGACCCACGAGCCACAACATGAGATAGGCGACGCCGATGAACCCCGGTATGGCGCCGCATCCGACCAGGATGCCGCCCACGATTGCGCCGGCGACATGGCTGGCGAAAGCAAGTCCGGACCCGAGCCCCATGCCGAGTCCGGCCACCCCGAGCCCGACGGCCATCAGCACGACCGCGCGGCGGAGGTCGCGGCTCTGCGCGTCTTGCGGCGGGCCCTCGCGCGGCGCGGCGTCGCTCTGGCCCAGCGCCTCCAGAAGCTCGGGCGGTGGCGATTGCCCCTGCTCGTAGGCCGCGCGCAGGACGTCGTAGAGCTTCTGGCGCTCGCGCGAGCGGATGAACCTCGGTCCCAGCGCCAGTCCCAGCACTAGCACCAGCACGAAGGCCCAGAAGATCAACAACTGCACCGCGCCCGTCAGCATGGCGACGTCCGGAATGTCGGTCATGGAGTCCGTCTTCGCCCTTGGTTGCCTCGCCGGACAGTCGAACCGACGGTCCTCGACTGGAAAGAGGCGCCAAGCGTGGCCCGCGGATGCGCCGGCGCAGATGAAATCTCGGTCATGATGCCAGGCGGAGCAGCACAGTCCAGGAGTTCCGCCCCTGGGGCGCAACCAGCCTCCGCGGGCGCAGCGCGTCAGTGGGGCGGAAAGCCAGGCCTCTGACGCCTGGCAGTAGGCCCGGATGTCGGCCTTGGTCGGGTTGGAGTGCGGGAACACGCCAGCGGTCTGCCCGGGCCCGAGGTTCCCAAGTGTGTCAGGGCGGTGGTCATGCCGCCCCCTCCGGCACGTCGGCCACGACCAGGTAGCGGACGCAGGGATCGTCCGCGTCGTTCAGCTGGCGCGTGCGGCCTGGTAGTCTCGATAAGGGCCCTACACGCGCGGCCACAACAGATGCGTCGCATCATCGACCCAGCGTCCACCGAGCACCCAGTACCGATTTGAAATGACGGAAGACCGTCCGCTCATGACAGCGCCTCCCATGCGAGGCCGCCGGCGTACCGATGCGTGGTCCGCCCGGTGTCATCCAGCGCGAAGAGGAAGACCCAATCGTTGTCGAGCAGCGCCCGGACCTGGGGCTGCGTGGCGAGCACCTTCGACATCGCCTCCGGACTTGCCCCGATAAACACGCTCAGCCGTACCGGCTCATGGACTAAGCGTTCGCCATCGTGGACAGACTGCAGCGGCAGGCCCACCCGCAGGTCGCCCCCGTTCCCTTCCAGCACCCCCACCCGGCCGCACACGTTGTGAAGCGTCTTGTCGCCGGCCCCGAAAGCGGCGTTGTCCACCGTCGAGCCGTAGTATTGCAGGCTGATCCAGCTCGCGACGACCATCGGCGCGGTGATGATCAGCTCGAGCACCTTGAGCCCAGGGTCTGCCGCGTGGTCGTAGCTGTGCAGGAACGCGCGGCCTTCGAGGTTTCGGCCGGCGGTGATCGCCCGTGGCGCCGCGATGAAGACCGCCGCGCGCGCGAGGCCCCACTCCGGACGCACCTGCGACCAGTCTCCGCTGCGGGCGAAGACCTTTCCGGCGTCCGCGGCCGAAAGGCCGAGCAGCGGCGCCCGCTCCGCCCGCGCGAGCGTGGAGGCTTGATCGAACTTCGCTGCAGCCTCGTCGAGGTCGCGGGCATGGGTCGCCGGCGCGTCTTCCTGGTCCATGAGCCAAATCGCATCGGTCGTGGTGTCGTGGAGCGCCGCCGCAAACCAGGTGTCGCCCGGAATCTCGATCCCGCGGTTCGCCAAGGCCCGGCGGACCTCGGAGTCATTGAAAAGCGTAGCCGCGAAGCGGGCGTTCGGCGCGCCGCAGTGGCCTCCGCAGGCGCCACAGTCGAGCCCCGCGGCATGCGGGTTGTTCGTCGTGGTCGACCCGTGCCCCACGAGCAGAACCAGCCGCGCGAAGTTCTTCGTGAGCGACATGCCCCGCAGCGCGCCCTCGGCGAGATTGACACGCTGGGCCAGATCGAGGCCGTCGCCGCGCAACCTTGCTCTCGGCGGCGGCCGCTTTGCGGAGGTGTCGCCGGCCGCCGCCGCCGCCAGCTTCGCGCCGTAGGTCAGGCCGAAGGCCTCCACGAATGCGAAGCAAGACACGGCGGACTGCTTCAGCTCTGTCCAGATGGCGCCCGCCTTGCGCCGGACGTTATGCGCCACGTCGGAGCGCGCGACGCCCGCTCGCACGCGGAAAGACGGGCGCAACAACACCGGGCAGTGCGCCTGGGCCGCCTCCCCTGCGCACTCATAGGCGAAGGGCATGCCGAAAAAGCCCGCGAAGCCGAGAGTGTCCGCCTGCGGCCATACGGTCTCGAGGGCGCGGCGATAGACCTCCGAACGCACGTCGATGCAGAAGACGGCCTGAAGGTCTGGTCGCTGAGCGCCGTCCGCCTGAGGCCCCGCGGCCAGCTCCGCCATCAGACGATGCTGGATGGCGTGTTCGTAGGCCCGGTGCAAAACCAGGTCGAGCGAGAGGTCTTCCGCGGCCGCGCGCTCGATCCCCCTCGCGCGGGACGCGGCCAGCGCGGCCCTCCAGGCGGAGACGAACGCCTTATCCCTGCGTTGCCGGAACAGGGCGTAACCCCAGACCAGCCGGATCGCCAGGAACTCCGTCAGGAGCCCGGCCGGCTCGCCAGCGAGTTCGGCCTCCCAGTCGAGCCGCCGCACATAGGCGGCCCAACCACGCACGTCGTAGAGCGCCCGGAAGAGGTAGTCCGACCATTGGTCCGCGGGGATCTCGAGCCGGCTGAGAACGGCGGCTATGGCCTCCCGTGGGTCGGGCGGCAGCGAGGCCACCGTCTCGGCCAGCCCTTTCACCCCCATGGCTCGCACGTTGCCGTCGAACTGCGCGGACCAGCGCCAAGCCTCATAGAGGTCCATCGCGCGCCAGGGGGCCGGCCATGAGGCCTGACCTTCGTCGAAGTAGGCGGCGCACCACCTGGAGATCTCGTCGATCATGAAGGCTGTGCGGGAGATCTGGCGATCGCCCTCGGAGAGAGCGTCCAGCACGTCCGCCACCGTCGCGACACGGTTCGGGGGCTTTGGATCGGCGACCACGGCCCGAAGCAGACTCTCCCGGGTCAGACCGGCGGCGCGCGCCTCAGCCAAGGCCGCGGCGAGATCACTCGGCGCGATCCGGCCCTCTCTCATGGCCTCGCGGTAAAACGCCCGCGGCATAAGCATCCTGGCGCCTGTCAGCCGCCGCAGTTCGCCGGCCGCCTCTTCGAACGACATGTCGGCGAAGCCGAGAAACGGATTGACCGCGACGAAGCTCGACAGCGGCCAGACCGGCGCCATCCGGCCGCAGGCCTGTTGGATCGCCCTGTCGAGGGCCTCCGGGTCCGGCCGGGGCGACGAGGCCTCGAGGGCAAGTTCAAAGGCGAGGCTCATGCCGCCGCTCCCGAATGGTTGGCTTTGGACGGGGCGGCGGGCCAGAACCGCAGCACCCAGCGATTGGCGATGGTGTTCAGGTGGAAGCCGCTGGAGACGAGCGCATAGGCGCGCGCCCAGGCTGCCGAACCCGTCCCCCCGGGCGCCCGCAACTGCAGGCAGACGAGGCCGGTCATGAAGATGACGATGCCGATCGAGACGGCGATCGATGTCGGTCCCGGCGTCGCCAGCTGCGGCCTCAGGTCGACGATGATCCTCGCGAAGACCGCCTGTACGGCGGCATAGGTCGTGATCACCACCGCGCTCAGCACCGCCGCAGCGAGCAACCCATCGCGGTCCCGCCGGTCCATCCAGGCCCGCGCAAGGCCCAGCAGCACCACCGCCGACAAGACGAAGACACCGGGTTGCTGCGTCGGACCGGCTCCCAACCCCCACATCGCCACGGCCGCGAGCGCGACCAGGGCCGGCACGGCGAGCACAGCGAGCGCCGGGGCCGGGGTTGCGGGAGCGCGCCGCTTTGGGGCGGCGGCGACGCCGCCCGCCGCGAGGAAGGCGTGAGCCTTATAGAGCGCATGGGCCAGGATGTGCAGGAGAGCGGCCGAGTAGGCGCCCAGGCCGCACTCCAGCAGCATGAAGCCCATCTGCGCGATCGTGGAATAGGCGAAAGCGACCTTCACCGAGGTCTGCGGCAGCATAACGAGCGAGCCGAAGACTGCGCTCGCACCGCCGACCAATATCAGCAGCCACAGGGCGGCCGGATGCGGGCCGACCACCTCGGCAAAGCGCAGCACGAGGAACCCACCGGCGTTGACGACCCCTGCGTGAAGCAGCGCGGACACCGGCGTCGGCGTCTCCATCACCTCCAGGACCCAGCCATGGAACGGCAACTGGGCGGAGCTGAAGATCGCCGCCAGCGCCAGAAGCGTCGCCGCGAGGCCCCACTCGATCCCGGCCCTTTGCCTCGCGGCGGCCAGGACCACACCGATGTCGCCGCTTTCGGCCGCCCGCCAGAGGAGCATGGCGGCTGCGATCAGTGCGGCGTCCGCGAGACGGCCGACCAGGAACCGCTTGCGTGCTGCGAGCACCGCAGCCTGCCGTTCGGACCGGAAGAGGAGCAGCCGATTCACGCAGAGGCTGGCGGCGATCCAGCAGACGACCAGTTGCGCAAGATTGCCCGACAGGACCAGCGCCTGGAGAAGGCTCAGCGTCAGGCAAAGCTGGCGCATGAAGCGGCCCTGCCCCGGATCTCCCGCCAGGTAGTTGCGGCTGTAGGCGACCACGATCAGGCCGATGAAGGCGATCAGGCCGCTCAGGACGCCGCTGAGCGCGTCGACGCGGATCGAGGCGCCCAAGCCCGCTGCGCCTATCGTCGGCGAGGTTGCGGCGCCGGCGGCAAGCGCACTGACCAGAGCTCCGCCGGCCGCGGCCAGCGAAAGCCAGCCCGCCGCCAGCGATGTCCTATTGGTTGAAGAAGCGCCCGAAGGCGCGAGCGAGGCCGCGAGATAGGCGATCGGCGCAAGCGCCGCGAGCCAGGGGGTCCAGGTCACGTGTCGTCTCCACAGCGAAGGCGACCTTTCTCTTATGCACGCTCGACCGTTCGTAGAAATTCATTGTTTGAAGCAGATCGTTCGCTTTTGTAGAAAAAGCACCATGGCGCAGCTCAACTACAATCACCTTCGGTACTTCTGGGTGATCGCGCATGAAGGCGGTCTCGCGCGTGCGGCGGAGCGCCTGAACGTGGCCCCGTCGGCCCTCTCGGTTCAGTTGCAGAAGCTGGAGCAACAGGTCGGGCACCCACTCTTCGACCGCGTCGGCAAGAGGCTTCGGCTCACCGAGGCGGGACGCGTGGCGCTCGATTACGCCGACACCGTATTCAAGACAGGCGAAGAACTGCTCAACACGCTACGCGGCCGCCCGGATCTCGATCGCAAGGTCCTTCGGGTGGGAGCGATCCCCACCATGTCGCGCAACTTTCAGCTGGAGTTCTTGCGTCCCCTAGTCGGACGCGAAGACGTCGAGCTCGTGGTCCGCTCCGGCTCGCTTCGGGATCTGCTTCAGGAGCTCGAGGCGCATGTGATCGACGTCATCCTGGCGAACAGCCCGGCGCCCCAGGACGCTCGCTCCGCCTTGCGCAGCCGCCTGCTCGATGAGGAACCTGTCGCCATCGTCGGCCATCCGGGTCCGCGGCCTTTCAGATTTCCCGAGGATCTGGATGGAGCGCCCATCCTGCTCCCGAGCCTGGAGAGCGAACTGCGTACGGCGTTCGATCACCTTACCACCCTGGCCGGCGTACGGCCCGTCATCATGGCCGAAGTCGACGACATGGCCATGCTGCGGCTACTGGCCCGGGAACGCCAAGCCTACGCGCTCGTGCCGCCGATCGTGGTTCGGGACGAGCTCAAGAACGGAATACTTGTCGAGTTGCACTGCATCGATGGCTTGGCGGAGCGGTTCTACGCGATCCTGCAGGATCGACAGTTTCCCAATCCGTTGCTGCAAACCCTGCTTCCGTCTGCAGCGCCCGTCACGCCTCGATCGCTGGCCACGGAAACCTCAATACCGGACAGTAATTCGCGGCGGACTTGAGAGCTTCATCAGGATCATGCTGCGCCAACGTCATCAACGAGACCAAATAATATATTGGTTTTTGACGGTTTCTACGGCCCCGCTACTCCCACTCGATCGTCCCCGGCGGCTTCGAGGTCACGTCGTAGACGACCCGGTTGACGCCCCTCACCTCGTTGACGATGCGGGTGGCGGCCCGCGTGAGCACGTCCCAGGGGAACTCGAAGACGTCGGCCGTCATGCCGTCCGACGACGTCACCGCGCGCAGGGCCAGCACCTCCTCGTAGGTGCGCGCATCGCCCATCACGCCGACGGTGCGCACCGGCAGCAGCACCGCGAACGCCTGCCAGATCGCGTCGTAGAGCCCGGCTTTGCGTATCTCGTCGAGGAAGATCGCGTCGGCCTTCTGCAGTGTGGCGACCTTCTCCTCCGTCACCGCGCCGGGAATGCGGATGGCGAGACCGGGCCCCGGGAAAGGATGGCGGCCGACGAAGGCGGGCGGCAGGCCGAGCTCGACGCCCAGCGCGCGCACCTCGTCCTTGAAGAGCTCGCGCAAGGGCTCGACCAGCTTCAGCTTCATGCGCTCGGGCAGACCGCCGACGTTGTGGTGGCTCTTGATCACCGCCGACGGACCGCCCCGCGCCGAGACGCTCTCGATCACGTCGGGATAGAGCGTACCCTGCGCGAGGAACGCCGCGCCTTCGATCCTGCCGGCTTCCCGGTCGAACACGTCGATGAAGAGCCGGCCGATCGTCTTGCGCTTCGCCTCCGGGTCGCCAACACCCGCCAGCTCGCCCAGGAAGTCCTTCGACGCATCAACGTGGACGAGCGGAATATTGTAGTGATCCCTGAAGAGGCTCACCACCTCCTCGGCCTCGTTGAGGCGCATCAGCCCGGTGTCGACGAAGACACAGGTCAGCGCGTCGCCGATCGCCTCGTGGATCAGCACCGCCGCGACCGAGGAGTCGACGCCGCCGGAAAGACCGCAGATCACACGCCCCCCGCCGAGCAGGGCGCGGATGCGCTCGATGGCCTCGTCCTTGAAGCGCGCCATCGTCCAGTCGCCGCGCAGCCCGACGATCTCGTGGGTGAAGTTGCGCAGCATCAGCGCGCCGCGCGGCGTGTGGGCCACCTCGGGATGGAACTGTACGCCGTAGAGCCGGCGCCCCTCGTCGGCGATCACGGCGAACGGTGAGCCGTCCGACGTGGCGACGACCTCGAAGCCCGGCGGGATCGCGGTGATCCTGTCGCCGTGGCTCATCCAAACCGGCTCTTCGTCGCCGATGTCGCCCAGGCCGGCCAGCAGCGGACTCTCGCGGGCGATGCGTATCTCGGCGCGGCCGAATTCCCTCGTATGGCCGCTTTCCACCGCGCCGCCCAACTGCGCGCACATGGTCATCTCGCCGTAACAGATGCCCAGCACCGGCACGCCAAGCTCGAAGATGGCGGCGGGCGCAGCCGGGCTTTCCGCTTCGTGCGCGCTGGCCGGCCCGCCGGACAGAATGACAGCCCGCGGCCGGAACGCATCCAGCAGGCCCTCGACGCGGTCGTACGGATGGATCTCGCAATAGACGCCACTTTCGCGCACGCGCCGGGCGATCAGCTGGGTCACCTGGCTGCCGAAGTCGACGATGAGCACGCGCTCGTGGGGATGGTCCGCCATGTCGGGCATGTAAGGGAGAATCAGCCCCGCGTCAGCTTGGAGGTCAATCCAGATAGCCGGCCACGGCGGCGGCGGCGCCGAACGACGGCGTGCGCAGGAAGGGCGGCAGGCCGCGGGCGTCCTTGTCGGGCGCCGGCACGCCGCTGGTCATCACGTACCAGCCGAGGAGACGTTCGCGGAGCGCGTCGCGCACCCCGGCCGACGACGGATCCTCGATCAGGTTCTCCGTCAGGCCGGGGTCGGCGGCGCAGTCGTAGAGCTCGCTCCCGCCGCCGGGGCGGACGACGAGGCGATGGGTCTGCGTGCGGATCGAGGCGCAGCGGGCGACCGTGGCGGGCTGTTCGTTCTGCAGGCGGGTTTTCGGCTCGTAGACGCCGCCCATCAGCAGCGGCTCGAACGCCTGCGGTTCGTAGGGATTGTAGCCGCCCTCGGTGAAGGCGGCGCGGCCGGTGTCGCCCGGCGCGCCGTTCAGCTGCCGAACGAGCGTGCGCGCGAAGTGGGTGTGCGAAGCGACGCCCCCGGCGAGCTCCAGGAACGTCGGCATCAAGTCGAAAAGCTCGACCATCTCGGCGACCACGTGGCCGGCGGCGCCGCCGGGAAGACGCGCGACGAGCGGCACGCGGGTCAGGCAATCCTCCTGGCCGGCGGGCCACTTCTCGATCAGGCCGTAGTCACCCGCGTAATCGCCATGGTCGGACGTGGCGACGAGCGCGGTCGTGGCGGCGTGCCCGGTGCGCTCCAGCGCGTCAATCAGTTCGCCGAGCAACCAGTCAGAGTAGCAGGCCTGACCCAGGTAGACCGCCCTCACCCGCCGCAACGTCCGCTCGTCCACCGCGCTCAGGTTGCAGGCTCCGCGAAGCGCGGCGTGGAACGGCGGCTTGCCGGACAGGCCCGGCGGAACCAGCGGAGGCAGTTCGTCCGGATCGTAGAGGTCGTGGAAGCCGTCGGGAGCGCGGTACGGCGGGTGCGGCTGGCTGAGCGCGAGGAAGATGCAGAACGGGCGATCGCGCTCGCGGCGCTCCAGAAAACGGATCGCCGCCTGGAGGTTGGCGTAGTCGCCGCCGGCGCGTCGGTCACCCGACGCGGAGAACAGCATCGTCGTCGAACCGGGCGTCTGCCCGCCGGACGCGAATTCGGCCAGCGTTGCGGCGCTCAACGGCGGGCTGCGGTCGCGCCACTCGGTGACGCTGTCGGCGAAGCTCGCGGCGGCCAGGGCGTCGTTCTTGCCGAACCAGTAGACGTCGTAGCCCGCACGGCGGAGGTCGCGGAACAGGTTCGGCTCGTCGGGCCGCAGGAAATAGTAGAGACTCCGGTGGCCGCGGACATGCGCCGGCCAGCCCGTGAGCATGCTGCAGCGCGAAGCCCCGCAGACCGGAAACTGCACGTGGCACTGATCGAACCGCACCCCCTCGGCCGCCAGCCGGTCGAAGTGAGGCGTGCGCGTCACCGGATTGCCGTAGCCGGCGAGCGCGTCCGCCCGCAGTTCGTCCGGCATGAAGAGGACGAGATTGGGGCGGGCGGCCATGGCCTACGCCGACAGCGCGTCGATCTCGCCGGGGGCGAGGCCGCACTCTTCGAGGATCTGGCGGGTGTGCTGGCCGATCGCGGGCGCCATCTTCGGACGGACCTTCTCGACGCCGGCCAACTGGAACGGACTGTCGACTGTGCGCAGACCGTATCCGTCCTCGAACTCCGGCAGCAGGCCGATGGCCTCCAGCTGGGGATCAGAGATGTGGTCGTCGACGCGGCCCACGACGCCGAAGGTGATGCCGCCGGCGTCGAGGCGCGTGCGCCAGCTTTCGAAGGTGTCGGATGCGAAGATCTCATCCAGCAGGGCGACCAGGACCGGCGTATTGCTCATGCGCGCCTGGGGCGTGTCGAAACGCTCGTCCTCGAGCCACTCAGGATGGCCGACGGCCCGCGCCAGCAGTGGCCAGTCGCGCGCCGGGTTGGTGGTGGTGAGGATGAAGTCGCGGCCATCGAGCGTCTTGTAGGCTTCGCCCATCGCGCCGCGCTGGCCGCGCGGCGGCCGCCCGGTCAGTTCGTAGCCGCAGAGCGCACCCTGCACCTGGCAGGAGTTCGACCAGACGCCGTTGGCGAGCAGAGAGGTCGAGACCACGCCGCCCTTGCCGGTGACCTGTCGCCGATAGAGCGCCGTGACGATCGCTCCGTACATGGCCATGGCTGTGGGATGGTCGCCCATGCCAGGCATGGAAAGCGCCATCTCCGCCTCCGGTGTCGAGCGCACCATGTCCATCAGCCCCGACCGCGCCCACCAGGCGGTGGTGTCGTAGCCGGTGCGGTCACGCTCGGGACCGGCTTCGCCGTAGGGGGTGAGCGAGGCGTAAATCAGCCGCTCGTTGTGCGGCAGCACGTCCTCGGCGCGCAACCGCAGCCGCTCGCGCACCGGGAACGGATAGTTCGTGATGAAGACGTCGGCCTTCTTCAGCAGCGTCTCCAGCGCCGCCCGCGCGGTCGGCTTCTTCAGGTCGAGCGCGAGACTCTCCTTGTTCCGGGAGTCGAGCGCCCAGAAGTAGTCAATGTCGTCGGGCGTCCCGCGCAGGCGGAAGAGGTTGCGGTAGGAGTCGCCGAGACCGGGTGGCTCGATCTTGATCACCCGCGCGCCGAAGTCGCTCATCACGGTCGCCGCAGCCGGCCCGGCGATGAAGCTCGCGCAGTCGATGACGAGCAGGTCGCTGAAAAGCGAAGTGGTCATTGTGGTGCAATCTCCCCCGCGCCCGCCCGGACGCGCAACTGATGGACCCTTAGCGAGGCGCGATCGCGTCCTGCAAGCTGCGCCTTCCACACACCGAAACCGTTGGCCGCCTCCCTAGGCCGCGGCGCGTCGCAACGTCGCGACGAAGAAGCCGTCCGAGTCGGCCGCGCGTGGCGTCAGGCGCAGGAAGCCGTCCCCGCCCAGCCATCGCTCGGCGCCGGACAGCGCGACGGGCTCGGCCGCGAAGTCGGCATGCGCGGAGAGGAACGTCGCCACCCGGTCGTCGTTCTCCTCCGTCAGCAGCGAACAGGTGACGTATACGAGGCGGCCGCCGGGCCGCACGAACGGCGCGGCGGCCGCGAGCACCGCATCCTGCTCGGCCATACGGCGCTCGAGCTGCTGCGGCGTCAGACGCCACTTCGCATCCGGGTGGCGGCGCCAGGTGCCCGAGCCGGTGCAGGGCGCGTCGACGAAAACGAGGTCCATCCGGCCTTCCAGACCGGCGAGGGCGTTGGGGTCGATCGGCGACCGGACCTGCAGGTTGCGCACGCCGGCGCGCTGGGCGCGCTTGACCGTGTCGGCAAGGCGCCTCGCGTCGGCGTCGTAAGCGTAGAGCTGGCCGGTGTTGCGCATCGCCGCCGCGAGCGCGAGCGTCTTGCCGCCGCCGCCTGCGCAGAAGTCCAGCACCTGGGCCCGGGCGATGTCGCCGGCGGCGAGCGCGGCGATCTGGGAGCCGGCGTCCTGCACCTCGAAGGCGCCGCGAGCGAAGGCGGGCACGGCCTCGACCGGCGCGGCGCGCTCGCTGGCGGCCGGCGCGGCGATGCGGATGGCATGCGGGGGAAAGCCGAGCACGCGCGGC
The DNA here is from genome assembly GCA_021816155.1 of Pseudomonadota bacterium. Classification (GTDB taxonomy): domain Bacteria; phylum Pseudomonadota; class Alphaproteobacteria; order Caulobacterales; family Caulobacteraceae; genus Acaudatibacter. The sequence goes on along the minus strand of JAKAZA010000009.1, from coordinate 19,126 downwards.
TCGAACGGCGCCAGCGCCTTCAGCACGTGCGCCGGGCCCGATTTCAACGTGTTGACGCGCACGTCGACCGGCGCTCGCGCCGCCATCGCCGCGCCCTCGAGCGCCCTGGCGTCGCCGAACACCCGCGCCAGCGCGCCGTCCAGCCAGTCCGGATAGTCGCCGCGCACGGCCGCCGGCGCACCTTCCAGCGGAGTCGGATCGGCGAGGCGCGCGCGCTCGGCCGCGCTCAGTCCGCCGGGACCGTGCGCTTCCCCGGCCGCCGCGGCGAGCCGTTCCGGCGACCAGCCCCACACGAACCCGAGCGCGGCAAGCGTCCGCGCCCGATCGGTCTCCTCGCCCATCAGCCAGGCCAGCGAGCGCCGACGCCGCAGCACGTCCAGCACCAGACCCGACACGAAGGCGCGGTCCTTGGCGCCGGCGTACCGCGCGCCCTCGCCCCAGGCCCTCAGCGCCAGGTGCGCGGGCCGGTGTCGGGCGTCCATGTCCGCCAGCACTTCGATCGCCGCAGCGATGCGGCCGCCGTCTCGCAAGGGCTCAGGCTCCCCGGATGCTCAGGCTCGCAGCCGTCTTAGAGCGGCGCGGGCGAGCCCGGCCAGCGCGATCAACGCCCAGGCGCCTTCCACGATCGCCGCCGACAGGTTGAAGGCGCGCGTCAGCGACAGCAGGATCAAACTGGATCCTGCAAAGTTCAGGGCCAGAGACGGCGCGCGCTTCGGATCGAGCCGGCCGGTGGTCGCGAGCGCGTAGGCGGCGAGGATCATCGCCACTCCGATCAGACCCGCGACGTCGAGCAGACTCATCCGCGTCAGGCCAGCCGCCAGAGGATCAGGACGATTCCGAGCAGCGCCATGTTCCAGACCAGCGATCGCAGGAGCGGGACGCCAGCCAGGTAGAGGCCGAGGTAGGCGACGCGGCTCCAGACGTACAAGTGCGCGCCGATCAGGGTGAGCGTGTCGAAGCGCCGCACGACCGCCACGGCCAGCACGGCCGCGACGAAGACCGGAAACGTCTCCAGGAGGTTCGCGAGCGCCCTGCGGGCGCGGCCAAGCAGAACTCCCGGCGGCGCGGCTGGCTCGTCGCGCGGCCCGGCCGCCCACCTGAGGCCGTACTGGCGGTCGCCCAATTGGGCGACCAGCACGATCTGCGCGACGACGATCAGACAGCCGAACCCCAGCAACTGGAGCTCGGCGGGAACCGGCGTCACACCTGGCTCGGGTAGTTGGGGGCCTCGCGCGTGATCATCACGTCGTGCACGTGGCTCTCTCGCAGCCCGGCCCCCGAGATACGGATGAAGCGGGCGCGACGCTGGAACTCTTCGATGTTGGCCGCCCCGACGTAGCCCATCGCGGCGCGCAGGCCTCCCACGAGCTGGTGTATGACCGGCGCGATCGGGCCCTTGTACGGCGTCTGGCCCTCGATCCCCTCTGGGACCAGCTTCAGCGCGTCGCCCACATCCTTCTGGAAGTAGCGGTCGGCCGATCCGCTCGACATCGCGCCAAGCGAGCCCATACCCCGGTACGCCTTGTACGAGCGGCCCTGGTACAGGAACACCTCCCCGGGAGCCTCGTCGGCGCCGGCGAACATCGAGCCCAGCATGGCCGAAGCGGCGCCGACCGCGATCGCCTTGGCGAGGTCGCCGGAATACTTGATGCCGCCGTCGGCGATCACCGGCGCGCCAGACCCTTCAGCCGCCCGCACGGCCTCCGCCACGGCCGTGAGCTGCGGCACGCCGACGCCGGCCACGATGCGCGTCGTGCAGATCGAGCCCGGCCCTATCCCCACTTTCACCGCGTCCGCGCCGGCGTCGATGAGCGCGCGGGCGCCTTCGTACGTAGCTACGTTCCCGGCGACGATCTGCACGCGATTGGTCTCGCGGGCGAGGCGCCGCACGGCGTCCGCGACCTGCTTGGAGTGACCGTGGGCGGTGTCGATCACCACCACGTCGGCGCCCGCCTCCATCAGCGCCATCGAGCGCTCGAAACCGGCGTCGCCGACAGTGGACGCGGCGCCGACCAGCAGCCTCCCCTGGGCGTCCTTGGCCGCATTCGGGTGCGCCTCGGCCTTCTCCATGTCCTTGACCGTGATCAGGCCCACCGCACGGTAGGCCTCGTCGACGACGATCAGGCGCTCGATCTTGTTCTGGCGCAGCAGCCGCCGCGCCTCGGCCTGGGACACCCCCTCGCGCACCGTCACCAGTCCCTCGCGGGTCATCAGCGCCGAAGCGGGCGTCCTGTCGCCGGACTCGAACCGCATGTCCCGATTGGTGAGGATGCCGACGAGCTTGCCCCCGTCGCGCTCCACGACGGGAAATCCCGAAATGTGGCGCCGGGCTTTGATCTCGCGGATCTCGTTCAGCGTCGTGTCCGGGTGGATCGTGAGCGGGTTGATCACCATGCCGCTCTCGAAACGCTTCACCTCGCGCACCTGGTCCGCCTGCTCGGAGACCGAGAGATTGCGGTGCAGGATGCCGAGCCCGCCAGCCTGGGCCATGGCGATGGCGAGCCGGCTCTCGGTCACTGTGTCCATCGCCGCCGAGACGAGCGGGATGTTGAGCGCGATCTGGCGGGTGAACCTCGTCCGTGTGTCCACCTGGGTCGGCATCACGTCGGATGGACCCGGTTCGAGCAAAACATCGTCGAAGGTTAGCCCTTCGCGAATCTCCATGAGACTCTCCGTTTTGCGCGGCGCGTATGCCTGACGCCCGCGGCAAGGGCAAGCGGAGCGCTGCTGGTCAGCGCGCTTTACGCACCCACCGGCGCCACCTTAGGTTCGGCGCATGGGTGGGCGCGCCGGATATGGATGGAAGGCCTGCGCGGCGCTGGCCTTCGCTTTCGCGGCGCTCGCTGGCTGCCGGCCGGGACCGGCCAGATCGGCGCAGCTGGCCTCGTGTCAGGCGCCAGCCTGGTCGAAGCAGGCGCTGGAACGGCGCATCGGCCACTGCACGGAGCTGATCGCCACCGCCAGGTCGGACGAGCTGACGGCAGCCCTGACAGCGCGCGCCGAGGCCTATCAGCTCGAGGCCGACCTCCCGGCCGCGCTAAACGACTACGCCCGCGCCCTCCGGCGCGACCCGCATGACGCGGCGGCTCTGAACGGGCAGGGAATGATCTATCTCGACCAGGGCGACCTGGCCCGGGCTCAGGCGGACCTCGACCAGGCGGTCCGGTTTCATCCGGACGCGTGGGCCGGCTACAACAACCGCGGCGTCCTCGAGCTGCGCCGCGGCGACTTCGTCCAGTCGCTGCGCGACGAGAACCGGGCGATCGAACTCGATCCGGCGTCGGCCGACCCGTGGGCCAACCGCGGCCTCGTCTTTCTCGCGAGACGCCGCTGGGACCTGGCGCTGGCCGACTTCGCCGACGCGCTCCATCGCGATCGGCGCCTCACGCTGGCGATGGACGGGGCTGGCCAGGCTTACCTCGGCAAGGGCGATCAGGCGCGCGCCGCTCGGACGTTCGGACTCGCCGCCGACGCCGACTTCGACGCCGGGCGCTATCCGGCCGCCATCGCCGAGGCCGGCAAGGCGCTCGCCGCGAAGCCCGACGACGCCCACCTCCTGAACATGCGCTGCTGGAGCCGCGCGATCGAGAACGTCGACCTCGCCGCGGCGCTCGCCGACTGCGAGCGCTCGCTGCAGGTGCGCCCGGACAACGCGGACACACTCGATTCGGTGGCGTTCGTCCGGTTCCGCATGGGTGACTACCGCGCCGCGATCGCGGGATACGACGCTGCGCTCCGGCGCAATCCCAAGCTGGCGTCTTCGCGCTTCATGCTCGGCGTCGCCGAGATCTGCGCGGGCGACCGCAGCGCCGGACGGTACGACGTGGCCGCCGCGGACGACATGGACGGGAGCATCGCCGCCCAGTTCGCCGCCTTCGGCGTGACACCCGCGTCAGGCGGGAGCAGCGCCGGCCTGAAAACGCAGTCGCATCAGTAGGCGCCGAAGCGCCGGAGAACGTTGCGCGTTATCCGCGTCACGAACGGATCCGCGGCCGCCAGCCCGTGCGCCCACTCGGTCGTACCGGCGTTGAAGACCTCGCCAGCGCCCCTGCGGAAGGCGGCCATCACCGCGTGGCCGTGCAGCAGCCGCCGGCGCGCGGCGGGGCCCTCATCGGCGAACACCTCGCGGAGGATGACATCCAGATTCTCGGGTGGAATGATCGGCGCGTAGCCTCGGCCCTCCTCCTCGCCGAACGCGGCTGGCGCCACGGCGATGATCTCGAGGTTCTCTGGCACGCCCAGCTCCGCGACGGGCGCGAGACGTCCATCGTCGGCGAAGGTGAAGCGGCAGCCGTCGTTCTCGTAGCCGATCAGCGGCAGCCCGGCCCCGATCACGTCGCCGTAGAAGAGATCGGCGCCGTCGAGCGACCAGTGATGCTCGTCGTAGACTGTGAAGCCGCCGGCGCCGCGGGCTACGCACAGGCCCAGCCGGTGATAGCCGCCGAACAGGAAGCTCAGCCCGGTGATCGACGCTTCGGGACGGTCGAAGGCGCGGTGCGACCAGAGGTGCGTCGCCTCCTGCGGGCGGCGCGCCGCCACCGGATCGGCCGAGAACCCTTGCCACTTGTGGCAGATGAAGCGCGCGCCCTCGTCCTCGAAGCGCACCTTCCAGAAGCACGTGTTGCCCGAAAAGACCGCCAGGCGCCCGCCACCGTCGACGAACCGCTCGATCTGGTCGCGCTGACCGGCGGTCCAGTACTCGCTGTGTCCGACGAGGATGACGCAGGTGTAGCCGTCCAGAACGCCGGGCTCCCGATCGAGATCCTCGTCGGTGAAGTAGTCGAGCGCCAGGCCTTCCTCCTCGGCCCAGGCGGCGAACTTGTGCTCCCATTTGTTCAGGAAGCCCGCCGACGAGTCGTAGGGCGACAGCTCCCGGCGGCGCGGCCAGGCGCGGTCGCCGGCGAAAGGCCGCTCCTCGAAGCCGCGCTCGCGCAGGTTCACCAGCCGCGGGACGTCCGCCGGGGGCGCGATCAGCATCTGGGGGAACGGCCGGCGCGTCGAGAGGACCCCGATCGCGCCCCGCATCGCGGTCGGCAGATCGGCGCGGCGGCTCATCAGCGCGTCGACGTCGCAATAGGCGTTGGCGCCGCCCCAGTGGTTGTAGGCGTGGTAGGTGTTGGTTGCGAGCACGAACGCTGCGCGGGCGCGCCGTTCGGCCCTCGGCGGCTTCACGACGACGAAGTGGTGCGCCGCTTCGCCGCCCCGGTCGGCCAGCCGGATGTCGTAGTAACCGCTGGCCCAGTCCGCCCCCACCTCGATCTCGAGCGCGACGGGCCAGCCGCAGCCGTCGCGATCGGCGTGCTCGGGCGTCGGGTGGTCGCCGACCGCCAGCCCCTCGCGCAGCAGCACCACCTGTCGGCCGGCGCCGACACGGGTCACCTCCAGGGCGCAGGGGCCGGACGCGCCGCTGGCGTGGAGCGCGAAGCGCTCGCCAGGGCGAACGCTCAGACGATCGGTGTAACAGGCCGGCACGCCGCCTACCGCGCGCCGATCTTGTCGGCGGCTCTGCGTGCGGTCGCTGCGTAAGGAAATCCCCTGCGCACCATCACGAATTCGCCGGACCACGCGCCGACGATGGTCCAGCGTCCGTCGATCTCCGACCCGTCCGGGCTGAGTTGGCCCTCGTAGCGGACGGCGTCTAGGTTCCGCGTCACGGCGTCGTAGGTCTTCAGGAACCGCACGGCCCGCCCGTCGCGGCGTCCCTGCAGCGTCGCGGTCAGCATCAGGCCCGCGCCCCCCCTAGTCGCCCGCCCCGGCTCAACGGTCGCGCCGACGAGACAACCGCCATCGTCGTCGAGCGTCGCGCGGAAGACCACCGGCGGGAGGGTGCGCGGATAGTTGAAACTGCCCACCCAGTCGCCCGTGAGGTCGAGCGCTGCCTCTTCACCCGGTTGCGTCACCGCCAGCCCCTATTCCTTCGCCCGCTCCATGTATTCGCCGGTCTCGGTGTGGACGACCACCTTGGTGCCCGTCGTGATGTAGGTTGGGATCATGATCCGCACGCCGTTGTTCAGCACCGCGGGCTTGTATGAGCCGGATGCGGTCTGGCCCTTCACCACCGGCTCGGTCTCGACGATCTCCAGCGTCACGCGCGCCGGCAACTCGATGGCGATCGGCACGCCCTCATGCGTCGAGATGTGCACCAGCATGCCGTCCTGCAGGTACTTGTCGGCCTCGCCGATGATCTCGGCCGGCACGGCGACCTGATCGTAGGTGTTGGGCTCCATGAAGTGGTAGCCCTCGCCGTCCTGGTAGAGGAACGAATATTCGCGCTCGTCGACGAAGGCGCGCTCCACCTGCTCCGTGGTGCGGTAGCGCTCCGACACCTTCACGCCGTCGGATATGCGCCGCATGTCGAGCTGGGTCACCGGCGTGCCCTTGCCCGGGTGGATGTTCTGCGCCGTGAGCACGACGTACAGCTTGCCGTCTAGATCGACGACGCTGCCTTTGCGAAGCGAGCTGGCCGCTACCTTCACGAAAACTCCTCGGTTCCGGGGCCGATCGCCCAAGTTTGCCGCGGCAACTAGCTCAATCGGCCCGCAATCACCAGCGCGATCGGGCGCCAAAGCCGTGCTAAGGCCGCTGCGTGCCCCTTCCCCCACCCGCCTGGCAGCGCGCCGACACCCACCGCGACCGTCGGCCCCGCCTGATCGCGCGCGGACGGATCACGAGCGCCGTCCGGGCCTGGTTCGAGGCGCGCGCCTTCACCGAGGTGGAAACCGCCGCCCTGCAGATCTCGCCCGGCAACGAAACGCACCTGCACGCCTTCGCCACGGACTGGGTGTCGCCTGCGGGCGAACGGCGTCCCTTCTATCTGCGGACTTCGCCGGAGTTCGCGGCCAAGAAACTGCTGTCGGCGGGCGAGCGGCGCATCTTCGAGCTGGCGCGCGTTTGGCGGGGCCGCGAGCGGGGACCGCTGCACCACCCCGAATTCACTCTGCTGGAGTGGTATCGGGCCGGCGAGCCGTACGAGCGGCTCATGGAGGACTGCGCGGCGCTGATCGCGTTGGCCGCTGAGACCGCGGGGACGCGGCGGTTCGGTTTTCGGGGCCGTGCGTGCGACCCGCTGGCCGCGCCCGAGCGGATCACCGTGGCGGAGGCGTTCGAGCGGTTCGCGGGCATCGACCTGATGGCGACCCTGCCCGGCGGCGAACCCGACCGGGCCGCGCTCGACGGTGCGGCGTGCACGGCCGGCCTGCGGGTCGCCGACGACGACACCTGGTCGGACATCTTCAGCCGCGTCATCGCGGCGAAGGTCGAACCGGCGCTTGGCATCGGGCGTCCGACGATCCTCTGCGAGTATCCTCTGCCCGAGGCCGCGCTGGCGCGCGCCAAGCCGGGCGATCCGCGCGTCGCCGAACGGTTCGAGGTCTATGTCTGCGGCGTGGAGCTGGCGAACTGCTTCGCCGAGTTGACCGATGCGGCCGAGCAGCGGCGCCGTTTCGAGGCCGACATGGACGAGAAGGCGCGCATCTACGGCGAGCGCTATCCGATCGACGAGGACTTCCTGACCGCGCTGCCCGACATGCCGGCCGCCAGCGGCGCGGCGCTCGGCTTCGACCGTCTGGTGATGCTGGCCACCGGAGCGACAAAAATCGACGACGTGCTATGGACACCGCTTCCGGACGGCCCATGACCACGCTCCGCTCGCCGCAAGCCCTCGCCGACGCCGGCCTCCTGGAAGCCGGAGGGGTCGCCGTGCTCGAGCCGGTGGCGAAGCGGTACGCCGTGGCCCTGACGCCCGCGCTGACCGCGCTCATCGATCAGTCGGATCCGGCCGACCCGATCGCGCGCCAGTTCATGCCGAGCGTTCAGGAACTGACCCCGGCGCCGGGCGAATCGGCCGACCCGATCGGCGACGACGCAATGAGCCCGGCGCCGGGCGTCGTTCACCGCTATCCGGACCGCGCGCTCCTGAAGGTGACGCACACCTGCGCCGTCTACTGCCGCTTCTGCTTTCGCCGCGAGCGGGTTGGCCCGGGCAAGGGCGCGCCGCTGGTGGCCCAGGAGCTCGACGCCGCCCTTGCGTACATCGCGGCAACGCCGGCGATCTGGGAGGTGATCCTCACCGGCGGGGATCCGCTGATGCTGTCCGCCCGCCGCCTCGCAGACTTGATGGGGCGCCTGGCCGCCATACGGCACGTGAAAATCGTGCGCTTTCACACCCGCGTCCCGGTCGCCGACCCCCCGCGGATAACCGCCGCCATGGTCGCCGCCATGAAGAGCCCCACGCAGACGACCTACGTCGCGCTCCACGCGAACCATCCCCGCGAACTGACGCCCGCCGCGCGCGCGGCTTGCGCCAGGATCGTCGACGCCGGCATGCCGATGGTGAGCCAGACCGTGCTCCTGGCCGGCGTGAACGACGACGCCGAGACGCTGGTCGCGCTGATGCGCGCCTTCGTCGAGACCCGGATCAAGCCATACTATCTGCACCACGGCGACCTGGCGCCCGGAACGAGCCACTTCCGCGTGGATCTGGCCAGGGGCCAGGCGCTGATGCGGCGCCTGCGCGGGCGCGTTTCGGGCCTCTGCCAGCCAACCTATGTGCTCGACCTGCCGGGCGGGCATGGCAAGGTTCCGGTCGGACCGGGCTATCTGACGGGCGAGTTGGACGCCTGCGTCAGCGTCGAGGACCCGTGGGGCGGATCGCACGCCTATCCGCCCGCCGGCTGACGGTCAGCGGCCGCGGAATCCGAGCGCCGTCAGGTACACCTCCGAGCTTTCCGCCCGGCTCGCCTTCGGCTTGAGCGTCCGCACGTCGACGAACGCGCGCTTCAGCTCGGCGATCACCTCGGCCGTCTCGCCGCCCTGGAACGCCTTCGCCACGAACGCGCCGCCCGGCTTGAGGACCTGCTCGGCGAACTCGGCCGCAGACTCGATCAGGGCGATGATGCGCAGGTGGTCGGTCTGCCGGTGGCCGGTGGTGTTGGGAGCCATGTCGGACAGCACGAGATCGGGCGCGCCGCCCAGCATCGCCACCAGCCGGTCGCCCACTTCCGGATCGGTGAAGTCGGCTTGCAGCACCTTCGCCGGCGGCAGCGGGTCGACCGGCAACAGGTCGACGCCCACGACGGCCCCGGCGCCGCGTTCCAACAGAACCTGGAGCCAGCCGCCTGGCGCGCAGCCCAGATCGATCACCCGCGCGCCGCGGCGGATCAGGCGCAGGCGGTCGTCGATCTCGGCCAGCTTGAACGCGGCGCGCGATCGGTAGCCGCGCGCCTTGGCCTCGGCGACAAAGGGGTCGTTCAGCTGGCGTTCGAGCCACGCCTGCGACGAGGCGGTGCGCGCCTTGGCGGTCTTCAGCCGTTGGGCAGGCGCGCGGACGCCGCCGCCGCCGGGCGGGCGCACCATGCGCTTGCGGGGCGGATCCGCCACCCGAGCGCTCAGCGTCGCCGCCGGCGCCGTCCGCGACGGCGGCGATCGCTCATGAGCGACATCAGCACGCCCTCGCGCAGGCCCCGATCGGCCACGCGCACCCGTTCGCACGGCCAGACCTCCTGGACCGCCTCGAGGATGGCCGCCCCGGCCAGCACCAAGTCGGCGCGGTCAGGCCCGATGCAGGGCTGGGCGGCCCGCTCGCGGGCGTCGAGGGCGGCCAGGCGGCGGCGCACCGCCTCGCACTCGGCGCGGGACATCCACAGGCCGTCGACCTTGGAGCGATCATAGCGCGGCAGCTCGAGGTGCAGACCGGCAAGGCTCGTGATCGCGCCCGAGGTGCCGATCAGGTGCGAACGGCCAGCGGTGAAAAGCTCGCGCAGCGGCTCCGCCGCTGCGAACGCCGCGACGGGCGACCTCACGGCTTCGACCATGTCGCGGAACCACGCATCGCGCGGCCCCTCGGCCTCGGGGAAGCGTTCGGCAAGCGTCACCACCCCGATCGGCACAGAGAGCCAGGCCGCGATCGGCGGCGGCCCGTCGCCCCGGCGCCCGCGCAGGTCGAGCCAGGCTAGCTCGGTCGAGCCGCCGCCGACATCGAGCACGAGCGCCGCTTCGGCGCCGGAGTCGATTAGGTTGAAGCAGCCTGCGACAGAAAGCTGGGCCTCCTCGCGGGGCGTGATGATGTTGAGCGCGATCCCCGTGCGTTCCTCGACACGGGCGAGGAACTCCAGCCCGTTCTCGGCCGAGCGGCACGCCTGCGTCGCGATCGCCCGCAACCGCACCGGCTCGTAGCGGCGCACCTTATCGGCGCAGACGCGCAGCGCCGCCAGCGCTCGCTCCATCGCCGCCTCGGAGAGCCGCCCGGACTGGCTGAGGCCTTCGCCCAGCCGCACAATCCGCGAATAGGCGTCAACGATGCGAAAGCCGCGCGCCGTCGGCGCGGCGATCAGCAGCCGGCAGTTGTTGGTGCCCAAGTCCAACGCCGCGAAGTGCGTCGGCCCGCGGGCGCCGCGCCGCGGCCCTCGCACAGGCCCCGGCAGCGCGGCGAGCGCCTCCGCCATGACGTTTGCCGTCCCATAAACTGTGCCGTCGGACCCGGCGCCGGTCAGGCGAGGGGCCGCCTCGGGTGACACCTTAGCAACGCGTATCCGCGACCGGAAGACGCACCCTTGTTCTCACCTCGGAAGGCTTTACGTTCATCTCCTGGTCAGGGGCCCGGGTGTAATATTCCAGTCATGATTACGCGAGACTCACCATCGCAGTGGGCGCTCGGCGCTTCGGCGCCTGGACCTGCAACACCCGGCGCGCACAGCGACTCGGTGGGCAGAGCGACGGAGACGGAGACGGCGCCCGGCCCGGTGATCCGGCTCGCGAAGTTCGGCATCGGCCAAGTAGTGCGCCACCGGGTGTTCGACTTCCGCGGGGTGATCTTCGACGTCGACCCCGTGTTCGCCAACACGGAGGAGTGGTGGGAGGCCATCCCCGCCGAGGTGCGCCCCCGCAAGGACCAGCCTTTCTACCACCTGCTGGCCGAGAACGACGAAGGCGGCTACGTCGCCTATGTCTCCGAGCAGAACCTGGTCCCGGACACCACCGGCGAGCCGGTCGGGAACCCGAAGACATCGCTGATCTTCGACAGCTTCGAGGACGGCCAGTACCACCTGCGCCCCCGGATCACGCACTGAGCCGGCGGTCTCAGTAGTCCTTCCGCCAGCGCACGGCGATCTGCGAGTCGCCGCCCGGACCGCCAGCCAGCCGCGAAACCACCGACAGATTCTTCTGCACGCGCCACTCGACCGAGCCTTGCGGACCGGCTGGCCCGCCTCCGACCTCCAGATAGATGCGGTCGGTGATGTACTTGCCCCCGCTGACCGCCATTCCAGGCCCCCCGCCAAGCGCCAGGCGGTCCAGGTGCGCGAAGCTGCGCAGGTTGCCCAGCACGTCGAAACCCGAGCCTCCGCTCAGCGAGGTCATCGCCGAAGCGAGCTCAGCCGCGTCGAACGGGGACAGCTGGGCGGTCGACGCCCCGAACAGCACCTGGGAGAGCACCTCGTCGTTCGGCAACACCGGCGTCGACGAGAGCGTGATGTTCGGTTTGGCGGCGGTGCCCTGGATGTGGATCACGGCGGTCAGGGTGGGGTCTTCCCGGGTGGCGGTGAGGTCGAGACGGATGAGCTTCGGATCGGCGCTGAGGCGCACGTTGCTGTGCGTGTCGAAGACGAAGCGCTTGCCGGCAAGGTCGTAGTCGCCTCGGGTCACCGTCGCCGTCCCCGTGAGCTCGGGCGCTGCGGTCGTGCCGGTCACGTGCGCATTGAGCGCGAGCTCGACGTCGAGTCCGCGCCCCTTGATGAAGACGCCGCGCGGCGCCTTCAGGGTGACGTCGAGTGCGACGGCCGGCGCGTTGGCGTCGGAGCGCTGGAGATGCCCCCCCTCGCCTGGCTGGCGGCCGACCTCGACCACGTCCATGGCCGCCACGCCTGAGGGCGTCGGCGGGATTGCGGCGATGTCGGCGCGGTCGATGGATAGCGCGCCCGCCAGCTTAATCGAGCCGTTCGCGGCGCGACTCAGCGTCGCCTGTCCGGTCGCCGTGGCGCTGGCCGTATCGTTGTCGATCAGACGGAAGTGCTTGAACGAAAGCCGGAAGTCCGAAGCACCCGCCCGCGCCAGACTGAGCGCCCCGGATCCTGTGACGCTACCGCCGGCCCCGTCCTGCCCGGCGAACTGCGTGACATCCACAGCGTCGTGCTGGAGCTGGGCGATCAGGGTCACGCCGGTCAGCTTGAGACCCGAGGCCGAGTCGCTGAACTGGCCGCCCGAGATCGCCGCCTCGCCCTCGGCGATCGGGTCGTTTGGCGTGCCGGCGAGGGTCGCGCGGGCATGGACCAGGCCTGCGAGGCTGCGCTCCCCGCCCATCAAGAGATCCCAGAGCGGCCGCACCTGGCCATCGGCCGAGAACTGGCCACGCATCGGACGATCGCCGAGGACCGCGATGTCGAACGGCGCCGCCGACGCGTGCGCCGGCAGGACAAGATGCGCTTTGCTGGTCAGGCCCTGGGCGTTGCCGACCGACGCGTCAACCGTCACCGAATCGGCGTTCAGCGCAGCTTTCACTTCGCCGTTGAGGGTGGGCTCGCCCGCCGCGCCACGCACGCCTGCGCCGGCGAGCTTGGCCTCGAGCGATCCAGCGAGCCGCGAACCTTGCCCCTCGAGGCTGACGTCGGCGTCGAAACGACCGACGAAATCTGGGTCCAGGAGGCCGAGACTGACGTTGGTCATCGAGGCGTCGGCGCGGACCGCCCCCTGGCTGTCGGTCGCCTCGATGCGGGCCTGACCGCCGCCTAGCTCGCCCTGCGCGGTGAACTGGAGCTGGCCGTCGCCCCAGCGCACCGTAGCCGGCCGGCTAGTCCGGAAGTCGGCGGTGCGAAGGCGTCCCTGCCCCTGGAACGTGGCGCTGAACGGGCTCGCGGACGCCGTGATCGTCCCCCCGCCCGCCGCGAGCCAGCTGCCGTGCGGCGTGAAACCGTCCGCCCGCAGCTGGTAGGGCAGCGCCGAGAGCGGCCCCTTCGCCCGGAAGCTGCCGTTCTGGATGATGAAGTCGCCGGTCCTGGTGAGCGCGCCAGCGGCGGAGAGCGTCACGTCGGCGCGCGCCCCCGCCTCGTTGTCGGCGATGACGAGCCGGCCCGACGCCCCGCCACGCGCCAGGAATGCGCCCGGTCCGACATCGAACGTCAGGTCGGCGTCGGACGCCGCGCCCGCGCGCAGCGCCAGGCTGCCGCGCGCCATGGCGCCGCCAGCTTCCACATCGAGGTTATCGAGGGCGACGCCGTCGGTCAGAAGGTGGAAAGCCGTCGACGCCTTGGCCGGACCGTACCGGCTGGTGGCCGCCAGTGAGAACGCACCGTCCACCCCCGTCGGCCCCTTCGCGAGGCTGAGACTGGCTCGGCCATTGGTGAGCGGCAGTTGCGGCAGATCGATCGAGGCGAACGTGGCCGCAAGGTCGGCGCGGGGATCGGCGATCGTGCCCCCGATCTGGGCGGTTCCGTCCATTGCGCCGGTGATCTCGAGCGGGCCGACGTCCAGCGGACCTTTGGCGCCCCACGCCAGCTTCAGCGAGAGGCCGCCGTCGCCGCCCACGAGGCCGCTCGCGGACAGCGCCCCGGCGGCGCCCGCCAGACGGGCGCTTGCGATCTGCAATCCGTGGGCGTCGAGCGCGCCGGCGCCCTGCATCGTCGGCGCAGGCCCCAGCAAACGGTCGAGGTCCGCGATCCCGGTGGCGAGGCCCTTGGCCCCGCCGTCGAAGTTGACCCGCCACGGCCCGGCGCCGGACTGGGCCGCGGTCCAGCTGGCCGTCATCAGCCCATGCGCGCCGGCGAGGGCGAGCCCGAGATTGCCGAACGTCGCCTGGCCCTTGAACTGCAACCCGCCCAGGAGCGTGCGCTGGCCGGCGGCCTCAATCTTCAGGCCGTCCCCGGTGACGCCGAGCTGGCGGATCAGCACGCGGCCTCCTGGCAGCAGCGCCACCGCCGCCGTCGCGTGTGGCCGAGCGCCGAGCAGCGCAGGGACGACGCCCGCGCCCGTCCCGCCGACGCCCTCGGCGGTGACCTTGAGATTGAGCTCTCCCCCCTTCCCGTCGATCTCGATGGGCCCGGAGAGCGACGCGAGCCGGTAGCCGAACGCGGCGGGCGCCTCGATCTGCGCCGGGCCGGCGAGCCGCCAATCGCTGCTGCGGCCGCCCAGCACGCCGGCGAAGCGCACGCCGCCCATATCCGGCCAGCCGAGGACCCGTTCGCCATCCCGGATGACGATATTGAGCGCGAGGCCTCGGAATCCGGTCGCCAGGCGGCCGATGTCAGCCTCGCCGTGGCCGCTCACGCTGACGTTGTCGGACTTGGCGGAGAATGTCAGTTCGTCCAGGCTGTCGGGTGCTCGCGCTCCAGCGACCTGGAACTGCAGCGTCGGGCCCAGCACCTGCTGGAAGCCGGCGAGGTAACGCGTCGCCGCGAGCGCGATCATCCCCTGGGCCCGGCCGCCCCGTGGAGTCCACGCGCCGGAGCCCGCGATCGGCGTCAGCGCGCCGCTGCGGCTCGTCACCCGGAACTGACCCTCGCTGGTCGTGCCGCTCGCGGTCGCGTCGACCAGGAAAGGTCGGTCGGCCGCCAGGCCGAGTGCGCCGGCCAGCGCGCCGCCGTCGGCTTCGACAACCTGCAGCGCCAGGCGGACCGTCTTGTCGCGACCGAGGTCGAAATCGGCGACGGCGTGATCGCCGCGATGGGTGTCGCTGGATGCCGACAGATGACCGGCCGCTCCTCCCGAGCGCCTAACGTCGACCGCGCCGGTGACGTCGTAGAGCCCGTAGCGGGTGCTAAACGCGGGAAGCAGCTCGAGCCGCACGCCGATCCTGGCGACGCGGACCGACAGGGGTGAGGGCCCTCCTGGACCTTGCGGCTTTGGGCGCCCCGGCGTTCGCACCAAGGTAAGACGGCCCGCGTCGAGGTCGTCGATATCAAGCCTGCGCGCGAGCAGCGCCGGCCAGTTCCACCGTACGCGAATGGACCGAGCATCGAGCCACGCGCCGCGTCCGTCGTCGATCGTCAGCCGCCGGATAGTGAAGTCGCGCCAGATGTCTCCGCCCAATCCTTCGACGTGCAGTCGGCCATAGCCTCCCACGTCCAGGCCATTGACGGCCCATTCCGCGAAGCTGCGTCCAGCGGGCATCAGCGCGCCCAGCCGCACCAGGGCCGCGACCACGGCCAGCATCATGAGCAGGACCGCCCCAGCGACGAGCAGCCGTGACCGGCTGCGCCGTCGCAGCGGCGCGGCTGGCTGCAGATCGGGCGCGCGCGTCTCGGTCAAAAGCTCTGTCCGATACTGAGATAGAACTGGACCCAGGGGTCGCCGCTGTGCCGCGTGACCGGCGTAGCGATGTCGATGCGCAGCGGAGCGAAGCCGAGATTGTAGCGCAGGCCCACGCCCGCTCCGACGCTGATAGTGGAGAAGTCCGGCGCGAACGTCGGGCCCAGGGAGCCCGTGTCGACGAACCCGACCACGCCCCAGGGCCCGGTGACGTGCTGGCGCACCTCGAACGACGATTCGAACAGCGAGTCGCCGCCGAGCGGGGTCCCATTGCGCAGCTGCGGCCCGACGCCCTGATAGGCGAAGCCGCGCACCGATCCGCCGCCGCCGGAGAAGAAGCGTCGGTCTGCCGGAACGTCCGGGATGGAGCCGCCGACGATCGATCCGAGCTTGACCCGGGCGGCCAGCACCGTGGCCGCGTCCGCTTCCAGCGGCAGGTAACCGCTCGCCTGAGCCTGCAGCTTCAAATAGGGCAGCGTGCGATCGCCGGTGACGTAGGTGGGATCCGCCTCGGCGTTGAGGCGCCAGCCGCGGGTGGGATTCAGGAGGTCGTTGGAGCGATCCAGTGCGAACGATCCGATGAGGCTGAAGATCGTCAGCTTCAGGTTCTGTCCGATCGGAAGGCCGTTCGGGTTGATCGCGATGTTCTCGCGCGTGTCGACCGCGTCGATCGCGCCGCCATATGTGATGAAGTTCGTCGGGGTGAAGTGGCGCTCGATGAGTCCGCGCGCCCCGACGCCGTTGTCGTCGTACGCGAAGGTGTTGTCGGCAAAAACATCGGCGCCCGTCTTGAGGATCTGGCCGGGGCGGCCGAAGTCGGGCAGGTCAAGTTCGGCGTCAAGCTTCTGCTGAATCTGCGCTAGGCGCCCTGTCAACGTGAGCGTGTCGGCGCGACCAAGGACGTTGTACGAAAGCCACTTCGCATCGACGCCGGCGCCCTCACTGGTCGAATAGCCGCCACCGAGCTCTAGCGTGTGCGGGCGCCGGTCCTCTACGCTGACCAGCACCGGTCTCAGCCCGCCGACCGCTTCGGACGGCGGCGCGAGCGAGACGGTCACCGCATCGAACACGCCGGCGTCTCGAAGCCGGCGCTCGAGTTCGGCGATCTTCTTGGGGTCGTAGACGTCGCCCGTCTTCCAGGGCTGCAGCCGTTTGATCCACGCGAGCCGGGTGCGACCCTTCTTCTGCGTCACCCGAAGCCCGTCGAGGTGGACCAAGCCCCCGGCGGCGAAGTGGAAGGTGGGCAGCATGGTGTGGTCGGAATGATCGACCACGACACGGCGAGGATTCGCGACCGCGTCCGCGTAGCCGCGGGCGTGCAGCAGCGCAGCCACGCGTCCTTCGGCGGCGATCACGTCGGCGGCGCGGCCCGGCGCGCCTTTGACGAGGTCCAGCGCTTTCACCGCGGCCTGGGCGGTCGCCGCGTCCGGCGGGGGTCCATCCCAAACCACGCTCGTCGACCCGAGCAGCGAGCGCGGCCCGGGCGTGATCTTGACCAAGGCGTCGGGCGTGTCGCCCTCGCCCACCTCCGGTTCGACCAGGTAGTCGTAGTAGCCTTCCGCGCGCAGCACCGCGATCGCCGCTTCACCGGCCTCACGGGCCCGTCGCCGCGCGTCGACCCGGTTCTCGGGACGCGCCTTGACCACGCCGATCGCTCGCTGGATCTCCTGACGCAGCGTGCGATCGAGGTCGCCGAGCACCACCGCCTTTGGCGCATCGGCGAGGGCTGGCGCGGCCACGAGAAGGGCCAGCAGGGCGAGCGCCGTGGCTGCGACTGATCTCACACGCCGACTTTCATCCGCGCTGCCCCCCCGGGCCGGGTCTAATTGGCCCCACGGGGCCTGTCACCGACCTTGAGCATAGAGTGCGCGCGCGGGACAGGCGTCGTATTGTCCGCGGCCGTCTGGCCGGTCGGCGCCGGGCGCCCGCGCTTGCAGGCTACTTCGGCGACTTCAGCCGCCGCTTCGACAAATGGTAGGTCGACACGTCCTCGTCCAACCCGCCGCGGCCCTGGATGTAGGTTCGCTGCCATTTCTCGGCGACCGCAGCCTCCTCGCGCGCCTTGAGTCGCTCGGCGAAATCGGCCCGGTTGGCGGCCCAGGCATCGTGCGCGGCCTTCAGCTTCGGCTCGGCGTCGAGACGGACGATCCTCGGCTGGACCTCGTCAAGCAAGCCGTGCGGGACCAGCATGATGAAGCAGAAGGGCTCGCCCGCCTCGAAGCGCACGAGCCCCGGCCGGCTGAAGCGCCAGTTCATCGTGAAGGGGAATGGCAGCCAGTCCGTTTCCACGAGACCGTCGAGCGCCACGATTCCGTCCTTCACCGTATTGGGCGCGCCGCGCGCCCAGACGGCCCAGCCGGGCGGCGTGCGGAACAGCCAGCCGGTGTGAAAGGTGATCACGCCATGACCGAAATGGGAGGTGACCATTTGGCCGGCATGCGGATGGTTGGCGCGAAAGCGGACCGCTTCCGTGCCATCGCCGCCGTCCCAGCCGGCCTCGAGAACGAACGGCAGGCGGATCTCCCAGCCGCTGGCGTTGGCCATCGAGAGCGGGATGCAGCGGTAGGCGTAGCGCTCGCTGGTCAGGTCCATCCACGCGCGCTCCGAGCGCCCGGGGACGAGTTCGGGGGGATGGTCCCACTGCGGATAGCAGGTGAGTTCTGGCGCCCCGAGGCCGGGCTGCGCCTCGCCCCTCGCCTGCGCCTGGGCCAGCCCCGATTTCGCGGGCTTCGATCCCTTGATACGCTGCATCAGCGGCTCCCCGACAGACTGATCTTGCGCCGCTTGTTAGCGAACGCGCTCTCGACGGGCTACGCCAGATGCGCCTCGATCCACGGCGCGATCTCGGCGGCGCGAGCGAGCGCCAGGGCGTGGTCGCCGCCGACCACGATTCTGAGCGCCGCCGACGGCAGCAGGTCGGCGAGACGCCGGCCAACCGCCACTGGGCTTAGCGGATCCTGGTCGCCCCAGATAAGCAGCGTAGGCGATCGGATGTCACCGATCCGCGGCGCGAGATCTGGCAACTGCTGGTAGATCCATGCCGGCGCGTTCGGGCGCGCGGCGCGGTGGGTCGCGCGCCATTCGGCCGCGCCGAGGCTGCCGACATCGATGCCGCCGGACGTCGCCGTGAGCACAAGGCGCCGCACGCGCCGAGGGTGACGCAGCGTCGCGGCCAGGGCCAGGAACCCGCCCATCGACTGGGCCACCAGATCGGCCGTGCCGGGGCCGACCGCCTCGAGAGTCAGGCGCAGGAGGTCGTCCCAGCCGCTCACCGACGGGTCGGATGGCTGGTCGCCCAGGCCCGGCCAGCCCAGATAGACCTTGTCCCAGGCGGCCGGCAGCCTGTCGCCGACCGGCTTCCAGAACTCCGGGTCCGCTCCGACGCCGGGCATGAACACGATCCTAGGCGCCGGCATCCTGCCCTCCCCGTCGCTGTCCGCAGGGCGCCGCGGGCTCGCGGTCGCCCTGAACGACTGAGCCGCATAGGCGGGGCGCGACAATTTGGCCATCCCGCGTCAAGATTCCGTCAGTCCTCTCGCCCTACAATCAGAACTTGCGACGAGCGACGCCGCTCCGTGAGACGTTCGCGATGCAAAACGCCGCCGACCTCAGTCCGCCTGACACCGCCTCCCCAGCGGGCGGAGTCGTGACTCGGCTCGCCAGCGCCAACGCGCGTCAAGCACTCTCGAAGCTGCAGTCGTCGCCCGCCATCGGCGAAGGTCGGATCTGCCTCGTGAGCCTCGACGCCGTACGCGAACGGATGGGCGCGCGCTGGGTTGGCCGGCGAGAAGTCGTCTACGAGAACATGCAGGCGACGCTGCGCCGCCACCTGCAGCCCCATGACCTTTCCATGCGCATCTCGGAGACGGAATTCCTACTCGTCCAGCCCGGC
>JAKAZA010000118.1 GCA_021816155.1 Pseudomonadota bacterium | reverse complement strand
GGCGCTATCGGGCGCGGGCCAGAGGCGTGGTCGACCCGGCGGTCCTGGCGAGGCTGAGGGAGGGGATCACGGTGGCGGGCGTGCGCTACGGCCCGATCGAGGCGCACCTCGAGCCTGGCCATGAGGACGCCGGCGCCAACCATTGGATCGTGCTCAGCCTCGCCGAGGGCAAGAACCGGGAGGTGCGCCGCGTGCTGGAGGCGCTCGGGCTGACCGTCAATCGGCTGGTCCGGGTGAGCTACGGGCCCTACGAACTCGGCGACCTGGCCCGCGGCGAGGTGCGCGAAATCGTCTGGCCGGCGGACGGGAAGGGTAGCGCCGCCGCGAAGCCGGCGGCGTGGGCGCGGCCCTCCAGGTCGGCCGGAAAGGCCAGGCCGAAGGCCACCCCGAAACGATCCCCGAAATCATCGAACCAGGGTGCGGGCGATGCGGGCGGCGTCAGACCTTCTGGATCTGCACGGGCGCACGGGCGGCCCGCAAAGCCTCGCGGGCCGAAGCCGTCCGCATCACGGCCTGGAAGCTCGCGCGTTCGTCGGCGAGGCCCTCGGCCAGGGGGCGGTCCAAAGCGGCCCGGGTGAGGCGCTTGGCGAAGGCGAGGCCCTCGGCGCCGCGTCCGGCGAGCTCCGTCGCGATATCGA
The DNA here is from genome assembly GCA_021816155.1 of Pseudomonadota bacterium. Classification (GTDB taxonomy): domain Bacteria; phylum Pseudomonadota; class Alphaproteobacteria; order Caulobacterales; family Caulobacteraceae; genus Acaudatibacter. The sequence goes on along the minus strand of JAKAZA010000118.1, from coordinate 11,574 downwards.
GGGCGCGGGCGAGCGGGTCGTCGACGCATTCGTGGACCATGCCCAGCTTCGCCGCGTCGGGCCCGCTGAAGGTGAGGCCACGCAGGATCACGTCGACCGCCCTGGCCTCGCCGATCAAGCGCGGCAGCCGCTGAGTGCCGCCGCCGCCCGGGAAGATGCCGACGCGCGTCTCCGGCAGCCCGATCGCCTCGACCCCGGTCCCGGCGATCCTGAGGTCGCAGGCCAGCGAGAGCTCGAATCCTCCGCCCATGCAAAGCCCGTTGATCGCGGCGATCACAGGCTTGTCCGCCGATGCGATCAGGTCGGTCAGACCGAGGAAGCCGCCCGGGCGCCCGCCGGGCGGCGCCGCGGCCGCCGGCGGCGGCGCGGTCTCCAGCCGGTCGCTGGCCGCCGACAGTTCGCCGACGTCGTAGTGTCGGATGAAGACGCCCGGCAGGCCGCCGGTGATCACCAGCACGCGGACGGCGGCGTCCTCGAACGCCTCTGTCACTGCGGCCAGCATTTCGTTGGCGCCGGCCGCTGTCATCGTGCCGAAGGCTGGGTTCGCGTAGCTGATGATGGCGACCGCGCCGCGGCGCTCTGTCGTGACGAGGGTCATTGGCTTCCTTCCTGTCCGGGTTGCTCTCGCGCCCGCTCGGCCAGGCGTCGGGCGAGGGTCAGCGTACGCCGCGCCGTCGTGTGCGCGGTTCCCGCCGCGACCACGATCAACGCGAGCATCAGCGTCTGACCGGCCCAGCCCCAAAGCGGCTCGACGGCGCTGACTGCCGCCGCGACGGTGAGCGCGAGCATGCGCTGCTGCTGGGCGAACGGGCCGGAGAAGTCGGCGGGCAGGCCCAGACCGCAGCCCAGTTCGCGCACGTAGGCGGCGGCCAGGGCCAGGATTGCGCAGGTCCAGCCTGCCGCCGCGCTGAACAGGACGCCGCCTTGGCGGGCCGCGTAGCCCGCGCAGACCAGCACGACGACGTCGGAATAGCGATCGGGTAGCTCGTTCCAGATCGGGCCTGCGGGAGACGCGCGGCCGTGCTCGATCGCGACCATCCCGTCCAGCATGTTGAACAGCATTCGCATCTGGATGAATACGGCGGCGGCGATCAAGAGCGGCGCCCGCAGCCAGATCGGATGCGCGGCGTCGCCGGCCAGCAGCAGCCCGCCGGCGAGCGTCGCGCAGGCCGCGCCGGCCACCGAGATCAGGTCGGGGCTCGCGCCCTCCTCGGCCAGGCGCTGCGCCATCCAGCGCGCCCAGGGAGACTGGCGCTGGCGGATCGGCCGGCGGTTAGCTGTGTCGGTCACGGGCGGTCCCCCGACAGCGAGGCGAGGAGGATGATGACACAAGGGCCCGAGACCGGCCACGGCGCTTGCGCGGGCCGGGCGGCCTCGCGTTCAGGAGAAATGCTCGGCCTCGGCGCCGCCAGACGGACGGATCGGGTCGGCTCGCGCCCACCGGCGCAGCGGCGCCCACCGGGCCATGAGCTCCGCGATGGCCACGTAGGCCGCCAGCAGGCCCAGGTCCACGATCGCATCGCCGAGGCCCACCCCGCTATTTGGCGTCAGCTTCAGCGTCAGCGGCTCGAGGAACAGCACGATCATGAGGTTGTTGGCCGCGTGGACGCCGCTCGACATTTCGACGCCGCCGAGCCGCAGGGTCATGTAGGTGAAGCCGACGCCCATAAGCGCGCGTTCCAGGAATGCGTCGGGGGCGAAGTCGAGGTGCGCGGCCGAGAACAATACCCCGTTGATCGCCATCAGCAGGAGCGGTTGCCGGATCAGGGCGCCCGTCTGGCGCAGCAGCCAGCCGCGGAACAGGATCTCCTCGCCGATCGCCGCCGGCGTGAAGGCCACTACGCAGGTGAGCGCATAGACGAGCCGGGCGCCGAGATCGGGCGAGACCGCCAGCAAGGGCGGCGGCCCGGCCTTGGGGTCCATCATCTGGCCGGCCAGGAGGAACGGTCCGATCACGATCGTCGAGATCACGAGTCCGGCCAGCATCATCCGCCAGCGGAAGCGCGGTGCGGCCGTGGCGAGGTCGCGGATGCGCCGCCGGTGCGCGAGCGCCGCGACGCCGATGAACGCGAACATCGGGATCAGGTTCGAGGGCAGGGCGAGCGCGATGATCTGCATCGCGTTGCCGAACCCGTGGCCGCTCGAGGTGGCGAGCGAAGAGAGGCGGCTTCCGAACTCGTGCAGGCTCGGCGCCGAGAGAGGCGCCGGCCAGCCGAAGACCAGCACCAGGATCACCAGCGATCCGGCGAATGCGACGATCGCCATGACGACGAATGCGAGGATCCCGCCGAACAGCGCCGCCAGGAAGCGCCAAAAGCTGCGCTCGCCGGGGCCAAGCGTGGCCAGGAACGGCGAGTCCGACAGCACCTGAAGCCCGAGACTCATCCGCCGCCTCGTTTGCCAGCCCGCATCCATCACCCTAAGAGCCCGTCAGGTTAAGGACTTTTCCATGCGGATCGTTGCCGGGACGTTTCGCGGCCGCGGCCTTGTGGCGCCGAAGGGACAGTCGACCCGTCCCACGGCCGACCGCACGCGGCAGGCCCTGTTCAACGTGCTCGAGCATGCGCCCTGGGCGGCGTCGCTCGATGGCGCTCGGGTGATCGACCTCTTCGCCGGGTCGGGGGCGCTGGGGCTCGAAGCGCTGTCGCGGGGCGCCGGCTTCTGCCTCTTCGTCGAGCAGGGCGCCCCGGCGCGCGCCGCGATCGCGCAGAACGCCGCCGCGCTGGGTGTCCAGGACCTGATCCGCATCGACCGGCGCGATGTCGCGCAGATCGGCGTCCGCGCGGACGCCGACGGCGCGCCGTTCGACATCGCCTTCCTCGATCCGCCCTACGGGCAGGGCCTCGCCGAGGCCGCCCTGACGCGCCTCGCCGACGGCGGCTGGCTCGGCCCGGACGCGATCGCGGTGGCGGAGCGTGGCGGCCATGATCCGGCGCCGACCCCGGACGGCTTCGAACTGCTCGACGCGCGTCCCTGGGGTGCGGCGATCGTCAGCTTCTATCGCGTCACGCCGGGCGGCGGGTGAACGCTGCGGCCGGATCCTACCGGCGCCCGAAGAGCCGCTCGATGTCGGCCAGCTTGAGTTCGACGTAGGTCGGGCGGCCATGGTTGCACTGGCCTGAGTGCGGCGTGGCTTCCATCTGGCGCAGCAGCGCGTTCATTTCGGGCGCGCTCAGGCGCCTGCCGGCGCGCACCGAGCCATGGCAGGCCATCGTCGCGGCGACATGCTCCAGCCGCTCCGTCAGCGCCAGCGCGGCGCCGTTCTCCGCAAGGTCGTCGGCGATATCGCGCACCAGGCTGGCGGCGTCCGCTTCTCCCAGCGCGGTGGGGGTCTCGCGCACCAGCACCGCGCCCGCGCCGAACGGCTCCAGCACCAGCCCGAGGTCGGCCAGCTCGTCGGCGCGCGCAGCCACCCGCTCGGCCTCCGCGGGGTCCAGCTCGACCACCTGCGGCATCAGGAGCGCCTGGCGCGCCACGCCGCCCGCCGCCAGGCCCTCCTTGATCCGCTCGTAGACGAGACGTTCGTGCGCGGCGTGCTGGTCGACGATGACGACGCCATCGCGGGTCTGGGCGACGATGTAGGTCTCGTGCAGCTGGGCGCGCGCGGCGCCCAGCGGGAAGTCGACCGGATCGGGCGCGGCCGGCGGCGCGGCCGGCTCGGCGCCGCTGGCGGGCGCGGGCTCGAAGCGGGCTGACATCTCGGCGACGCCGGCCAGGACGCCGGTGCCGGGGGTCGCGGGCGTTCGCTCCCATCCGCCGGACGCCCAGGCGGAGAGCCCGGCGGGCGATGGACCGGGGCGGAACCCGGCCAGCGCGCCGGCCGCGACGGTGGTCGAGGCGCGATGACCGGCGCCGGCGAGCGCATGGCGCAATGCGCCGACGAGCAGGCCGCGCACGAGGGCCGGGTCGCGGAACCGCACCTCGGCCTTCGCCGGATGCACGTTGACGTCCACCTCGGTGGGATCGAGCTCGAGGTAGAGCGCGGCCACCGGATGGCGGTCGCGGGCGAGGAAATCTGCGTAGGCGGCTCTGAGAGCGCCCGCCAGCAGCCGGTCGCGCACCGGGCGGCCGTTGACGAACAGGTGCTGGTGCTGGGCGTTGCCGCGATTGAAGGTCGGCACGCCGGCGTAGCCGACGAGCCGCACGCCGTCGCGCGTCTGGTCGATCGCGAGAGCGTTCTCCGCGAAGTCGGCGCCCAGCACCGCGGCGAGACGCGCCAGCCGTCCGGCCTCGTCCGGGGCCTCGGCCGGCAGGCGCAGGCTGCGCCGTCCGTCGATGTCGAGGCTGAGCGCAATCTCGGGGTGCGCCATCGCCTGGCGTTTCACCTCCTCGGCGATGGCCATCGCTTCGGCGCGCTCGGACTTCATGAACTTCAGCCTGGCCGGCGTCGCGTAAAAGAGGTCGCGCACCTCGACCCGAGCCCCATGGGGGCCCGCGAAGGCCGAAGGCGAGACCGGCCCGGTCACGCCGCCGTCCACCAGGATCGCGCTCGCCGCGGCGCCTGCCTTGCGCGCGGCGAGCGTGAGCCTCGCCACCGATCCGATCGACGGCAGCGCCTCGCCGCGAAACCCGAGCGTGGCGATGCGCAGGAGGTCCAGCCCGCCGTCGGGGTCGGGCGCCAGCTTCGACGTGGCGTGGCGCTCCACCGCCAGCGGCAGCTCCTCCGCCGCCAGCCCCGCGCCGTCGTCCGAGACCAGGATGCGGGAGATTCCGCCGCCGTCGGCCTGCACGTCCACCCGCCGGGCGCCAGCGTCTATGGCGTTCTCGACCAGCTCTTTCACCGCGCTGGCCGGCCGTTCGACCACCTCGCCTGCGGCGATGCGGCTGACAAGGTCTGGCGGAAGGCGGCGGATGGGCATGACGGAAAGCGATTGTAGCCGATTCCGCCGTCCGCGCGGACGGCAGCTACAGCCCTGGGAGCTTCGTCTTGGTGCTGCCGCGACGCGCGATGACCACGGTCTTGTCGCCGATCAGCTCCTTCAGGCGCTTCTCCTCGACCTTCGGGTTGATCGGCGTGGCCTCGTTGGGGTCGCCCAGGCCCGTGTCCGGCGGCGCATTGGGCTTGCCGTGGCGCCAGAAGATCACCCAGTCTGCGAAGCTCTTGTCCTTGTGGGCGAGGTTTCCGAACTCATCGTCGACCACATAGCGGATCAGCGGGTCGGAGTGATCGGCGCCGGCCTTCTCCACGAACAGGCGTTCGCCATCGGAGCGCACCTCGGCCTCGCGCTGGCCCTCCAGGGCCTGGCGCGCGGCGCTCGACGGCTGCAGTTCCTGCGGGCGCGGCTCGCCCGGCGCCGGCGGACGCAGCGAATAGTCAGGCGGCAGCGTCAGCGGCGCCTTGGTCACCACGCGGAATTCGTCGGGCGTCACCTTGGCGAGGCCGAACGCACGCGAGGCCGATTTGCAGCCAGCCAGCCCGCAGGCGCCCACCAGCAAGATGGCGGCTGCGGCGTGGGTGAACTTCATGGAACCACTTCCTCGCGGGGCCCCCCGGCCCATCCGTCTCGCCGCCTCGATAGCCTATCGGCGCGAGCGGGCCAAGGCGGTCAGCCAGTTGCGCGCTTCCGGCAGCAGCAGGTCGGCGACGAGCAGCACAGCGCCCACGGTGATCGCGCTGTCGGCGACGTTGAATATCCACGGAAAGTCGAGCCGGCTGAAATCGAGGAAGTCGGCGACGGCCCCGAGTCGGATACGGTCGATGGCGTTGCCGAGCGCGCCCCCGATGATGAGGCCGACCGATACGGCCAGGATGGGCTTGTCGAGCCGCCTGGCCCACCAGACGAGGGCGCCGGCGACGCCGCATGCGAAGATGACGAGCGGCCAGCGCGCCGCGTCGGACTCGAGGTTGAGGACGCCGAAGCTGACACCTTTGTTCCACACCATGGAGAGCCAGAACGGACCGATCACCTCGGTCGGCGGCCGCTCGGGCAGGCCGAACACGTTGAGCACCCAGTATTTCAGGGCCTGGTCGAGGACGACCACGATCCCGGCGAGCGCGTAGGCGAGCAGGGCGAGGCGCGACTTCATGCCGCTCCGGCGTCCCAGATCCCGACCGCTTCCTCGCAGCGCTCGCAGACCAGTGCGGGCGCCTTCACCTCGGGCAGGACACGCCAGCAGCGGGCGCACTTCGCGCCATCCGCCGGGCGCGGTTCGACCACGACGCCGGCGAGGTCTTCCAGCCGGAAGCCGTCGGACGGGCCCTCTCCGCGTTCGAGCTTCGCGGCGCTGGTGCGGAAGACGTCGGCCGGATCGAGGCCGTGGAACGCTTCGAAGAGCGCCGGGTCCGACACGTGGACGACGGGCGCGGCCTCGAGCGCGGCGCCGATGCGCTTCTCGCGCCGCTCGACCTCGAGCGCGCCGGTGACGGCGCGCGTCACCCGCTCCACCTGCTCCCAGCGTGCGGCCTCCGCGTCGTTGCGCCAATCGTCCGGCGTCTTCGGAAACACCCGCAGCGCGTTCGGCCCGGCGTCCGGGAAGCGCGTCGCCCAGGCTTCCTCGCAGGTGAATGCGAGGATGGGGGCCAGCCAGATCGTGAGCCGCTCGAAGACGAGGTCCATCACCGTGCGGGCGGCGCGCCGGCGCAGGCGCTGAGGCGGATCGCAGTAGAGCACGTCGCGGCGGATATCGAAGAACAGCGCCGAGAGGTCGTTGGAGCAGAAATCGGCGAGCGCGCGGACCACCGGCTCGAACTCGTACGCGCCGTAAGCAGCGCGCACGTCGTGGTCGAGCCGCCACAGCCGATGCAGGACGAAGCGCTCCAGCGGCGGCATGTCGTCGAGCTCGACCGCTTCGTCGGCCGTCCAGCCGTCGAGCGCGCCCAGCAGGTAGCGGAGCGTGTTGCGCAGCTTGCGGTAGGCGTCGATCGTGGTCTGCAGGATGGTGCGGCCGATGCGCTGGTCCTCGCCGTAGTCCACCAGCGCCGACCACAGGCGCAGGATCTCGGCCCCGTTGTCGCGGATGATGTCCTGCGGCTCGACGCTGTTGCCGAGCGACTTCGACATCTTCTCGCCCTTCTCGTCGAGCGTGAAGCCGTGGGTCATCACCGCGTCGTAAGGCGCGCGGCCGCGCGTGGCGCAGGATTCGAGCAGCGAGGACTGGAACCAGCCGCGGTGCTGGTCCGCGCCCTCGAGATAGAGGTTCGCCGGCCAGCGCGTGTGCTCGCGGTTCTCCAGCGTGAAGGCGTGAGTCGAGCCCGAGTCGAACCAGACGTCGAGGATGTCCTCGACCTTCTCGTAGCGGTCGGGGTCGTGGTTGCCGAGGAAGTCGCGCGGGGGGCGCGTGAACCAGGCGTCGGCGCCCTCGTCGGCGATCAGGTTCACGATGCGCGCGTTCACCTCTTCGTCGTGCAGCGGCGCGTTGGTGGTCTTGTCGACGAACATGGCCAGCGGCGAGCCCCAGGCGCGCTGGCGGCTGATCAGCCAGTCGGGGCGCGTCTCGACCATGCCGCGGATGCGGTTGCGGCTCTGCGGCGGATGGAAGGCAGTGGCGTCGATGGCGGCCAGCGCCGTCTCGCGCAGCGTCCTGCCACCGTGGACTTCATCCTCGATCGGCTCGTCGATCGGCACGAACCACTGCGGCGTCGCCCGGTAGATCACCGGCGCCTTGGAGCGCCACGAGTGTGGATAGCTGTGCTCCAGCCGGCCGCGCGCCAGCAGCGTTCCGGCCTCGATCAGGCGCTTGATCACCTCCTCGTTGGCCGGCCCGAACCTGCCGGCCTTCTTGCCCTCGGTCTCCAGCACCTTCAGCCCGGCGAACAGCGGCACGTCCGGCTCGTAGGCGCCGTCCTCGTTCACCGTCTCGGGGATCTCGCGGTGGCCGTGGGCGAGCCAGACCTGATAGTCCTCGGCGCCGTGGCCGGGCGCGGTGTGCACGAAGCCCGTGCCCGCGTCGTCGGTGACGTGGTCGCCGGCCAGCAGCGGCACGGGGAAGCCGTAGCCCTCGTCGAGCGTGGCCAGCGGATGCGCGCAGATCATGCCGGCGGGGTCGACCGGTTCGAGCTTCAGCCACTTCGCCACCTTGGCGGCGGCGAACACGTCCTCGGCGAGCTTTTCGGCCAGCACCAGCACCTCGCCGACCTTGGCCCACGGCGCGAACGGCAGACCTTCCTCCAACGCCTCGACGCGGTAGGCGGCGTAGGCGATGTCGGGGTTGTAGGCGATGGCGCGATTGCCCGGCATCGTCCAGGGGGTGGTGGTCCAGATCACCACCGCGCCCCCCGCGGGGGCGGCCGCAGCGACGTCGGGCCCCTCGGTCACCGGGAACTTCACCCAGATCGTGGGGCTGACGTGGTCGTGGTACTCGACCTCGGCGTCGGCCAGCGCCGTGCGCTCTACCGGGCTCCACATGACGGGCTTGGCACCGCGGTAGAGCTGGTGGCTGGCGACGAACTTGTGGAACTCGGCCACGATGGCCGCCTCACTCCCGAAATCCATCGTCGAATAGCGATGGTCCCAGTCGCCGAGCACGCCCAGGCGCTTGAATTCGCGGCCCTGCTGCTCGATCCAGTGCGCGGCGTAGGTGCGGCAGCGCTGGCGGAACTCCGCCTTGCTCACGTCGCCTTTCTTGCGGCCCTGCGCGCGCAGCTCCTCCTCGATCTTCCATTCGATCGGCAGGCCGTGGCAGTCCCAGCCCGGAACGTAATCGACGTCGTAGCCGAGCGCGAAGCGGGAGCGGACGACGAAGTCCTTCAGGATCTTGTTGAGCGAGTGGCCGATGTGGATCGCGCCGTTGGCGTAGGGCGGCCCATCGTGCAGCACGTACAGCGGCGCGCCGGCGGCCTGACGCGCGGCGCGGATGCGCGGATAGAGGTCGCCCAGCCGCTCCAGGATCTTCGGCTCGGCCTGCGGCAGGCCGGCGCGCATCGGGAAGGGCGTCGAGGGCAGGAAGACGGTCTCGCGGTAATCGCGAAGCGGCGTTTCGGCGTCGTCGGACATGACGGCTCCAGAGGACGGTTCTGACGGAGGGCGGGTGTTCCCGGCGCGCGCTGGAGGATCGTCCGGCGGCGTCACGCCGGGCGGTTAATTCGCAGGGCCGTCCGAACCTGGGTCATGGGCAGGCTGTAGCAGAGACGCGGCGGGAGGGCCAGCGAGGGCGATCGTCGCGTGATGGTGGCGTTCGGCGCGGCCGCTGGCCTAAGGTGGCGCGACATCGTCAGGAAGCGCCATGACCCGTGATCTGTCCCCAGCCGCCCCCGAAACCGTCGGGCTCAGCAGCGCCGGCCTGGAGCGCATCGACGCGCTCATCCAGTCGCTGATCGACAAGGGCGAACTGGCCGGCGCGGTGACGCTGACGGCGCGTCACGGCAAGGTGGTCCGCACGAACGCCATGGGGATGAAGGACATCGCGGCGGGCGAGAAGCTGCAGACGGACACCATCTTCCGCATCTTCTCGATGACCAAGCCGGTGACGGGCGCGGCGATGGCGATCCTCTGGGACGAGGGGCTGTGGCGCCCGGAGGACCCGATCGAGAAGCACCTGCCGGAGTTCGCCGGCGTGCGCGTGTTCGACGGCCTCGACGCCGGCGGCAAGCCGAAGACCGTGGCGGCGCAGAGCAAGCCGACCATGGGCCAGCTGATGACCCACACGGCCGGCCTGCAGTACGGCTTCAACCCGCAGGAGCCGCTCGACAAGCTCTACCAGGACGCCAAGGTCTGGCAGTCGGCGAACCTCGCCGAGTTCGCCCGCAAGGTCGCGAGCCTGCCGCTCGCCTACCAGCCGGGGACGAAGTGGGTCTATTCGCTGTCGATGGACGTGCAGGGCGCGATCATCGAGAAGCTCAGCGGCCAGACCCTGCCCGACTTCTACCGCACCCGCATCTTCGAGCCGCTCGGCATGACCGACACGGCGTTCCACACGCCGCCGCAGAAGAAGCCGCGGCTGGCGACGCTCTATCGCAAGACCGCCGAAGCCGGCCTCAAGGCCACGCGCAACATCCTGGCCGGCGGCGACCCCGAGAGTCCGCCGGCGGTCGCGGTCGCCGGCGGCGGCCTCGTCTCCACTGCGGCCGACTACGCCCGGTTCGCGCAGATGCTGCTGAACGGCGGCGAGCTCAATGGCCGGCGGATCGTCAGCGCGGCCGCACTGAAGGAGCAGATGACCAACCGCCTGTCTGACGCGCTGGTCAACGGCGGCTTCGGCGTCGGCCTGCAGCAGATCAGGCCGGGCTACGGCTACGGCTGGAACGGCTCTGTGTTCTACGATCCGATGGCGGCCGGCGTGCCGGTGGGACAGGGGACCTACCAATGGGACGGCGCGGCCGGCACCTGGTTCTGGGTCGATCCGGCCAACGACCTGCTGTTCGTGGGCCTCATCCAGCTGTTCAGCGAGACCGCGCCGCCGCTGCAGAAGATCGCCCAGACGATGATGGCCAGCGCGTATCAGCCCAGCCAGCACCCGCCGGGCATGGCTCTGCATCTGCCGCGCGCCTGGCGGGACGCGATCGCCGCCGTGGCTTGAGCGCCTAGAGGCCGAGGATCTCCCGCGCCTTCACCACGTCGCCGCGGATCACCGCGAGCATCTCCTCGACGCCGCCGGCGAATTTCTCCTCCGGACGGATGAAGCCGATCAGCTCCGTCTCGATGGTCTCGCCGTAGATGTCCTCGTCGAAATCGAAGATGAAGACCTCGAGCCGGGCGTCGACCAGACCGGTGGTGGGGTTCTGGCCGACGTTCGCGACGCCCGGCAGATGGCGGCCGTCCTTCAGACGGGTGCGGGTGGCGTAGACGCCGAAGCGCGGCACGACGTAGGCGTCGAGCGGAACGTTGGCGGTCGGAATGCCGAGCTTGCGGCCCAGCTGGCGGCCTTTCTGCACCACCCCCTCGATGGCGAAGGGACGGCCGAGCAGGCGCGCGGCGTGCTCGGGCTCGCCGGCGCGCAGGAGCTCGCGGATGGCCGTTGACGAGATCTTCGAGCCGTCTTCGGCCACCATTTCGGCGACCGACACGGTGAACCCGAACTCCTCTCCGTAGCGGCGCATGGTTTCGGGGTTGCCGCTGCGGCCCTTGCCGAAGGTGACGTCGAAGCCGACCGCGACGTGCCGCACCCCGAGGCCGCGCACCAGGATATCCTCCACGAAGGCGCGGTCGGAGAGGTTGGCCGTCTCGTGGCCGAACGGCACCAGGTAGAGCCGATCGGCGCCGGCCGCTTCGACCGCGCGCGCCAGCTGTTGCGGGTTGGTGAGGCGGAACGGCGGGCCGCCCGGATTGAACAGGGTCAGCGGGTGCGGCTCGAGGCTGACGACGCCCAGCGGGGCCCCGAGACGCCGCGCAGCCAGACCGGCTTCCGCGATCACGGCGCGATGGCCGATGTGGACCCCGTCGTAGTTGCCGAACGCCACTGCCGCGCCTCTCATGGCGGGGGCGAGGTTCTCCCAGCTGTGCAGCACCGTGAGCGGCATCAAGCTGGCCGCCTTGGCACGACGACGACCGCCTCGCCATCGACGACGGTCTTGCCCGCCACGGTGCAAACGGTCTCGAAGGTCACGCGGCCGCGCGCGGCGTCGATTGCGGCGACCTTCACGCGAGCCGTCACCTCGTCGCCGATCCGCACCGGACGGCGGAAGCTGAGCGTCTGGGA
>JAKAZA010000008.1 GCA_021816155.1 Pseudomonadota bacterium | reverse complement strand
TGCAGCATGCGCGGCTCGTCCTCGCGCGGCACGCCCAGGATCTCCATGATCACGCGGAGCGGATAGTGCAGGGCCACCTCGGTGACGAAGTCGCATTCGCCGCCGAGCGCCTGCATCCGCGCCACCGCTTCGCGGGCGATCTCGCGCACCCTCGCCTCGAGCCGGCGCAGGTTCTGCGGCATGAACCATCCCTGGGTCAGCGCGCGGTATTTCATGTGGTCCGGCTCGTCCATCTGGACGAGCGTGTAGAGCAGCGGCCGGCCGGCGGCCCTGGCGGCCCGGCCGTTCTCCACCGCCTGGTGCGGCGCCAGCGTCGAGGGGTAGCTCCCGTACGGGAACAGGACGTTGTCGCGGCTGACCTCGAGGATGTCGGCGTGCCGCGTCACCACGTAGAACGGATCGAAGCCCTCGAGCTCGGCCCGCGCCATCGGGTCGTGCTTCCGAAGCCAGGCGAAGGCGTCATAGAGCCGAGCGGGGTCCGCGTGCGCCTTCGGGTCGACCACCGTCGCGACGCACTCTGCCGTGGTGCGGCCCATGTTCCCGTCCCCGATCGATCAGCTGACCTGCGCCCGGTAGGGCGTCATGTCGATGTTGGGGTAGCGCGCCGCGACGTCACGCAAGGTCTGTTCGTTCCAATACTCGCTGCCCGGCGGGGGCCAGCCGAAGAGGTCGCGCTGGCGGGGCGTCATGTGGGCGAGCGCGTCGCCCATCGTCCGCTGGCCGGCGCGGTCGGGCCAGCTCATCTTGCCGTTCCAGCGCCAGCCGCGCTGCTGGAAGTCGATCAGCATGGCGAAGCGCGAGCGCCCCGGCGCGCGGAAGTCGGAGCCGCGGTGGAAGACGTCGGTCTTGTAGATCATCAGCGAACCGGCGGGCGCGGTCGCGGCGACCTCGCACTCGAACATCTCCCCCATCTTCAGGTCGCGCTTCGAGAGCGGGATGTCCTTCGTCAGCGGCAGCGGGACCAGCTTGGTCGGGCCATCGAGCTCGGTCACGTCCGAGAGCAGCACGAAGGTCGTCATCTGCGTGTGGACCCTGTCGGCCCGCGGCACCACCAGCGTGTGGTTGCCGTAGTCGCGGTGATGGAACTGGTCGTAGTTGATCGCCCCGGCGTATTTCGCCCAGAGTTCGACCTTGTAGATCTCGATATCCTCGCTCTGCAGGAAGCGCTCCGCCGCATCGACCAGGTCGGGGTAGACGGGCATACGGTTGAGCGCGCCTTGCGCGTACGGGAACAGGCGCAGGCCGGCGAACTGGCTCCTGGCTAGGTCCGGATGCTTGCCCGGGTCGGCGAAGTAGTCTTCGGGCCGCGGATAGACCTCCCACAGCGCCTCCTGCGCCGCCTTCAGCGTATCGCGATCCAGGAAACCTTCGACCACGGTGAAGCCCTGGTCCCAGATCTCGGCGAGGTTCTTGTCGGGTACGCGCATGGACGCCTCTTAGCGCCGCTGCGCCGCCGCGCCCAGGCCGGATCGGCGAGGGCCGGCGTGGATCGGGCCGCCGCCGGCCCTCCAATCGTCGGGATAATCTGCTAGACGCGGTGACCCAACGAGAGCGCCGTCCACGTGGAAGCACAGCAAGACCGGCCGCGCACGCACCGCTTCTGCGTCGCGCCCATGATGGACTGGACGGACCGGCGCTGCCGGCGGCTCCATCGAACGCTGTCGCGCCGTGCGCGGCTCTACACCGAGATGGTGACGGCCGACGCGGTGATCCGCGGCGACCGGGAGCGGCTGCTCGGGTTCGATCCGCCCGAACATCCGGTCGCGCTGCAGCTCGGCGGCGCCGAGCCTGGGCGTCTCGCTGAGGCGGCCCGGATCGGCGAGGACGCCGGCTACGACGAGGTCAACCTCAATGTCGGTTGTCCCTCAGACCGGGTGCAGAACGGGCGCTTCGGCGCCTGCCTGATGGCCGAGCCGGTGCTGGTGGCGGAATGCATGGCGGCCATCGGCGAGGCGGTTTCCATTCCCGCCACCGTGAAGTGCCGGATCGGCGTCGACGAGCAGGATCCCGAGGAAGCCCTGTTCGCGCTCGTCGACGCCTGCGCGGCCGCCGGCGTCACGACGTTCGTCATCCACGCCCGCAAGGCGTGGCTGAAGGGCCTGTCGCCCAAGGAGAACCGCGAGATACCGCCGCTCGACCACCCGCTCGTCTGGCGCCTGAAGCGCGAACGGCCGCACCTGACGGTGGTGATCAACGGCGGGATCGCAACGCTCGAGGAGGTCGAGGCGCACCTGGCCCATGTCGATGGCGTCATGCTGGGACGCGCCGCCTACCATTCGCCCGGCCTGCTCGGACTGGCGGATAGGCGACTCTTCGGCGACGCGGCGGCCGACGTGACGCCCGAGGCCGCCGTCGCGGCTTACATGCCTTACGTCCGCGACCAGCTGGCCCGCGGGATCCGTCTTGCGGCTATGACCCGGCACATGCTGGGGCTCTTTCAGGGGCGCCCGGGCGCCAGGGCCTGGCGCCGGATCCTGACGGTGGAGGGCGCGAGGCCGGCGGCGGGCGTCGAGGTGATCGAGCGGGCCGTTGAGGCGATCGCGCAGGCCGAGGCGCGCGGCCGGCGGGACATCGCGGCCTGACCGGCTGCGGATGTCTCAGCCGTTCGTCTTGTGCCCCAGCCAGTCCATCAGCGCGAGCAGGACGCCCGTGGCGAGGAACGCAACGTGCAGGCCGATCATCCAGCCGAGCCGGGCCGGCTCGGGCGCGACGCCCGGCTCGGCGAGGTCCATGAAGGTCCTGAGCAGCGCAACCGCCGAGATCACCACCACCGAGGCGATCAACTTCATCTTCAGGCCGGAGAAGTCGATGCTGGCCAGCCAATGCGGCCGGTCGGGATGGGAGTCGACCGGAAGCCGGGAGACGAAGTTCTCGTAACCGGAGAGGATGACGATCAGCATCAGGTTGCCGGCAAGTGAAAGGTCGATCAGCGACAGCACCATCACGATCGCCTTGTCCGGGTCTCCGGACAGGGCGAAGATCGGTAGGTCGCGGGCCAGCTCGCGTACGAAGACGCACAGGAGGCCGATGAGGCCCAGCACAAGACCCGCGTAGAGCGGCGCCATGAGCCAGCGCGAAAAGAACAGGCCATGCTCGAACCATGACTTCAGGCGAGGTTGGTCGTCCGGCGCGCTCATCTGATCCTCCGAGCGCGATTTAGCCTGTCTTTGCGCGCGCCCGGTAGCACCCAAATCGGCGGGCGACAGCGGGCGCCTAGCGCCGCCTGAGCCCGTCGAGCAGCGTGCGGAAAGCTCTGGCGTGGGCGCTTCCGGTTGCGGCCGGATCCGAGCTAACGGCGCATGCGGCGGCCGCCTCGGTCGCGGCCCCCAGCAGCAGCCGGGCCAGCGGTTCGACCGGTTGGGTCGCGACCAGACCGTCGCGCATCGCCGCTTCGAGGACCGTCGGCATCGCGGCGCCGAAGTGCGCAGAGTCGATCTCGCGCCATCGCTGCCAGCCGAGCACGGCCGGACCGTCCTTCAGCACGATCTGCGCGGTCGGGCCCGTGGAAGCGAGCTCGAAGTAGACTTCCGTCGCGACGGCGATGGAGTCCCATACGTCCGTCGCGCCGATGGCCCTCCGCGCAACTTCCTGCGCCAGATCTTCTGTGACGGCTTCCAGCACCGTCTCGAACAGCCGCTCTTTGCTGGCGAAGTGGTGGTAGACGGCGCCCTTGGCGACTCCGGCGGCCCCGGCGATCTCGTCCACCGACGTCGCGGCGTAGCCCCGGCGGCCGAAGAGGTCGCTTGCCGCCCGCACGATCGCGCCGCGCGTGGCCTCCAGGCGCTCCGCTTGCCTCGCCATGTCCCGCCTTGACTTACCGACCCATGGTCGGCATTTTCCGACCGCCAGTCGATATATATGGCCCAGGCCAAAGGCCGCGGGCAATCCCTGCGCCTGCGAGGAGTGACGCGCATGCCAAGTCAGGACGTCGTCGACCGCTTCGTCGCCACCGTCGTAGGCGGCGACTACGTCGGCGCGATCGAGCGCTTCTACGTTCCGGGAGCCTCGATGCAGGAAAACCAGGACGCGCCGCGCGTCGGCCGCGACGGACTCGTGCGCCACGAACAGGGCATCATGAGCCTGTTCGAGAGTATCGCCTGCGAGATCGTCGGCGCGCCGCTGATCGCCGGCGACCGGGTGGCCATCCAGTGGCGCTTCGCGTTCACGCCGCCGGGCGGCGAGACGCGGACGCTGCAGGAGGTGGCGTGGCAGCGCTGGGACGGTGAGCGGATCGTCGAGGAGACGTTCTTCTACGATCCGAAGCAGATCGCCGCCCCGCCAGCCTGATCGCGCTCAGGTCTTGGCGCCCGTCCGGTAGTCGCCGAACGCCTCGTCGCGCGCAGTGAGCGCCGCGGTCACGCCTTGCCGGAGCTTGGCCATGTATTCACGCGAGGCGGGGGTATGCCAGCCGAGGGAGTGCAGGTCCGTGCCGGCGCGAAGTCCCGCCCGCATCCCCATCGCCTCCATCTGGCGGTGAACGAGGCGCTTGTTCAGCTGCGCGAGCTCCGGGTCGACCTGGGCGATGCGCGTGGCCATCGCCAGCACGGCCTCCTCAAGCGCCTCGACCGGGAACGCACGATTGGCGAAACCGAGCCGCACGGCCTCCAGCCCGCTGATCGAGTCGCCGGTCAGCATCAGCTCCATGGCCGCCCGCATGCCCATGAGCCAGGCGTGGTAATGGTTGTCGGGGGGCGACATCGAGCGCACCGGCGGGTAGCCGATCTGCGCGTCCTCGGCGACGTAGACGAGGTCGCAGGCCACCGCGAGCTCCGAGCCGCCGGCCAGGCACCAGCCGTGCACCTGCGCGATCACCGGCTTGGCCAGGTCCCAGACGCGGAAACACCCCTCGACTACGTGCCTGGCCCACTGACCCTGGCCGCCGGCCGTATGGTAGGGTAGGGGACCTGTCCCGGCGAGGTCGTAGCCGGAGGAAAAGCAGGTCCCGGCGCCCCGCAGGATCATGACGCGCACCTCGGGGTCTCGGTCGGCCTCCTCCAGCGCCCTGAAGATCTCGCCGCGCAGGGCGTTGGACAGCGCGTTGCGCTTGGCCGGGCGGTTGAGGGTGAGGCGGCGCACGTGCGGCGCCGGATCGTCGGTGAGCAGGATCGGCTCGTCGGCCATGGCTTGTCCTCCCTGGCTGCTGCTGGCTGGCCCGCCATCTAGCGCCCGCCGGCCGCGGCCCGTCCAGCGTCACCCAGCGGAAGCTTCTGGCCTGGCCGGCGCGCCGCGCCTACGCTCTGCGGGATGTCCGAAGCCTTGGATCCGGTCGCCGAGCACGCTGCGCTGGTCGCCGAGCTGCGCGCCGCCGGACGGCCCTACCGCGGCGGCCAGAACAATGACTCCTATACCGGCAGCAGCCATCCGTTCTTCAACGTCTCCCTGCCCGACGTGCGCCGCATCGCCCGCGTCTGGCTCGCCGGGCGGCGCAAAACCGATCCGCCGGCGCTGCTCGTCGTCATCGACCGGCTTTTCGGCGGCGAGGCCTACGAGGAGAAGGTGCTGGCTGCAGTCATGCTCGGCTACAGCCGATCGGCGCGCGCGGCGGCCACGCCCGCAGAGGTCGACCGCTGGCTGCACGGCCTGACCGGCTGGGCCGAGATCGACTCGCTCTGCGCCAGCGTGTTCGCCGCGGCCGAGATGGCGGCCGCGTGGAGCGCCTGGAGCGAGCTGATCGACCGCCTCAGCCGAGACGCCGACGTGAACCGCCGCCGCGCCGCGCTGGTGCTGCTGTGCACGCCGGCCCGGACATCCGACGACCCGCGCTTCGCCGCGCTCGCCTTCGAGGTGATCGGCCGCCTCGCCCCCGAGCGGCCGATCCTTATCACCAAGGCCGTCTCCTGGCTGCTGCGTTCGCTGGCCATGCGCCGCCCCGACGATGTCGCCGCCTACCTCGAGGCGCACGCCGCCGCGTTGCCCGCGATCGCTGTGCGGGAGACGCGCAAGAAACTCGCCTCCGGAACCAAGTCCGGCAAGCCGTCGAAGAAGCGCACCGGGGCGTGAGGCGCGGGCTCATCACGCTCGCCCAGGTTGCGGGCGCGCGGATCGGCGCGCTAACCGCGCACGCGGTGGGCAGGGGGAGCGGGGCGTTGCTCAAGACGTTGATAGCGCTGGCAGGCGCGCTCTGGGCAGGGATGGCGTTCGCCGCCGACGAGCCCCTGTACGCGCCGCCCGCGACCTGGGTTCAACCGGCCCCGCGGCCGGACCTCACGCCGAAGCCTGGCGACAACGCCGCCGCCGTCAAAGTGTTGCTGGCCGACAATCAGGCCCGCTTCGGACCGGATGGCGATGAATTCTACTCGGAGAGCGAGTTCCGTATCGAGTCGGCCAGCGCCCTGCCCATCGTCGGAGCGCTGTCGCCCACCTGGGATCCGCAGACCGAGACGATCATCCTGCATCGCTTCGAGATCATTCGCGGCGCCCGCGTGATCGACCTGCTGGCTGGCGGCAAGAAGGTGACGGTGATCCGGCGCGAGCAGAACCTCGATCTCGCCATGATCGATGGTCGCCTCACGGCCATGATTCAGCCGGAGGGCGTGCGGGTGGGCGACATCATCGACTTCGCCTTCACGCTGAAGCGCCAGGACCCGGTGATGAGGGGCCTGTCGCAAACGGTCATCCCGATCCGCGCCGTCGGCGTCGCCGACCGGATGCGGCTGCGCGTGCTGTGGCCGAGCAGCAAGCCGATCCGCTGGCGCGCCACCGAAGGAACGCCGCCGCCCACGGTGCGGCAGTCTCCCGCCGGGACCGATCTCACGCTCGACCTGAAGAACTACGAGTCGCCCCAGCCGCCGCGGGACGCCCCGGCGCGCTTCAGCGATCTTGACGAGGTGGAGTTCACCCAGTTCCGCGACTGGGCGGCGGTCTCCGCCTTGATGGCCCCGCTATACGCGAAGGCCGAAACGCTGGCGCCGACGTCGCCGCTGAGGCGGGAGGCCGCGCGGATCGCCGCGTCGTCGAGCGACCCGAAGGTGAGGGCCGAAGCGGCGCTGCGACTCGTCCAGGACAAGGTGCGCTACGTGTTCATCGGTCTCAACCTCGGCGGCTATACGCCGGCCGACGCCGACGTCACCTGGAAGCGTCGGTTTGGCGACTGCAAGGGCAAAAGCGTGATGCTGGTCGCGCTGTTGCGCCAGCTGGGTATCGAGGCCGAGCCGGTGATGGTCAACACCACCGATGGCGATGGGCTCGATCAGCGCCTGCCGACCCTCGCCTTCGACCACGTCCTGGTGCGCGCCCGTATCGACGGCAAGGACTATTGGCTCGACGGCACGCGCCAGGGCGATCGCGCCCTGGACGACATCCAGACGCCAGATTTTCATTGGGGCCTGCCGATCCAATCGTCGGGCGCGCGTCTGGTGCGCCTGGTCCCGCCGCCGCTCGCGCGCCCAGCGTTCGAGAGCACGCTCAGGATCAACGCGTCCGCCGGCGTCGAGGCGCCTGCCAAGGTGCGCGCGGAGCACCTTTACCGCGGCGACCTTGCCGTGATGTGGCACATGGCGCTGACGGCGGCAGGCCAGGACGAGGCGGATCGGCGTCTGCGCAGCTACTGGCGCACCAGCCTGCCCTGGGTCGACATTAAGGGCGTCGATTTCACGTTCGACGACGCCACCCGCGAGATTCGCCTGACGATGGATGGGGCAGGCCGACCGGGTTGGGTAAAGAACGGACCGGTCGAATCGTATCAGATCGGCGACAGCAGCTTGGGGTTCGACCCGTCATTCAATCGTGATCCTGGCCCCGAACAGAACGCGCCGTTCAGCGTCAGCTATCCGACCTTCAATCAGTGGACCGTCGTTCTGACCCTGCCCGACAAAGGCGCGGGGTTCGGCGTGGCGGAGGCGCAGGACGTGGACGTCACGATCGCCAGCGTGCGCTACCAGCGGCGAACGCGGATGGCGAACGGCGTCGTCACCATGGTAGCGACCGACCAGAGCCTGGCGCCCGAATTTCCGGCCGCCGAAGCCGAGGCGGACGCCGCTGCGCTGCGCAAGCTGTCGTCGGTCGACGTGACGATCGAACGCTCCGCCCCGTTGCCCGCGCTCACCGAGCAGGGCTCGCCGGTCGCTGAGCCGCCGCCGACGAACGCTGTAGGCTTCGACCTGCGCGGCGCGATGTTTCTCAATCGCCACGACTATGTTCATGCGGCCTCGGATTTCGCCCAGGCCGCCAAGCTCGATCCGAAGACCTCGGAATACGCCTACAACCTCGGCGTCGCGCATGCCGCCAACGGCCAGTTCGATCTCGCGCTTGGCGATTTCGATCGCGCGCTGAAGGCGAATCCGAAGGACGTCATGGCGCTGGTTGCGCGTGCGCGGCTCCACCTGCTGCGCGGCGAGACCGCCTCGGCGCAGCTGGACTTCGCCGCGGCGGAAAGGGGCGCGCTCGAGGGCGCGAACCTGAGCATCGAGGAGGCGTGGGCGTTCGATGAGGCAGGGCGCCGCGACGCCGCCCTGTCGATCATCGACAAGCTCCTAGCTCGGAATCCTTCGGCCGAACTCTACAACGACCGATGCTGGGTGCGGGCCAAAACAGGCCGCGATCTTCAGGCGGCCATGGCTGATTGCACGACGGCGCTCAAGCTGTCGCCGGGCGTGCCGGCCTACCTGGACAGCCGGGGCTTCGTCGAGCTGCGCCTGGGACGCTATGTCGACGCCGTGCGCGACTACACCGCCGCGCTGGACGCCGCGCCAACCCAGACTTGGTCAATGTACGGGCGCGGCTTGGCCGAGCTGCGGCAGGGAGAGGCGCGACGCGGCCGCGCCGACATGGCTGCGGCCGAGGCGCAGGACCCCCGCATCGCTGCCGATTTCGCCCGCATGGGGGTCAGCCCTTAGTTCCGCCTTTGGTCGGTGGTGTCGAGGGACCGTTCCCCGCTGCGCCCGTCGGCGCCGGCGCAGCGCAGTCAGCGCAAAAGCCTTGCCCGGCCGCCGATTCAACCCTGGTCCAGAACTGCTGGCTCGCGGTCGCCATGGCGGCGCTCAGGCCCTGCGGTGGGCTCGCCCAGGCCCTTCCGGCCGGCGTGGCGAAAAACGCCGCCATCTTTGTCAGCTGGTCCTCGCTGTAGAAGCGGGCCAGGATTCGGGCATCCACGTCGATCCATTTGGCGACGTTGCGGCGAGCCGCGGCCACGTAGTTGTCGATGCTGCTTGCTCCTGTTCGGTCAGAGCTGTGTCTGCAAACCGCGCCCCGAGTGAAGCGCGCATGTTGGCGGCTAGGGTCGACCCGTCGCCGATAGTTGCGGCTGAGATCTGGTGAGCCAGGACGAGCGCGTGCGCTGTCGGCTCCGGGCCTGGCAGCGACAGCGGCGCGTCGTCTCCGGCTGGCCGCGGCATCTGGAACCCTATCGGGATGACGACCTCGCCGCCCGCAACCGGCTGGCCGTTGACCGTCATTGGCTTCATCTGGAACAGTTTCGCCATG
The DNA here is from genome assembly GCA_021816155.1 of Pseudomonadota bacterium. Classification (GTDB taxonomy): domain Bacteria; phylum Pseudomonadota; class Alphaproteobacteria; order Caulobacterales; family Caulobacteraceae; genus Acaudatibacter. The sequence goes on along the minus strand of JAKAZA010000008.1, from coordinate 40,956 downwards.
GCCAACGCGGCGTCGCCAAACCCCATGCCCGCAGGTGTTTCTGCGAGGATTCTGCAGTTGGCGAGGAACCCCGTTGTCTGCACCGCGCACTGTATGGTGACGTGACCACTCACGCCGACGACGGATGCGACGGGCGGATAGTAGTTCGCCACCTCCTCGCCGGTCGGCCGTTTGACCCAATCCGGGTTGCTCGCCACGGTAGGTCCGACCTGCTCGATCGGCAGCTGCAGGGACGGAGATCGCGAACCGGCGGCTGGAGACGCCGCGACCGTGGTTGCGAGTCCCGTCCAGGCCGCCGCAGCCGCGATCATCGCGAGAATCGTCCGCATCCGTCCCTCCACCTATAGCTGAGCCATAGTCGGCCAGCCGATGCAGAACGCAAGGGGCGCGAGACGGGCGCGCTAGCTCTTCAGAACCAGCGCGTTCCGGGTGGCTTCGAATTTGGAGAGGCGGCCGAGGTAGGTCATGCCGAGGAGCGAGGTCTCCAGGCCGCCGTCGATGACGAAGGCGTCGACGTCGGGCACCTCGGCGCGACCGACGGAGACCATGGAAAGCTTCACCGGGGCCGCGTGCGCCGTGCCGTTCGCAGTCTGCACCGTGTAGCTGTAGGTCAGGCTGGCGGTGTCGATGCCGAGATTGCGCGCATCGGCGGCGGTCAGCGCGACGGCGGTGGCGCCGGTGTCGACGAGGAAATGGACGGGGCGCCCGTTCACCGTGGCGTCGGCCCAGAAGTGGCCGTCGGGCGACTTGGCGATCGAGGCCTCGCCGTAGCCCATCGTGGGCGCGGGCGTCGAGGCGGCCGAAGCGATCATGGCGGCGGGGTGGGGCGAAGCGAAGGCGGCCTCCTGCGCCGCGCTGAACATGTTCAGTCCGACGGCGGCTCCTGCGGCGATCAGCGCGCCGCTCAAGCCGATGACGATGAACCGCACCATCCAGCCGCCTTTCCGGGCCTTCCCTTCGGCCGCGCTTCCGGCGACCGTTCGCGCAAGCCTAGCGGGCGAGCGGTTTGCAACGCGTGAACGATTCGGCCGCTGCTTGGATCAGCGGAACAGCGCAAGCTTGTCCGGGCGGATGCGGCTGCGGCGCGCCGGCAGGGCGGCCATGATCTCGGCCCGCTCCGCATCGCTGAAGCGCGACCAGCCGGCCACCTCGGCCAGCGTTCGCTGGCAGCCGAGGCACAGCCCGCTTTCGCCGTCGACGACGCAGACCTTCACGCAGGGCGTGGCGATCGGGGGCGGAGACTTGTCCACGCCGGCGCAAATGCCCCTTCCTGGTCGGCGCCGCAAGCGTCGTGGGGCGGCGAGCGGGCGCCCGCTTGTTGTCTGCTTCCGATTTGCTTGGGTCGGAAAATGACATTGAGTCAATTGAATAACCTGTACTCAATTTAACTGGCGTTCCGCTGATCCGCGCAGCATTCAGTGGCGTGGCAGCACGGGAGAAGCCACATGCGTCCTGTCTCCGCGTTCCTCGCGGCCGCGAGCGTCGTCGTATCCGGGGCCGGCGCCGTCGCGGCGCCCGCTCAGCGACGCCCAGTTCCTCGCCGCCAACCACTGTCTCGGCATGCTCACATCGCGCAAGCTGAGCGCGCCGATCACGCCGGCCCGGACGAGGTCGCGCACCTCACCGCCGAGCGCGACGGCCTGCGCCATGCGCTTGTCGCCACCGAAGCGGCGTCGGCCTCGTGCGGCGCCTCCAGTTCGATCCGCTGAAGCGGGCGGGGCGGCGGCGCGCCTCCCCAACATCCTCCGTGCGCCGCCGCCCGAAAACCCCTTGCCGCGCGCCTCGACCGCGGGCGCGTCTTCTCATATGTACGTCGCCGTTGAAGACGGACGGGCCTGCCGGTAGCGGCGGCCGACGGAGGATTTGCATGGATCTCGACTTCTCGCCCGAGGACCTGAAGTTCCAGGCGGAGGTGCGGCGGTTCTTGGCCGAGGCCTATCCGGCGCACCTGCGCGAAAAGAGCGAGCGCGGAGAGGCGTTCAGCAAGGAGGACATCCTGGGCTGGCAGAAGGTGCTGGCGGCCAAGGGCTGGGCCGCGCCTTCGTGGCCCGTGCAGTACGGGGGCACGAGCTGGACGCCGACGCAGAAGTACATCTGGTCGGAGGAGCAGGCGCGCGCCGACGTGCTCTCGATCCCGCCGTTCGGCCTCAACATGCTGGCGCCGGTGCTCTACACGTTCGGGAGCGAAGAGCAGCGCGAGCGCTTCCTGCCCGACATCCTCGCTGGCAACGTGTGGTGGTGCCAGGGTTACTCGGAGCCGGGCTCCGGCTCGGACCTCGCCTCGCTGAAGACCCGTGCGGAGCGGATCACCGGCGACGACGGCAAGGAGTATTACCTGGTCAACGGCCAGAAGACCTGGACCACCATGGCGCAGTTCGCCGACTGGGGCTTCTTCCTCGTCCGCACCGACCCGACCGCCAAGCCCCAGGCGGGCATCAGCTTCCTCCTGATCGACATGAAGTCGCCAGGCGTCACCGTGCGCCCGATCATCACGCTGGAGGGCGGCCACGAGGTCAACGACGTCTTCCTCGACAACGTGAAGGTGCCGGTGGAGAACCGCGTCTACGAGGAGAACAAGGGCTGGACCTGCGCCAAGGCGCTGCTGCAGCACGAGCGCAGCGGGATCGCGGGCGTTGCGGTTTCCAAGCGCCAGCTCGAGAAGTTGCGCGGCATGGCGGCCACCGAGGCCAGCGACGTGGGTGGCGCGCTGATCGACGACGCCTTCTTCCGGCGAAAGCTGGCCGAGCTCGAGATCGATCTGACCGCGCTCGAGTTCACCGAATTGCGCACCCTGGCCGGCGAGAGCTCCGGCGAAGGGCCGGGCCCTGAGAGCTCGATCCTCAAGATCAAGGGCACTGAGATCCAGCAGCGGCTGACCGAGCTGACGCTGGAGGCTGCCGGACACTACGGCGCCCCGCACCTGCTGGGCCTGCCTCACAACGCCGCCGCGATCGGCCCAGTCGAGGCCCGCGGCGCCGCGGGCGAGTACTTCAACACCCGCAAGACCTCGATCTACGGCGGCTCCAACGAGATCCAGCGCAACATCATCGCCAAGATGGTCTTGGGGCTCTAACGCGACCGAACATGTCGCCGCCCCCAAGGGATTGGCGCTTCAGGAAAGACAGATGAACTTCAGCTTCACCGAAGAGCAGACGCTGCTGCGCGACAGCCTCGCCAGCTACCTGTCCGATCACTACGCCTTCGAGCAGCGGCGCGCTGCGATCAAGTCGGCGGCCGGATGGCGGCCGCAGGTGTGGAAGGCGTTCGCCGAGGATCTCGGCATCCTGGGCGCGACGTTCCCGGAGGACGTCGGCGGGCTCGGCGGCGGACCGACCGAGCAGCTCGTGATCATGGAGGAACTGGGAAAGGCGCTCGTCGTAGAGCCGTATCTCGCCACCGTGGTGATCGCGGGAGGGTTCCTGCAGCGCGCCAAGCCTGCAGCCGCAGGCGATCTGCTGGGCCGGATCGTCGCCGGCCAGGCCACGTTCGCGTTCGCGTACGCCGAGCCGCAGGGGCGCTACTGCTGGCATGATCTGGCGACCACCGCCCGCAAGGACGGCGCCGGCTACGTGCTGAACGGCATGAAGGCGGTGGTGGTGGGCGCGCCCTGGGCGAGCCACCTGATCGTCACCGCCCGCACCGGCGGCGCGCGGCGCGACCAGGGCGGCGTCTCGGTGTTCATCGTCGACGCGAAGGCGCCTGGGGTGGCGATGCGCGAGTATCCCACCGTCGATGGCGCGCGGGCCGCCGAGGTCAGCTTCGAGAACGTGAAGCTCGGGGCCGAGGCTCTGATCGGACCCGAAGGCGCGGCGCTGCCGCTGATCGAAGCGGTGATCGACGAGGCGACCGCGGCGGTCTGCGCCGAGGCCTGCGGCGTGCTGCGCAGGCTGCACGAGGGCACGGTCGACTACACCAAGCAGCGCAAGCAGTTCGGCCAGCCGATCAGCCAGTTCCAGGTGCTGCAGCACCGGATGGTCGACATGTTCATAGCCTTCGAGCAGTCGGTCTCGATGACCTATATGGCGCACGTGCGCCTCGTCGAGGCGGCTGCGGAGCGGGCGAAGGCGGTGTCGGCCGCGAAGGTGCAGATAGGACGCGCCTGCCGCTTCGTCGGCCAGAACGCCATCCAGCTGCACGGCGGCATGGGCATGACCGACGAGATGGCGATCGGCCACTACTTCAAGCGCGCGACGATGATCGAGGCCCAGTTCGGCAACACCGACCATCACCTCGCCCGCTACGAGGGTCTTAGCTTCGGCAAGGCGGCCTGATCGGCGCCGCGTCGAGAGCGACGCCGGTCGGTCAGGCTTCCGCGCTCGGCCGAGCCTTCATCCGCTCGTGCCACGCCGACAGGCGGGGCGCGTCGGCCTCCAGGTCGAGCCCTATCCAATGGGCGAAATCGACCGTGGAGAGCGCGCAGATGTCCGCCATGGTGAGGCGCTCGCCGGCGATGAAGGGGCGCCCGTCGGCCATCTCGCGGTCGAGCCAGCGCTGGGCGTTCGCGTAGGTGGCGCGGTTCGATTCGCCGAAGTCCTTGTACTGACGGATCAGCGCGGCCGTGCGCGGATGGGCGTGTCGCCAGAACATCCCGACAGGCTGCATGAGCTGGAACTCGACGCGCCGGATCCACATGTCGACCTGCGCCTTCTCGGTTGGCGTGGCGCCGAACAGCGGCGGCTCGGGATGGGTCTCCTCGAAGTAGCGGCAGATGGCGACGGTCTCGGAGATCGCCGTGCCGTCGTCGAGCACGAGCGTCGGCACCTGGCCCAGCGAATTGCGCGCCAGGTGCTCCGGCGACTTGTGCTCGCGCGTCATCAGGTCGATCGGCGTCTCGTCGAGCGCGATCCCCTTCTCGGCCAGGAAGATGCGCACCCGGCGCGGGTTCGGCGCCGGCTTCGGCGCGCCATAGAGCTTCATCGGTCGTACTCCCCTTGCGGCTTCACCCTAGCACCGGGGAACCGGAGCGGAAGCGTCGGTCACTCCAGCGTGGCGTAGTCTGTCGAGCGGTCCGCCGCGCGCCGGCCGGTGACCTCGGCGACGCTGTCCTCGAACTCGGCGAGGTAAAGGTCCATCACCCGCGCGTTGCCGGCGGAGACGGTGGCGTGAAGCGAGTCGGGCGGGCCCTGCCGGTCATGGAGCCAGCCGCGGCGCGCCAAGGCGTCGCCGAGGGCGAAGACGTCGATGGGATGCGCCGCCGCCGGGTCCGACGCCATGGCGACGAGGTGGTAGGCGTCGTCGCCGAGCACGCGCAGGCCGGGCGTGGCGCGGATCGCCGCGCGCAGCCGGTCGGCGCAACGCAGCGTGGCGTCGGTCAGCCGCAAGTAGCCATCGACGCCGAGGTGGCTCATCACCGCCCACGCCGCCGCCATCGGCAGGCCGGGGCGCGAGCCTTGCAGGTTGGGCGAGGCGTAGAACCCGCCCAGCCAGCCATCGAACACGAACGTCTGGTGGGCTCGGAGGTCCCGGTCGCGGTAGAGCACGACCGAGGCGCCCTTCGGCGCGTAGCCCAGCTTGTGCACGTCGGCGGATATCGAGCTGACGCCTTCGACCCGGAAGTCCCACGGCGGCGTCGGCCGGCCAAGCATCTCGGCGAATGGCAGCACGAACCCGCCCATGCAGGCGTCCGCATGGCAGTTGGCGCCGGCGGCTTGGGCGAGCGCGGCGATGGCCGGGATGTCGTCGACCACGCCTTGCGGGAACTGCGGCGCCGAGCCGACCAGCAGCACGGTGTCCGGCGTGATCGCCGCCGCCATCGCCTCGACGTCGGCGGTCCAGTCGGCCTTCACCGGCGTCTTGGTCAGCTCGATGCCGAAGAGGTGCGCCGCCTTGTGAAAGGCCGCGTGCGCGCTCTCCGGGACGACCATATGAGGCTGGGTGATTCCGCGTTCCTTGCGGCCGCGCTCGCGGGCCGCGAGCACCGCGCAGAGGATCGACTCCGTGCCGCCGCTGGTCATGAAGCCGGCCGCGCCGGAGGGACCGTGCAACAGATCGGCGGTCCAGCGCACAACCTCGGCCTGGAGCTCGCCCAGCGACGGAAAGGCTTTGGTGTTGAGAGCGTTCTCGTGGAGGAAGAGCTGCGCCGCCCGCTCTGCGACCTCGTGCACCTCCGGGCCGCCGTCGAACACGAGGCCGAACGTCCGCCCCTCGCGCCAGCGCGCGTCGCCCGCCTGCTTGGCCCGCAGGTCCGCGATCACGTCGTCGATGGGGCGGCCGGTCTGATTGAGGGGCATGGCGTCCTGCTGGCTACGGCGCCGGACGGGATGGCGCGGCGGACACCAAGCCTAGTCAGGGAGGCGGGCGGTGGCGAGCGCGCTCACGCCCTCTGCAGCACCTTTTGCTTCGGCTTCTTCGAACGCTTGGCTTGCCGTTCAAGCAACTCCTTCAGGTAGCGGCCCGTCCAGCTCGCTTCGTTGGCGGCGACGTCCTCCGGCGTGCCGACGGCGATGATCTCGCCGCCGCCGTCGCCGCCTTCCGGGCCGAAGTCGAGCAGCCAGTCGGCTGTCTTCACCACGTCGAGGTTGTGCTCGATCACCACGACCGTGTTCCCCTGGTCGACCAGCTCGTGCAGCACCTCGAGGAGCTTGCGCACGTCCTCGAAGTGGAGGCCGGTGGTCGGCTCGTCGAGGATGTACAGCGTGCGGCCCGTCGCGCGGCGGCTGAGCTCCTTGGAGAGCTTCACCCGCTGCGCCTCGCCGCCGGAGAGCGTCGTCGCCTGCTGGCCGACCTTGACGTAGCCGAGGCCGACGCGCTTCAGCGTCTCCATCTTGTCGCGGATCGAGGGCACCGCCTTGAACATGTCGGCGGCTTCCTCGACCGTCATGTCGAGCACGTCGGCGATGGACTTGCCGCGGAACAGCACCTCCAGCGTCTCGCGGTTGTAGCGGCGGCCGTGGCAGACATCGCAGGTCACGTAGACGTCCGGCAGGAAGTGCATCTCGATCTTGATGAGGCCGTCGCCCATGCAGGCTTCGCAACGCCCGCCCTTGACGTTGAACGAAAAGCGGCCAGGGCCGTAGCCGCGCGCCTTGGCCTCCGGCAGCCCGGCGAACCAGTCGCGGATTGCGGTGAAGGCGCCGGTGTAGGTCGCCGGGTTCGAGCGCGGCGTGCGCCCGATCGGCGACTGGTCGATGTCGATCACCTTGTCGAAGAACGGCAGTCCGTCGATGCGCTCATGCGGCGCCGGCGCATCGGACGCGCCGTTGAGCCGCCGCGCCGCCGCTTTGTAGAGCGTCTCGATGGTGAAGGTCGACTTGCCGCCGCCGGAGACCCCGGTGATGCAGGTGAAGGTCCCCACCGGAATCTCGCCGGTCACGTTCTTCAGGTTGTTGCCCGTGGCCCCGACCACGCTCAGCATCTTGTTCGGCCGCACCCGCCGCCGCTGGTCTGGCACCGCGATCTCGCGCGCGCCGTTCAGGTACTGGCCGGTCAGACTCTTCGGGTTGGCCCTGATCTCGTCCGGCGCGCCTTCCGCGACGATGTGCCCGCCGTGAACGCCCGCCGCTGGCCCCATGTCGATGACGTGGTCGGCGGTGAGGATCGCCTCCTCGTCGTGCTCGACCACCAGCACGGAGTTGCCCAGGTCGCGCAGGCCCTTCAGCGAGGTGAGCAGCCGCGCATTATCGCGCTGGTGCAAGCCGATAGAAGGCTCGTCCAGCACGTAGAGGACGCCCGTGAGGCCCGAGCCGATCTGGCTGGCCAGGCGGATGCGCTGGCTCTCGCCCCCCGACAGCGTACCGGACGCTCGCGACAGATTGAGGTACTCGAGGCCGACGTCGACCAGAAACCGGAGGCGGTCGTTGATCTCCTTCAGAATCCGCCGCGCGATCTCCATCTGCTTGTCGCTGAGCTCGGCCTCGAGCCCTCCGAACCAGTCGCGCGCCGGCCGGATGGCGAGGCCGGAGACTTCGGCGATGTTCCGGCCCGCGATCTTCACCGCCAGCGCTTCGGGCTTGAGGCGCGCGCCGCGGCAGACCTCGCACGGCGTCTCGGCCTGGAAGCGGCCCAGTTCCTCGCGCACCCAGCTGGAGTCGGTCTCGCGCCAGCGGCGTTCGAGGTTGGGCAGCACGCCCTCAAAGGTCTTGTTGACCTCATACTTGCGCGCGTTGTCGTCGTAGACGAAGTGGATTTTCTCGGCGCCGGAACCGTTCAGCACGACCTGCCGCGCCTTTTCCGGCAGCTTCCACCAGGGCTCGTCCATCGAGAAGCCATAGTGGCCGGCGAGCGCTTGCAGGGTCTGGGTGTAGAGGGGGGAGGGCCCTTTGGCCCATGGCGCCACCGCCCCCTTGTGCAGGCTCTTGTCCTTGTCCGGGACCACGAGGTCGGCGGTGAACTTCAACTTCATGCCGAGTCCGTCGCAGGCTGGGCAGGCGCCGGCAGGGTTGTTGAACGAGAAGAGCCGCGGCTCGATCTCGGCGATGGTGAAGCCGGAGACGGGACAGGCGAACTTCTCGGAGAACAGCAGCCGGCGAGGCTCCTCGCCATCCGCCGTGTCCGCGAACTCGGCGACGGCGATTCCGTCGGCCAGCCGCAGCGCCTGTTCCAGGCTGTCGGCCAGCCGCTCCGCGACACCTTCGCGGACGACGACGCGGTCCACCACCACGTCGATGTCGTGCTTGTAGGTCTTCTCGAGCGCCGGGGCGTCCTCGATGGGATAATAGGCGCCGTCGATCTTCAGCCGCTGGTAGCCGGAGCGCTGCCAATCGGCGATCTCCTTGCGGTACTCGCCCTTGCGGTCGCGCACCACCGGCGCGAGCAGGAACAGCCGCGTTCCCTCCGGTAGCGCCATGATCTTGTCGACCATCTGGCTGACCGTCTGGCTCTCGATCGGCAGCCCGGTGACGGGCGAGTAGGGGAGGCCGACCCGCGCCCATAGCAGGCGCATGTAGTCGTGGATTTCGGTCACCGTGCCGACGGTGGAGCGCGGGTTGCGGCTGGTGGTCTTCTGCTCGATCGAGATCGCGGGCGAGAGCCCTTCGATAAGGTCGACGTCGGGCTTCGACATCAGTTCCAGGAATTGTCGGGCGTAGGCCGAGAGGCTCTCGACATACCGACGCTGGCCCTCGGCGTAGATGGTGTCGAACGCCAGGCTCGATTTTCCGGAGCCCGAGAGCCCGGTCAGCACGACGAGCTGGCCGCGCGGTATGTCGACGCTGATGTCCTTCAGATTGTGCTCGCGCGCGCCGCGCACCCGCAGGAACCGGTTCGGATCGGACATGGGCCTCGCTGCCAAGGAGCGACGGCCCTGTCAGGCCGCCGGACCTTCTAATCTAATACCGAGACGCGCCCCCGCAGCAAGAACAAGGCGGGAACATGTGCGCCTGCTGCCAAGTCTGGGCGCCGGGCGGCGCCGCGATCGCGCTCAGTCGCCGGTCGGGCAGTCGCAATAGGTCCAGACCCACCGCTGCTGGCCGTAGTCCCACATCCAGCGGCCGCAATCGCCGGCGGGCGCAGCGGCGTAGTAGCCGCCCGTGTAGCCGTCGTTGCTGTAGCCGTAGCTGACGCTCGCGGGCATCGTGTCATAGTAGCCGCCGCCCGCGTAGGCGTAGTCGCCGTAGCCATAGCCGCTGGTGTCGTAGTTGTCGGCGCTGACGTAGCCGTAGGCGGCCGGTTGCGGATAGCCCTGATCGACCGCCGGGGCTACGGGAGCGGCGTCGTAGCCGTAGTCGGCAGGCGGGACGTAGCCGCCGTCGTAGCCGCCGCCGTAGCCATAACCAGAGCCATCGTAGCCGTAGCCGCCGCCGTCGTAGCCGCTGTCGTCGTAGCCATAACCAGAGCCGTCGTAGCCGTAGCCGCCGTCGTAGCCGCTGTCGTCGTAGCCATAGCTGTAATCGGGGATGCCGTAATACCCGTAGTAGCCCGGGTAGCCGACATTCCAGCCGTAGCCATAGAAGCCGGGCCAGAAGAGCCCGAAGCCGCCGTAGTAGCCGTCGCCGTAGTAGCCCCGGCCTCCGAAGCCCCGTCCCCCGAAGCCGCGCCCGCCGAAGCCTCGGCCTCCAAAGCCTCGGCCTCCAAAGCCGCGTCCCCCGAAGCCGCGCCCGCCGAAGCCTTGGCCTCCAAAGCCCTGGCCGCGTCCCCCGAAGCCTTGGCCCTGGCCGCCGAAGCCGCGGCCGCCGACACCCCGCGGTCCTGCGCCCATCGCCCCATACCCGCCAGTGGGATGGAAGCCGCCGTGCGCCCCGGCGTAGCCCCCATGCGGGGCGGCGGCGGCGATGGCGGGGATGGCGGCCAGGGCCACCGCAGCAAAGAAGAGCGCCTTCATCGAAGCCTCCCAGAACAGCCCCCGCTTCGCATTCTCTAGCAGGCTGGCCCCCAACCGAACAGCATGGTTAACACCCCAGCGTTGCGTTGCGTTGCGTGGCGCCCGGCGCGGCCCGCGCCCGTTGGTTCCCGCGCCGCGGCGCAACCTATGGCGCACTGCGGCAAAGTCCCGTATCGGAGCCCCTTTCACAGTGCGGCGTCCACCATGTCTGAAGCTCTCCTCGGCCCCACCTCACAGTCGTTCATCTCCCAGCGCCTGCGTCTCAACTACGTCGACTGGGGCAACCCGGGCGCGCCGCCGCTCCTGTTGCTGCACGGCGGCCGCGACCACTGCCGCAACTGGGATTGGGTCGCCGCCGACTTGCGGCGCGACTACCACATCGTGGCGCCGGACCTGCGCGGCCACGGCGATTCCGCATGGTCGACCAGCGGCGACTACTCGATGAACGCGTTCGTGTACGATCTGGCCCAGCTGATCCATCAGCAGCGCCTGGCGCCGCTCCGCATCGTCGCTCATTCGCTCGGCGGCTCGATCGCGCTGCGCTACGCCGGCGTGTTCCCGGAGACGCTGGTCAAGCTGGTCGCGATCGAGGGGCTCGGGCCATCGCCGGCGCAGTTGGCCGAGCGCGCCCAGCGCGGCGCCGTGGAGCGCATGCGCAGCTGGGTTGCCGAGACGCGCAAGCTCGCCGCCCGCATTCCGCGCCGCTACACGACCCTGGAGGACGCCTTCCACCGGATGCAGACCGAGAACAAGCATCTGACCGAGGATCAGGCGCGGTATCTGACGGTGCACGGCGCGATGCAGAACGAGGACGGAACCTACAGCTGGAAGTTCGACAACTACGTCCGCGCTTTCACGCCAGCCGACTTCTCGCACGACGAGCTGCGTGAGATCTGGGGCAACGTCAGCTGTCCGGTGCTGCTGGTGAACGGCGCCGAAAGCTGGGCCTCCAATCCCGCCAAGGATGGCCGCGCCGCCTACTTCAAGAACGCCCGCGTGGCGGAGTTCGAGGGCGCCGGCCACTGGGTCCACCACGACAAGCTGGACGAGTTCCTGGAAGTGACGCGGGAGTTCCTCGCCGACTGAGCGGCGGGCGCTTCCGCGCCGGCGCCGCGCTTGTCCCTCGCCTCGGCATCGGCTCTAAGCCGGCTGCTATGGCCCACGCTCCGACCCCCGCCATGCAGCTGCGCGCCGACGTGCGCCTGTTCGGCGACATCCTCGGCCGCATCCTGCGCGACGAGGAAGGGGAGGCGGTTTTCGGCGCGATCGAGCAGATCCGCCAGGCCTCGGTCGCCTATCACCGCGAGGGCACGCCCGAGCGCGCCGCTCGCCTCGACGCGCTGCTGCGCGACCTCTCTTTGCCCGACGCGCTGCGCTTCGCCCATTCGTTCGTCTGCTTCTCGCAGCTGATCAACATCGCCGAGGACCAGGAGGCGAGGCGGCGTCTGCGCGAAGAAGGCGGGTCGGCCCGCTCGCTGACCGGGGCCGTCGAGCGGTTGGGCCGGGCGGGGATGACGCCGGATGCCGTCCGCCGGGCGCTGGCCGAATGTCTCGTCATGCCGGTGATCACGGCGCATCCCAGCGAAGTGCGCCGCAAGAGCGTGATCGACGCGGTCAGCCGCATCGCCGAGACCTTCGATGCCCATGACCGGGCTCCGCCCGAGCGGCGCACGGAGATCCAGACCCAGCTGACGCGGCAGATCCTGCTGCTCTGGGCCACGCGACAGCTGCGCCAGTCGAGCCTGCGGGTCGCCGACGAGATCGACAACGCGGTCTCCTTCTTCGAGCGCACCTTCATCGGGCAGCTGCCGCGGGTCTACGGCGACCTCGAGGCCGCGCTCGGGGGCGATGTCGCGAGCTTCCTGCGCGTCGGTTCATGGGTCGGCGGCGACCGCGACGGAAACCCGAACGTAACGGCGGAGACGCTGCGGCTGGCGTTCCTCGCCCAGGCGCGGTTGATCGTCGGTCACTACCTGGCGGAGATCCACGCCCTCGGGGCCGAGCTGTCGCTGTCCACCGGCCACGTGTCGGTGACGCCCGCGCTCGCCGATCTCGCCGAACGATCGGGCGACTCGGCGGCGCCGCGGCGCGACGAGCCCTACCGGCGCGCGTTGACTGGCGTCTACGCCCGGCTCGCGGCCGCGGCGCCGGGGCTGACCGGCGCGCCGGCGGCTCGGCCGGCGGCGGTCGATGGCGCGCCATACCCCACGGCCGAGGCGCTGCGGGCCGACCTGGAGATCATTCAGGCCTCGCTCATCGTCCATCACGGCGAGACGTTCCGGCGCGGACGCCTGGCCGACCTGATCCGCGCCGTGGACTGTTTCGGCTTCCACCTGGCGACGGTCGATCTGCGCCAGAATTCCGACGTGCACGAACGCGTGGTCGCGGATCTCCTCCGCGTCGCGGGCGTCTGCGACGACTATCTCGCGCTCGACGAGTCCGCTCGCGTCGCCTTGCTCGAGCGCGAGCTCGGCGTCCTGCGTCCGCTCGCCTCGCCGCTTGGCCAATACGCCGCCGAGACGCTCGGCGAGCTCGCGGTCCTGCGCGCCGCCGCCGAGGTCAGCGCTCGCTACGGGATGCGGGCGATCGACACCTATGTCATCTCCAAGACCACTTCGGTCTCGGACCTGCTGGAAGTCTACGCGCTTCTGAAGGAGGTCGGACTTTACGCGCCCGGGGACCCTGATCGCTCGCCGATCGTGGTCGCGCCGCTGTTCGAGACGATCGCGGACCTGGAGGCCGCGCCGGCCACCATGCGCGCTTTCCTGGCCTCGCCGGTATTGCGCGGGCACGTGGCTGCGCGCGGCGTGCAGGAGATCATGATCGGCTACTCGGACTCCAACAAGGACGGGTCGTACCTTACGTCGATCTGGTCGCTGCACGAAGCCCAGCGGGAGCTGAAGGACGTCGCCGGGGGGGCGGGCGTGGCCGTGCAGTTCTTCCATGGGCGTGGCGGTGCGGTCGGTCGCGGCGGCGGCTCGAGCTTCGAGGCGATCCTGGCCCAACCAGCCGGCGCCGTCGCAGGCCGCATCCGCATCACCGAGCAGGGCGAGGTGGTCGCCAACAAGTATGCCGATCCGGCCATCGGCCGCGAGAACCTGGAGACCATGGCGGCCGCCACGCTGTTGGCCAGCTTCGGCCGCGCGCCGCGCGCCGACGACCACGCCGCGGGCGCCGCGGCGATGGCGGAGCTTTCGGCCGCTTCGATGCGGGCGTACCGCGCCCTGGTCTACGAGACCGCCGGCTTCGCCCAGTTCTTTCGCGAGGCCACGCCGATCGGCGAGATCTCGAGCCTCAACATCGGCAGCCGCCCGGCCTCGCGCACCCGCTCGACCCGCATCGATGACCTGCGCGCGATCCCCTGGGTGTTCTCGTGGTCGCAGGCCCGGGTCATGCTGCCCGGATGGTACGGCTTCGGCTCGGCCGCCGCGCGGGCAGACCTCGCCGCTCTCGCCGATCTGGCCGAGTCATGGCCGTTCTTCGCCGCGGCCCTCGACAACATGGAGATGGTCATGGCCAAGGCCGATATCAGCGTCGCGCGCCGCTATGCCGGGCTCGTCGCCGATCCCGGCCTGCGGCGAACCGTGTTCAGCGCCATCGAGGCCGAGTTCGCGCGCACGTCGGACGCCGTCGCCGCCATCCGCCGCGGCCGGCCGCTCGCCGACCGCCAGCCGGAACTCGCCGCCCACATCCGCTACCGGCGCCCGTATCTCGAGGCGCTCAACCACCTGCAGATCGAGCTCATCGCGCGCCACCGAGAAGGCGGCGACGACCCGCAGGTCCGCGAGGGCGTGCTTCTCACGATGAACGGCATCGCCACGGGCCTGCGCAACAGCGGCTAGCCTTGACCCCGCACCTCAGCGGGGCTGGCCGCTTTCAGAGCTGCGGCCAGACGCGTTGTCATGATCACCTTTGGCTCGTTACGCTGAGAGCGAGCGGGCGACGGTAGTCGCGAAGATCTTGCGAGGCGACCTTTGATTCCTGCTCCCCCAACCCTGGTAGGTTGCGGCAATGTCAGCAGCATAGAGGAGGCCAAATTCTTGGCCGGAGGCACGGGAAACGCGGATTAAGCGTGATTATTCACGTGACCTTAGGGGTGACGCGACCAATCTTCGAATATGTCCCGCATGCCGTTCACCTGGGCGCCGGAGCCGGAGGAAAAGCGGGGGCGCCTGAAGCCCTACCTGCTTCTCGCGCTCACGGTCGCCGTGATCGGCTTCTGCGCCACGCTCTGGCTGCGCTCCCACATGTGAGCGCGGGGCTCGGCGCGATGGTCAGCGGCCAGGGTCCGGAACGTTTCGTTCCAGTTCCGCCAGCCAGGCCGTCGCGTTCCCGTCCGAGGGTGCGCGCCAGTCGCCACGGGGCGAGAGCGAACCGCCGGAGGTGATCTTTGGCCCGTTGGGCAGGGCCGAGCGCTTGAACTGGCTGAACGCGAAGAACCGCCTTAGGAAGACGGCCATCCAGCGCTTGATCTCGGGCAGGTCATAGGCGCGGCGGGTCGCCTCGGGCGTGTTGCGCGGCCAGTCGCCCGCGCCGGCGTCGGCCCAGGCATGCTCGGCGAGATATGCAATCTTGGACGGCGCGAGGCCGTAGCGCGTTGTGTAGTAGAGATTGAAGTCCTGCAGCGCGTAGGGTCCGACGATCGCCTCGGTCGACTGGATCGCGCCGCCTGCGTCGGCCGGGACCAGCTCGGGTGAGATCTCGGTGGCGAGGATGGCCTCGAGCAGGGTCGCCGTCGCCTCGTCCACGTCGCCGCTCGCCGCCACGAAGCGGATCAGGTGCTGGATCAGCGTCTTGGGCACCGAGGCGTTGACGTTGTAGTGGCTCATTTGGTCGCCGACGCCGTACGTGCACCAGCCGAGCGCCAGCTCGGAAAGGTCGCCCGTGCCGACGACGATCCCCTGGTGGTGGTTGGCGAGGCGGAACAGGTAGTCCGTGCGCAGGCCCGCCTGCACGTTCTCGAACGTGACGTCGTACACCGGCTCGCCGCCGGCGTAGGGGTGGCCGATATCGGCCAGCATCTGGCGCGCGGCGGGCCGGATGTCGATCTCGCCGGCCGTCGCGCCGATCGCCCGCATCAGCCCGATCGCGTTGGCGCGCGTGGCGTCGGACGTGGCGAAGCCTGGCAGGGTGTAAGCCATGATTTGGCTGCGCGGCCGCTCCAACTTGTCGAGCGCCCGGGCGCAGACGATGAGCGCCTGGGTGGAGTCGAGGCCGCCGGAGACGCCGATGACCAGCGTCGTGGCGCCGGTGCTTTTCAACCGCGTGGCGAGGCCCTCGATCTGGATGTTGTAGGCCTCGTAGCAGTCCTCATCGAGCCGCGCCGGATCGGCGGGCACGAATGGGAAGCGCTCGACCTTGCGCGCGAGCCGCACGGCCTCCGCCGGGGCGGACAGCGACACCGGAACGGTGCGGAAAGGCCGATCGGGGCGAAGCTCGGCCGCTGCGTTGTCGCCGAAGCTGTTGACCCGCATGCGCTCAGCGCGCAGCCGGCCGACGTCGACGTCGGCGAAAGTCAGTCCCGGCGCGACGAAGCGCTCGGAGCGAGCGAGCTCGGCGCCGTTCTCGAACACCTCGGCCTGCCCGTCCCAGGCAAGGTCGGTGGTCGACTCGCCCGGTCCGGCGGCCGTGTAGAGGTAGGCCGCGATCGCACGCGCCGACTGGCTCTGGCAGAGCATGCGCCGGGTGTCGGCCTTGCCGATCGTGATGTTGCTCGCCGAGAGGTTCAGCAGCAGCTCGGCGCCAGCGAGGGCGGCGTGGCTCGACGGCGGGATCGGCAGCCAGATGTCCTCGCAGATCTCGACGTGGAAGGTCACGTCGATGTCGCCCGACGAGCCGAACAGCAAGTCGACGCCGAACGGAACCTCGGCCCCCGCCACCTTGATGGTCCCGCCAACGACGCCGGCGCCCGGCGCGAAGTGCCGCTTCTCGTAGAACTCGCGATAGTTGGGCAGGTACGACTTCGGGACCACGCCCACGACGGCACCGCGGTGGATGACCACGGCCGTGTTGAAGAGCCGGCCCCTGCGCCTGAGCGGGGCGCCGACAATCAACGCGGGAAAAAGGTCCCGCGAGGCTGCGGCCAGCCCGGCGATCTCCGCCTCGACCGCACGCAGAAGCGCGTCCTGGTGCAGGAGGTCGTCGATAGCGTACGCCGAAAGGCTGAGCTCGGGGAAGACGACGATCGCCGCCCGCGCCGCATCCGCCTGCCGCGCGAGGTCGAGGATCGCGGCGCTATTGGCGGCCGGATCGCCCACCGCCGCCCGCGGCGTCGCCGCGGCGAGCCGCACGAACTCGTGCGTGTAGAGGCAGCGGAAGTCGCGCATCATTCGGGGCCCCTTATGCTAGAAGTGAGCATAAGCCACGCGCCATATAGGCCATCGCCCCGCGCGGGGCTAGGGTTCGATCATCTCGAAACGGAGGAGGACGGCCATGGCCCTGACCGGTCGATGCTATTGCGGGGCGGTGCGCTACCAAGCGGAGGGCGAGCCGAGGTTCCGTGGCCAGTGCCATTGCCGCGAATGCCAGTACATCGCCGGTGGTGCGGAGAACCTGTTCATGATCATGGGCGCCGACGGGTTCCGCTACGTGCAGGGCGAGCCGAAGCGGTTCGCACGCGGCGACCTCGAGGCGCCGGTCACGCGTGAGTTCTGCGCAGAGTGCGGCACGCACCTGACCACGCGTTCGCCGCGCGATCCGAGCATCGTGATCGTGAAGGTCGGCACGCTCGACGATCCGAAGGCCTACGAAGGTCCGCAAGTCGTGATCTGGACGGCCGAGGCTCAGTCGTACCACCTGATGCCGGAAGGCGTGCCGCGGTTCGCCGGTTTTCCGGGGCGGGCTTGAGCGAGCCGTCCGGGTCGCGCTGACAGGCGGCGCGTCCCGCGCCGGGACTTCGACGACCGTTCGGGCGCTGGCGGGGCGGCTGGGATCGCGTCTCCAGCGGCCGCCTCGACCCCTTGTCCTGGCCGCCCCGCCGCCGACGGCGGCGTTCTTGGGCGGTCCTAGGCCAGCGCCTTCCGCGCGTTCGCCTCGACCACGTCGCGCGGGATCAGGCGGATCGTCGAGCTGCCCTTGGCCAATACGTTGCCCGCCGTGTCCAGCAGGCGCCCCTCGGCGAAGCAGGTGACGCGGCCGCGGCGCTCGACCCAGCCCTCTGCGATGACCCGGCCGGGGCGGGCGGGGGCGAAGTAGCTCACCTTCATCTCCAGCGACATCGGCGTCATCTCGGGCGCCAGCCCGATCGAAGCCATGGCCATGGCCGCGTCGATCCAGCCGCACACGAAGCCACCCTGCGCGACCCCGCCCGAATGGCACATCTGGGGTGCGATCTCGTATTCGACGACCGCCTTGCCACCCTCGTTGTCGACCACGCGGACCTGACCGAGGAGCGATTGCAGCGTGGGGTCGATGGCGTCGGACATGCGGGCTCCGTCTGGCTGTTGAGCGGTCTGGCTTAGTTTGAACAGGAAGGCTTCGGCAACTGGGCTCTTGGCGCCGCGGGACTGCTGGGCTCAGGATTGGCCCCGCAGCAAAGGGGAGCCGGGGTTTGAGCGGAGCGGAGACGCTGGCGGACATCGAGCGCGAGTTCATCGGGGAGGTCTCGCCGACCGCGCCGCGCATCCAGGCGGGCGGTCACCCGTGCCAAGGGATCTACTGGGCGCCGAAGGGGCGGCGGCCGACGACCGCGCTGATCGCCACCCACTACAACGTGGATTTCTCCGAGCACTACGGCGCGCCCTATTTCGCGCGGCGCGGGCTCGGCTTCCTCGGCTGGAACACTCGCTACCGCGGCGCCGAGGACCTGTTCACGCTGGAACACGCGCTGATCGACATCGGCGTCGGAGTTCGCTGGCTGCGCGAGGCGGGCGTGGAGCGCGTCGTGATCCTCGGGAATTCCGGCGGCGGCTCGCTGATGGGCGCGTACCAGGCCGAGGCGACGGCGCCGACGTTGGCCGGCGAGCTGAGGGGCGCAGGCGCCGAGGCGCTAGCCAACCTGCCCGGCGCCGACCTCTACGTATCGCTCAACGCCCACAAGGGGCGACCCGAGGTGCTGACGTCGTGGATGGACGCGTCGGTCGTCGACGAGCGCGACCCGACGCTGACCGACGAGACGCTCGACCCGTTCAACCCGGACAACGGCCCGCCGTATTCGGCCGGGTTCATCGCCAGATACCGCGCCGCGCAAACGGCGCGCAACCAGCGCATCACCGACTGGGCCAGGGCGGAGCTGGCGCGGGTGAACGCCGCCGGCGTTCCGGACATCCTGTTCCCGCTCTACCGCACCTGGGGCGACCTGCGGTTCATGGACCCGGCGATCGATCCGTCCGACCGGCCGTCGCCGGGCTGCTACGCCGGCCATCCGCGCGAGGCCAACAGGCGGCCGGGGATCGGGCGCACCAACACGTGCCGCACATGGCTCTCCATGTGGAGCCTCGAGACCTCGAAATGCCAGGGCGGGCCGCAACTCGCCAAGATCACGTTGCCGTCGCTGGTGGTGCAGAGCACGGCCGACATGGGCGTGTTCCCAAGCGACGCGCGGGCGATCCATGCAGCGCTGGCCGCGCCGGACAAGACGCTCGAGATGGTCCCGGGCGCACATTACTTCGAGGACTCCGAGACGCACCGCAACGCGATGGTCGACCTGGTGGCCGCTTGGATCGCGGCGCGGGTCTGACCGACCTGTCCGGCGGTCAGCGCGCCGCGGACGCCATCTGCGGATGGTCGAGGTCGGCGCGGGTCCAGCCGCCGCCGAGGGCGTTGAACAGGCCGACGCTGGCTTCGAATCGGCGGGTCTGGATATCGAGGGCCGTCTGCTCGGCGGCGAGATCGGCGGTCTGCGCGACGACCACCTCCAGGTAGTTGGTCTCGCCTTCCTTGTACTGGATCAGCGCCAGCGCCTCGGTGCGCCGCGCCGCATAGACCGCGGCGGCTTGCCGCTTGGCCTCGTCGGTCAGGTGGTTGAGCAGCGCGAGGTTGTCCTCGACGTCCTGGAAGGCGCCCAGCACGACGGCGCGGTAGGCTGCGCTCTCGGCGCGGAAGTAGGCTTTCGAGGCCGCCAGGGCCGCTCGGCGCTCGCCGCCCTGGAAGAGGGTCAGCGCCATCGCCGGACCAAGGGTCCAGTAGCTGTCCGGCGCGGACAGCCATTGGGCGAAACCGGTGCTCTGAAGCCCCGCGAGCGCCTGCAGCGTCACGTCCGGGTAGAAGGCCGCCCGCGCGACGCCGATCTGTGCGTTCGCGGCCGCGGCGCGCCGCTCGGCCGCCGCCACGTCCGGACGACGCTCAAGCAGCGTCGAGGGCAGACCGAGCGGGATTTCCGGCATGTGGATATCCGGCGCCCAGCCCAGCCACAGGCTGGCTGGGACCGAGGTCGCCACGGCGGGCGCCAAGCTGAAGCTGGAGGCCGGAACGCCCACGAGGCTGGCGATCGCGTGCTCGAAGAGCGCGCGGCTGGCCGCTATGTCCGACGCCTGCGCCTCGGCAGATTCCAGCTGCGTTTGCGCCCGGCTGACGTCAAGCCCGGATGACACGCCGCCGTTATGCCGCGCCACGGTCAGCGCCAGAGCCTTGCGGTAGGCGTCCACGGTGGCGTTCAGCAACGCGGCCTGGGCGTCTTCGCCGCGCAGTTGCATGTAGTCGTCGGCGAGCTGGGTCTCGAGACTGAGCCGCATGGACTCCAGATCGCCTGCTGAAGCCTGCGCCAGAGCCCTCCCTGCCGCCGCCTCGTTGCGGATCTTGCCCCAGAGGTCCAGGTCCCATCCGAGGCCGCCGCCCAGCGTGTTGGCGCCGAAATGATTGGGCTCGTGCCCGCCGCGCATCGGCCGCTGGTTGGACTGTCGGTTGTCGGTGACCGAAAGACCGGTTCCGATCGTCGGATAGAGCGCCGCGGCCGCCTCGGTGGCGAAGTCGCGCGCCTGATCGTACTGCGCCAGCGCTTCCTGCAGCGTCGGGTTCGATGTTTCGATGCGCGCTTCCAGGCGGTCGAGTGTCGCGTCGCCGTAATCGGTCCACCATGCGGCTCGGGAAATGCTGTCCGAGGGCGTCGCCTGCGTCCAGGGGCCCGTCTCCTTGAACGCGGGCGGCGGGGTCGGGGTGGTCGGCGCATGGTACGCCGGCGCCAGGTTGCAGCCGGCCAGCGCGGCGAGCGCCGCGACGCCGGCGAACAGTCGTCGGGTCCGCCTCATCAGCCGGCCGCACCCTGCGCCGGCGCCGGCTTCGGCGTGGAGATGCGCACAAGCTCGCCGTTGACCACGGAGTCGGGCGGATTCTCGATCACGCGGTCGTCCGGCGAGAGCCCGGTCGCGATGCTCACTGTCGGTCCGTTGTCCTGGGCGATGATCACGTGCTTCAGCGTGACCCGGTCATTCGGGCCGACGACGGCGACGTTCATCCCGTCGTGGAGGAAGATCAGCGTGTTGGCCGGCAGCGTCACCGCGGTGGACGGCTGCCTCAGATTGAACGTCACCTGGGCATAGTCCCCGGGTTTCAACGTATTGTCGTTGTTGTCGATCTGCGCCTCGGCGAGCACTGCGCCGGATCGCGTCCCGACGGCGCCGGAAGTGCTCACCAGCGTCGCCTGGAACGACTGACCCGGATGTTCGGGCACCTGCAGCGAGACGGTCTGACCGTCATGGATCTGCGACGTGTAGGCCTGAGGCACACTGACGTAGATGCGAAGACGGTGAACGTCCGACACCGTGAAGAGTCCCGGATCGTTGACGTTGCCGACCGTGATCAGCTGTCCGATGTCGGTGGTCCTCGCGGTCACCACGCCGTCGAACGGCGCGGTGATGAGTTTGAATCCCTCCAGCGCTTCCAGGCGGCCGACCCGGGCCCTGGCCGCGTTGACCAGCGCGGTCTTGGCCGCGAGGTCCCCGTTCTTCACGTCCGCGTCCTGCCGAGACACCGCGTCCTGAGCCAGCAGGTTGTTCCAGCGATTGGCGGTCGTCCGCGCGAGCTGCTCGTTGGCCACGGCCGTCGCGAGGTCCGCCTTGGCCTGGATCAGCTCCTGATCGAGGTCGGGCGTGTCGATCACGGCCATCAGCTGGCCAGCGTGCACCTGCGCGCCGATGTCCGTGTACCAGATTTTCAGGTAGCCGGGCACACGGGCGTGGATCGGCGCGGCGTAGAACGCATCCACCTGACCGGGCAGGATCAGGGGCTGCGTCCCCGTCTGCGCGATCGGGTGGGTGATCGTCACGTTCGGGATCGCCTCGGTGGCGGTCCAGGTCTTCACCTCATGGTTCGCGGTCAAGCGGCTCATGATGCCCGCGCCGACCACGATCGCGGCCAGGCACACACCGGCGATCGCAGCCGGCTTCAGCCAGCGGATCGGCGGGTGATCCATAACCTCGGCGCCGGGCGTCGAGGCGCTATGCGCGTGCGGTTCCAAGGGACGAGTCGGGTTCAGGCTCTGCGGCTGGTTCATGGACTTTGCGGGCATGGACAATGGAGAAGACGACCGGGACGAACAGCAGGGTGGCGCAAGTGGCGAAGATCAGGCCGCCGATCACGGCTCGACCGAGAGGGGCGTTCTGCTCGCCGCCTTCGCCGAGCGCGAGGGCCATCGGCCCCATGCCGATGATCATGGCCAGCGCCGTCATCAGCACGGGACGGAAGCGCGTGAAGCCTGCCTCGAGAGCGGCGACGACGGGATCGCCGGTACGCTCAAGCCGTTCGCGAGCGAAGGACACGACCAGGATCGAGTTCGCCGTCGCCACGCCCATGCACATGATGGCGCCTGTCAACGCCGGCACGGAGAGCGTGGTCCCTGTCGCAAACAGCATCCATACGATGCCGGCCAGCGCGGCGGGCAGCGCGGTGATGATCACGAAGGGGTCGATCCAGCTTTGGAAGTTGACCACGATCATCAGGTAGATGAGCACGATCGCTCCCACGAGGCCGAAGCCGAGGCCGCCGAAGGCCTGGTTCATGGTCTGCGCCTGTCCGCGCAGGGTCACGACCGCGCCTTTCGGCAGGTCCTGCTTGGTGGTCGCCAGGATGTGGTTCACCGCCGCCGCCAGCGAGCCCAGGTCGCGACCTTGGGCTGCGGCGTAGACGTCGAACGACGGCTGGATGTTGTAGTGTGAGACCTCGGCGTCGGAGTCCTTGCGGGTGATGGTCGCCAGGCCACCCAGGGCCTGCGGCTCGCCGATCGAGCCGGCGGTCATCGGGAGGCTCTGGATCGTGCCCTGGCCGGCAAGGATGGGCGCCTGGCCCAGCTTGCCCGCGGTCAGCGGCAGGTCCTGGAGCTTGGCCAGCGTGTCGACGTCCGGCTGCGGCGTCTGAATGACGATCGGATAGGACACCCCGGTGCGCGGATCCAGCCAGAAGGTTGGCGCCGACTGGAAGCTGCCGGCCAGGGTGGTCTCGAGGCTCTCGGTGACGTCCTGCTCGGTGATGCCAAGCTGGTCGGCCTGGCTGCGGTTCACGTTGACCTGCAGCGTCGGATAGCGGGTCGACTGCTGCACGCGGACATCGGCCAGACCCGGCACGGCCATCATCTTGCGCTCCAGCTCCAGCGCATAGGTCTCGTCCGCTCTCAGGTTCGGGCCCGCAACCTGCACGTCGATCGGCGCCGGCGCCCCGAAGTTCAGGATCTGGCTGATGATATCAGCAGGAAGGAACGCAAAGCTTACGCCTGGGAAGAGGTGCGGCAGGCGCGTGCGCAGCTTCTTGACGTAGTCCGCGGTCGGGTGGTGCTTCTCGGATAGGGTGACGTAGATGTCGCCGTCCATCGGACCAATGGTGCCAGTGTTGGAGTAGGCGATGTTGATGCCGCTGACCGAGAGGCCGATGTTGTCGACGATCGATGTCAGTTCCGACGGTGGAATGGTCTGACGGATCGCGTTCTCGACATGGTCGAAGAGGGCGGCGGTGTCCTCGATCCGGGTGCCGACCGGCGCGCGCACGTGCAGCGTGATCTCGCCCGCGTCCACCGACGGGAAGAAGTTCGAGCCGAGCAGTGGAATGAGCAGGAACGAGCCGAGCACCAACGCGAGGAAGCCAGGGACGAAGACCCACCGCCGGCGCAGCGCCAGCGCCAGGACGTCGCGATAGCCGTCGCGAATCTGGGAGAAGCGCCGCTCGAAGCCGTGCTGGAAGCGGACAAGCGGGTTGCGCGACGCTCTGGGCGCGGGAACGCCGGCGCCGTGGCCCTCGAGCGCGAACTCGGCGTGGCCCGCCTGATGCGGTTTCAACAGGTACATCGCCATCACCGGCACCAGCGTCCGCGACAGGACGAAGGAGGAGATCATGGCGAACATGACCGACTCGGCCATAGGCACGAACAGGAAGCCGGAGACGCCCTGAAGCTGGAACATCGGCACGAACACGATGCAGATGCAGCAGAGCGAGACGAACGCGGGCGTCACGATCTGCTCGGCGCCGTCGAGGATCGCCGTGCGCACGTCCTTGCCCTGCTCGAGGTGCCAGTTGATGTTCTCGATGGTCACCGTGCCGTCATCGACCAGGATGCCGACGGCCAGGGCCAGGCCTCCGAGCGTCATGACGTTGAGCGTCTGGCCGATCGCCGACAGTGCGGCGATCGAAGAGAGCACCGCCAGCGGGATCGAGGTGGCGATGATGACGGTCGAGCGCCAGCTGCCCAGGAACAACAGGATCATCAGGCTGGTCAGGGCTGCGGCGATCGCGCCCTCCCGCACCACGCCCTCCACCGCCGCCTTCACGAAGATCGACTGGTCGTTGAGCAGCGAGATGTGCAGCGAGGGCGGCAGGCCCGCCTCAAGCCTCGGCAGCGCGTCCTTGACCCCGTCGATGATGGCGAGCGTCGAGGCGCTGCCGCTCTTCAGAATGGTCATCAGCACCGAGCGGCGCCCGTCGACGCGCACCTCGTTCGTCTGTGGCGGATAGCCGTCGCGCACGTGGCCGATGTCGCGCATGTAGATCGTGGCGCCGTTGACGGTCTTGATCGGCAGGTCGTTGAGGGTCGGGATCCGTTCGGGGCTGTTGTTCAGCCGCACGATGTACTCGTAGGAACCGATCTTGGCGGTGCCCGACGGCGTGACCTGGTTCTGCGCCGCCAGCGCATTGGCGACGTCGAGGGCGGACAGTCCCTTGGATTGCGCCGCCAGCGGGTTGAGGTCCACCTGGATCTGGCGCACGCGGCCGCCGTACGGCGAGGGAACCGTCGTGCCGGGGACGGTGGCGAGGCCCGGCCGGATGAAGTTCTGCCCCGCGTCGAACAGCTGCATCTCGGACATCTGCTTGCTGGAAAGGGCCAGCTGCAGGATCGGCACCGTCGAGGCGTTGTAGTTGAGGATCAGCGGCGGCGTCATGTTCGCCGGCATGTACTTGAGCACCGTCTGCGAGATCGAGGTGACCTGCGCGGTGGCCGTGCGGATGTCGACGCCCGGCTGGAAGAAGACCTTCACCACGCCGACGCCTTCGAGCGACTCGCTCTCGATATGCTCGATATCGTCGACGGTCGAGGAGAGCTGGCGCTCATAGTAGTAGATCACGCGGCCGGACATGTCGTCCGGCGGCAGTTCGTTGTAGGTCCACACCACCGCGATGACCGGGATCTTGATATCCGGGAAGATGTCGGTCGGCGTGCGGAAGATCGCCAGAGTCCCGAAGATCAGGATCAGGATCGCAAGCACGAACGGTGTATAGGGTAGCCTCAGCGCGAGCCGAACGATCGCTGCCATTCAGTCCTCAGGCCAACGGGTGGTGGGCCGGCCGGCCCAACGAAAAAAGCGCGCGCCGCCCCTGGGGGGCTCAAGGAGTAGGGCGGCGCGCGCCGGCTAGGAAGCGCCGCCTCATGCTGCGACGCGGCGCCTTAGGTAGCGTCAGAGCGCGCAGGAACCAGTGAATAAAGTTTCACTGGGCCTGGCAGGTGATGACGGCGCGCAAGCCGGGCTCCGCGTCCTCGAGGTCCAGGCGGAAGCCGTGCAGGCGAAGGATCGCCAGCGCGATCGACAGGCCCAACCCAGAGCCTGGCGTCATTCTGTCGCGCTCGCCGCGATAGAAGCGCTGCAGCACCGAGCTCTTCTCCGCAGCCGGAATGCCCGGCCCGTTGTCAGCGACGACGATCCGCGGCCCCTCCGGGCCGGACGTCAGGCTGAGGGACACCGCCCCGCCCGCGCCGCTGAACTTGATCGCATTGTCGGTGAGGTTGCTCACCGCCTCCGCCAGAAGCTTGGCGTCCGCCTCGGCGGTGAGGCCCTTCTCGCCCCTCCAGGAGATGGCGACGCCCGTCTCCTCGGCCAGCGGCTGGTAGAGGTCGTAGACGTCCTCGATGACGCTGGCGAGATCGGTGGCGGCGAAGCCGCGCCGTCGCTCGCGCGCCTCCAGCTCGCTGATTCGCATCAGCGCGCGGAAGCGGTTGAGCACTTCGTCCAGCTCCGCAGTGACGTGCGCCAACTCCTGCGCGGGCGCGCCAGGCGCCTGCGCCAGCCGATGCAGCTGGGCGCGGGCGCGGGTCAGCGGCGTGCGCAGATCGTGGGCGATTGTGTCGGTCGCGCCCTTCACCTCGGCGATCAGGCGCTCCACTTCGCCGACCATCTGGTTGACCGTCGCGGCGAACACGTCGAGTTCGTCATTGCGGCGGCTGACGGGCAGGCGGCTGGTCAGGTCGCCGTGCGCGATCTCGCGGCAGGCCGCCTCCAGGTCGCGCAGCCGCCGGATCGGCGCGATGCTGAGCGCGACGCCGCAGGCCAGTCCGATCGCCGCGATGCCAACGCCGCTCCAGATCAGCGCCGAGGCGATGATCGCCCGCATTTCCTGGAGCTGGCTGACGTCTCGGCCGACGACCAGCACCTCGCCGGACGGTAGCCGGCGGGCGATGAGCCGGGCGGACGCGGGAAACAGAACAGTGGGGGCGATCTCGACCGGTTCGCCGTTCGGCCTCAGTCCCGAGGGGAGCGCCGGCAGGTTGCCGACGAGCCGGGCGCCGGACGATGAGAACAGCGCGAAGACGCTGGTGTGATCGCCGCCGAGGCTCTGCGCTACGGTGATCCTCCGGATCAGGTCGGCGGGCGGGGTGGCGTCGAGCGCATCGGCTTCCGTGGCGAGAATGCCGTCGACGCGATGCGTCAGGTAGACGGCCGAACGCAGGTAGACGAGTCCGAGGAGGGCGCCGAGGGCGAGTGCGAAAACAAGGCCATAGAGCGACGAGAGCCGGAACGTAGTGGTTCGCAGCAGCTCCCTAAGTCGCATCCAGCATATATCCCACGCCGCGCTCGGTCTTGAACAGGGGCGGCAAGCCGGGTGCGTCGATCTTGCGCCGAAGGCGACCCACGTGCACGTCGATCAGATTGGTGCCAGGGTCGAAGTAGTACTCCCACACGGCCTCGAAGATCTGCCGCCGGCTCAGGGTCTGGCCGGCGTTGCGCATCATGAACTCCAGCAGTTTGAACTCCTGCGGCAGGAGCTCGATGCGCCGGCCGTCGCGCTCGGCCTCGCGCCTGACGAGATCCAGCTTCAGGTCTCCGGCGCGCAGCATCACCTCGGTCTCTTCGGGACGCCGGCGGCGGCGCAGGATCACCTCCAGCCGAGCGATGAGTTCCGGCGGGGCGAACGGCTTGACGAGGTAGTCGTCGCCGCCCGCGCGCAGGCCGACCACGCGGTCGTCAACGTCTCCAAGAGCGCTCACCATCAGCACCGGAACGTCGGATCCCGCTTCGCGCAGGCGCTTGACCACGTCGAGGCCGTCGCAGCCCGGCAGCATCCGATCCAGCGTCACGGCGTCGAAAGGCTCGTCCAGGGCCAGCGCGAGGCCCTCGGCTCCATCGAAGCTCTGCTCGGCCTCGAAGCCGCTCGCCGCGAGGCACGAGGCGATCTCAGCCGCGGTCTCTGGATCGTCCTCGATAACCAGGATTCTCGCCAAGTTGAACAGCGCCTCGCCCGCGTCGTAATTCGCGGGGCGTTCTACATCATTGACGCGCCAGCCTGCGACATGACTGGGAGGCGGAGGCCGCGCCGACGAATAAGGCAAGCTCTTGCCGATGCATGACGAGACTGTGGCGAACGAAATCTTCGCAAGGCTAGCGGTGGGGCGGACGCGAGCCAGTGAATAAAAGTTCACCCCCGAGGCGGGACCGCCGGCTTGCGAGTCGGCGAGCTTGGCTCCTAGGAAGGCCGCCGTCTGGGCCGCACGCAAGCAGCCCGCTTCGGAGAGACTTGGCGAAAGTGCCTTTGACGAGTCGGAATCCGTCGCTGATGACGCGGCTGAAGTGCTTTCTCCGAGGGCATTCCTGGGTGAAGAGCAAGTCGCATCCGGGATACCAGACATGCCGCCGTTGCCGTCTGCGCCGCGAGGCGTCCGAGACCTGGGTGGCGGAAAACGCGGCCGTCTCACGCCGCCGCGAGGGCGGTCGCGGCGGCGTGAGCTAAGCCTGCACGCGTCTGCCGAACCGCTCGGCCGACCGCGCCCTGGCTTTCGCGGCTTCCTCGGCGCGGTCGCGCGGCTCTGCGTTGGTTTCCAGCGAGTCGAGAAGCCGGCGCGCGGCGACACACACCTCATCGACCGCGCGGCTGAAAGCCGCTTCATTGGCCCTGGAGGGCTTGTTGAAGCCGGAGAGCTTGCGCACGAACTGAATTGAAGCGTCACGCACCTCGGCGTCGGTCGCGGGCGGGGCGAAGTTGAACAGCGTCTTGATGTTGCGGCACATGGGGCGTCTCCGTCGTTCGGCGGGATTGAAACCTGAGGCCCCGGAGAAGGGAAGGGCGGCGTTGAGCGTCCTCGTTGTCGGACCGAGCTGGCTGGGTGACGCCGTGATGATGGGCGCGCTGGTGTTGCGCCTGAAGGCGGCGCGCCCTGACCGCAGGATCGCCGTGCTGACGCCCGCGCACCTGGATGACGTGGTCTCACGGCTTCCGGGTGTGGACGAGACGATCGTCAACCCGTTCGCCCATGGCTCGCTGAAGCTGGGCGAACGGGCGGCGTTCGGACGGGCGCTCAGGCTCCGCTTCGACGAGGCGTACGTGCTGCCCCATTCGTGGAAATCGGCGCTGGTCCCCTGGTTCGCCGGGATCCGCCGCCGCATCGGCTTCGTCGGCGAGGCGCGCTGGGGCGTGCTCACCGACGCGCGGCCGCTGGACAAGGCGGCGCTGCCCCGGATGGTCGATCGCTTCGCCCTGCTCGCCGAGCCGCGCGGCGCGCGCCTGCCGGCGGAGACGCCGACGCCGAGGCTGGCTGTCTCACCGGCCGAGACGGCCCAGGCGCTCGCGCGCCTTGCGCTCTCCGACCAGCGGCCGGCCGTTGCGCTCTGCGTGGGCGCCGAATACGGCCCGGCCAAGCGCTGGCCGGCGATGCATTTCGCTGCGCTGGCCCGCCGCCTCGCGGAAGCAGGCTATGCGGCGTGGGCCATCGGCGGCCCGAGCGACGCGCCGGTCGGCGCGGAGGCCGCTGCGCTGGCGGGCGGCGCGCTCGCGAACCTCGCTGGCAAGACCAGCCTCGCCGAGGCCATGAGCCTGATCGCGGGGGCGGCGCTGGTCGTCAGCAACGACTCCGGCCTGATGCATGTCGCCGCCGCGTTGGGACGCCCGGTCGTCGCGATCTACGGCTCCACTTCGCCCGGCTTCACGCCGCCTCTCACCTCCGAGGCGGATATCCTGCGCCTCGGGCTCGACTGCAGCCCTTGCTTCGAGCGCACCTGCCCGCTCGGCCATCTCAAGTGCCTGAACGACCTGACGCCGGACAAGGTGTGGGAAACGGCGCGGGCGCGGCTGGCGGCGCGCGCCTAACGTCCCGCGAACTGCGGCGGCCGCTTTTCCACGAACGCCTTGGCGGCCTGGGCGTGGTCCTCGGTCATCATCGTGCGAACCATGTGCATCGCCTCCAGGTCCAGCACCTCGGAGAGCGTGGCGTGCTGCGCGACATTGAGGTTGCGCTTCATGTAGCCGATGGCGACCGTCGGCAAGCCGGCGAGCTGCCTGGCGTACGCCTTGCCGGCGGCGACAAGCTCGTCGGCTGGCACGGCGCGGTTGACGATGCCTAGCCGCAGCGCCTCGGCGCCGGTGATCACGTCGGCGGTGAAGTAGAGCTCGCGAGCCTTGGCCGCGCCGACCAGATGGGTCAGGAAATACGAGCCGCCGTAGTCGCCCGCGAGGCCGACCTTGGAGAAGGCGGTGGTGAGCTTGGCGTTCTCCGCGGCGATCCGCAGGTCGCAGGCGAGGGCCAGCGACAGCCCCGCGCCGGCGGCCGCGCCCGGGATCACCGCCAGCGTCGGCTTCGGCATCTCATGCAGCCACTTGACCGTCTCCATGCCACGGCGAAGCCCTGCGACGCGCGCCTCGATCCCGGAGGCGCCGCCGCCGCCACCGCCGCCGCCCGCGCCACGGCTGGTGTCCGCCGCGAAGCCCTTCACGTCGCCGCCTGCGCAGAAGGCGCCGCCGGCGCCCGTCAGCACCACCACCCGCACATTGCGGTCGTACATGAGGCGCTGCAGCGCCTCCTGCAGCGCGGCGGCCATCTCGCCGGAAAGCGCGTTGCGCGCCTCGGGGCGGTTCATGGTGAGGGTTGCGACGCCGTCCTCGAAGGTCTCGATCAGGTGGTCGGTCATGGGGTTCCTCTCGCCCGTCCTGGATGCATTTTCTCGTAGACTTACGTTGGCGCGAGCCTGCGTCCGCTCGCGAAGGTTCAACGCTTCACGCAGGGTCGGTCCATGGCTGAATTCATCCTCCACCACTACGACACTTCGCCGTTCTCGGAGAAGCCGCGGCTGCTCTTCGGACTGTACGGCCTTGCTTGGCGCTCGGTCTTCCAGCCGACGATCATGCCCAAGCCAGATCTGACCCCGCTCACCGGTGGCTATCGTCGCATCCCCGTGATGCAGGTCGGGGCCGACATCTATTGCGACACCCAGGTGATCATGGCCGAGATTGCGGCGCGGGCGGGCAAGGACCTGGCGGCAGGCGGCGCCTGGGCGATCAATCTCTGGGCCGACCGGCTGTTCTTCGGCGCCACCGTGCCGATCATCTTCGGGGAAATCGAGGTCCCGCAGGCGTTCAGGGACGATCGCGAGAAGCTCTCGGGCCGCCCGTTCGACGCAGCGGCGATGAAGGCCGCGGGCCAGGTGATGCGCGGCCAATGGCGCGCGATGGCCGGCTGGATCGACGCGGCGGTCGCCGCTGCACCCTATCTCGGCGGCGACGCTCCGACGCTGGCGGATGTCGCGGCGTACATGAACTTCTGGTTCCTCAAGAGCTTCGCGCCGTCGGCCTACGCGCCGCTGATGGCGGGGCTGGACGCCGCCGAGGCGTGGACGGTGCGGGTCGCCGCGATAGGCCACGGTCGGCGCAGCGAGATGACGCCGGCCGAGGCGCTCGCGATGGCCCGAACTGCGACGCCGGCGCCTTACGATCGCCACGACCACGCCGACCCGCTGGGCGTCTCGCCCGGCGCGAAGGTCGCCGTCGCCGCCGACGACTACGGTCGCGACCCGATCGCCGGGACGCTCGTGGCCGCCAACGCCAGCCGGATCGTGATCGCCCGCGAGGATCCGGCGGTCGGCGCGCTCCACGTTCACTTTCCGCGGGCGGGCTACATCGTGACGTCCGCATAGATCGCTTCAGGAAGGCGGCTCCCGCGATTGCGGTCGCGGGAGCCGCCGCCTATGCTCGCGGCCCATTCGAGGAGGACCTCCCTTGCGCCTGACGACGAACCGCTCCGCCCCGTTCGTCGGCTCATCCAAGGCGCAACATGTTCCTCATCACTCTCGACGGCCTCACTGACAGCGCGCCGGACGGCCGCGTCCTCTTCGAAAACCTCACGCTGAGCTTCGGGCGCGAGAAGACCGGGCTCGTAGGCCGCAACGGTGTCGGCAAGACGACCTTGCTGAGCGCGATTCTGGGCGAACGCGCGCCGGTCGCGGGCGTCGTAACGCGGGCCTGCCGTGTCGCGGCGCTGCGGCAACAGCTCGCCCCGGCGCCGCAGGCATCGCTGGCCGACGTCCTGGGCGTCGCCTCGCCGATGGAGGTGCTGGCGCGGATCGAGGCGGGCGAGTGCCTGCCGGAGGACATGGAGGCGGCCGACTGGACGTTGCCAGCGCGCACGGAAGCGGCCCTGGCTGAATTCGGGCTCGTCGGCGTCGACCTCGGTTGTCCCGCGGCGACGCTCAGCGGCGGCCAGCTGACTCGGGCGGCGCTGGCCGCGCTGGTCCTCGCCGAGCCGGACTTCGTCCTGATGGACGAGCCGACCAACAACCTCGACGCCGATGGCCGGGTCGCAGTCGCCGCCTTCCTGGAGCGCTGGAGCGGCGGCGCGCTGGTGGCGAGTCATGACCGCGGCCTGCTGCGCCGAATGGATCGGATCGTCGAGCTGACCAGCCTCGGGGCGGCGGCCTATGGCGGCGGTTACGATCTGTACGCACAGCGCAAAGCCGCCGCCGAGGCGGCGGCCGAGCGCGAGCTCGACCGCGCCGAACAGGCGGCGGCGCGGGTCGACCGCGATGTCCAGCTCGCGAGGGAGCGCAAGGCCCGGAGCGACGCGAAGGGCAGGGCGATGCGCGCCCGCCGCGACATGCCTACGATGTGGCTCGACGGCCAGGCCGAAC
Organism: Pseudomonadota bacterium; assembly: GCA_021816155.1. GTDB lineage: Bacteria > Pseudomonadota > Alphaproteobacteria > Caulobacterales > Caulobacteraceae > Acaudatibacter. Next base: position 9,180 of record JAKAZA010000008.1, on the reverse strand, counting down.
GCGCCGAGAACACGGGGAGCCGCCAAAGCCGTCTCGCCGAGCGGCTGCGGGCGGAGGCTGCACAGGATCTCGCAGATGCGCAGGCTCGCATCGAGCGGGTGCGTCGGCTCGCGATCGACCTGCCGCCCTCCGGTCTGCCGGAAGGCAAGCTCGTGGTCGCGTTCGAAGACGTGTCCTTCGCCTGGCCGAACGGCAGCCTGGTCACGTCCGGGGTGACATTCAGCATGACGGGACCGGCGCGCGTCGCGGTCACCGGACCGAACGGCGCGGGCAAGACCACGCTGCTCAGATTGGCCATGGGCGAACTCGCGCCGACCTCGGGCCGCGTCCGGCTCGGCGTCCGGGCGGCCGTGCTCGATCAGCGCGCGGCGCTGCTGGCCGACGACGAGACGCTGATGGAGAACTTCCGCCGGCTCAACCCCTCCGCCGACGCCAACGCTGCGCACGCGGCCCTGGCCCGGTTTCTGTTTCGCAATGTCGCGGGCGAACGCGTGGCCGGAACGTTGAGCGGGGGCGAGCGCCTGCGCGCCGCGCTGGCCTGTGCGCTGATGGCGCAGCGCCCGCCACAGATGCTCGTGCTCGACGAGCCGACCAACCACCTGGATCTGGACTCGATCGCCGCCGTCGAAGCCGCGCTCGCCGCCTACGACGGCGCGCTTCTGGTCGTGAGCCACGACCATGCGTTCCTCGAGGCGATAGAGATCGAGGAGGAGCTTGCTCTCGACCGCCCGACCCCCTGATCGCCGGGAAGGTTGCGTGCGCGCTGGCGCAGGGCGCGCCGTCCGAGGTGACGGCCGGCGGGGTGTCAAGCGGCCGCGCCCATCCTGGGTAGCATAATGGCCATTATCCTACCCCTGGTGGGCGCCTGACACATTGCCGCACGCCGCCTGGACGCCTCTCCTCGCGCCTGTTGGAGGCAAGGAGGAGACGATGACCATCACCTTGAGTCCGATCGCTCGCGGCCCATCGGCGGAGCGGTTGAGCTGGGCGCTCGAGCGCACGCGGCCGCTGGGGCCCGCGCCGATGCGCCGGAGCTTTCGGCTGTTCCCGCCGCGGCGTCAGCGGGCGTCGAGCGAGCACCTCTATTTCGAGGTTCGGCCGGTCGCCGGCGGAACAGGGCGTCAGCTGCTGCAGTACGCCTTCGTCGACGATCGCGGCACGATCGTGCTGAGCGTGGTCGGCGAAGCCGCCGCCTCGCCAGCCGCGCCGCTCGGCGAGCCGCCCGACGATCTCGCCATCCAACCCATGGACGCCGCCTGGCTCTCCACTTTGATCGGTTCGGTGTGCGAGGGCGCTTCGCTCGTGGCGTTTCACAAGGTGCTGCAGGGGGGCCTGCTGCCGGCCGGAGCGCTGGCCGGCGCGGCCAGTCTCGACTGCGCATGGAGGCGCTATCTGCGCCTGATGCGGCGCAGCCGCCGCTTCGATCGCTCGGAGCCGGTCACGCTCGACGACGCGCTCGAGGCCGCTGGCATCGGCGCGGTCGGCGCGCCCGACGCGGCGCTCCGCGCGCTCGGCCTGAGGGAGCTGTGGGCGTGGATGGACCGCATCGAATAGCGCTCGCCTGCTACGGTCGCTGCGGAAGGAGGCTGTCCCAGAACAGCGGCCGGAGGTCGGAGAAGAACGCGTCCAGACCGTAGCGATCGCCCAGGTAGTAGAGGCCATCGGAGTCCCGCACCAGATATCCGTCTGCGACCAGCGACTGCAGCTTGCGCCGGGCGGTCTCGCGCGGGATGCGCGTAATATCGGCGAGGCTGAGGGCGTTCATGCCGCGATGCGTCCAGGCGGGCTGGCGGCCGCCGCGCGCCGCGATGTCCGCGCGCAGCACGACCTGCGAAAGCTCGGCCAGCAGGAAGATCAGGTACAGCAGGTACTGGTCGAGGTCTCCGTCGAAGCGCGCGCGGATGCGGATCAGGATCGAGGAAAGCTCACCGCCCCAGCGATAGAAGAAGCGCGACGCTTCCTGATCAAGAAACGCGCCCGCGAGGCCATCGCGAGGCGTGTCGCCAGCGATTGGGGTCGCCGCGGCTTCGGTTTGAGGGCGGACTGCCGGGTGGATCGCCAAAGCAACACGCCTCCAGGAAGAGGTTAACTGAAATCGACCCGCCCGATGGGTAAGGCACCATCAACTACCGCGCGAGTTGTTGCAACAGACAAACGCGTGAACATGTGGATATTTGGCGATCTAAGTTTTAGATAACCCCCGATTCACTATCGTCTTCGCTATGGTTGAGCTCGCCTTCTTGCGCTGTCTTCGAAGCCGCGAGCGCGTCAGGCTTTCTGGTTGAGCGTGATCGCCGTCGCGGCGAATGGCCGTGTCGCATTCGGGCCGTAGGCTCGGCCGACGTTTCGGGTGGCGGCGATCTCGTCGGCGATGGCCTTCACAAGTCCCTCGGTGACGGTCTTCGAAGCCGCGAGCGCGCGCCCCTGGCGCTGGAGCACCGCCTCGAAGGCCTCCGTGGCGCGCAACAGGCGCTGACGCTGCTGAGCCGAGGCGCCCTCGAGCAGCTTCGGCTGGGCGCGCACCGCCGCCGACGCGGCGGCGTAGACCTGGGTGAGCCGGGTGACCTCGGGCAGGCCCGCGGCCGCGTCGTGCGGCCGATGCTGTTCGAAGGCGCGCGCCTGGTCGGCGAGAAGCCCGGTAAGCTTTTCCGTGAGCCTGACGACGGCCTCGAGATCGATCTGGCCCGGACTATCGGTCACGACTTATGCGTCTCCGTGAGGCCCTGCAGCTTTAGCATCTCGCGCTCGACCGACGCCGCGATGCCGACGCCGCCGCGCTTGGCCATCTGCTTGGCCATGGCTTCGGCCAGGAACGACTTCCAGATGTCCTCGCCGGGGCCCCCGCCGAAAGGCGGAGATGTGGTCACGCCCTTGAACATCGTCGTCAGCATCGAGGTCAGGAATGACGCCTCGAATTTCTGGGCGGCCTGGTGGATCTGCCCACGCTTGGCCAGTTCGGCGGTCGACGTCGCGGTCGGGCCGCCGGTCGGGTTCAGCGTCGCGAGCTGCGCGGAGGAAAGGGCGAGAACGCTCATCACATCACCGAGATGTCGGCCTGCAGCGCGCCGGCGGCTTTGATTGCCTGCAGTATCGAGATCATGTCGCGAGGGGTCACGCCGAGCGCATTGAGGCCTTTCACGAGGCTCGCCAGCGAGGCGCCGCCGCCAACCATTAGCAGGTGCGTGCCCTTCTGCTCGTTGACGCTAAGTTGCGAGTTGGGCACGACGACGGTCTTGCCCTGGCTGAACGGACCCGGCTGACTGACTTGTGGCGTCTCCTGAACGTTGATGGTCAGGTCACCCTGCGCGATCGCCACCTGCGAGATACGCACATCGGCGCCCATCACAACCACGCCGTCCGCCTCGTCGACGACGACTCTCGCCGGCGCCTCGGGGTCGACCTGAAGATCCTCGACGGCGGTCACGAAGCTGACCATGTCCTTGCCGGGCGGCGGCCGCAGCGTGACGATGGTCGGGTTGTCGGCCATGGCGGTGTCCGGGTAGGCGGCGTCGATGGCCTGCGCGATGCGGCTCGCGGTCGTGAAGTCGGGATTGTGAAGCGTCAACCGCAGCTGGCTCATCTGGTCGAGGTTGAAGTCGGTTCCCTTCTCCACGATCGCGCCCGCGGCGATGCGCCCCGCCGTTGGCACGCCACGCGTGATCGACGAGCCCGAGGCGCCGGTCGCGGAGACGGCGCCGGTCTGCACCGTGCCCTGCGCTACCGCGTAGGTCTGGCCGTCGGCTCCCTCCAGCGCGGTCATGAGTAGCGTGCCGCCGAGCAGGCTCTTGGCGTCGCCCATGGCCGAAACCGTGACGTCGACAGTGGACCCTGGCCCGGCGAAAGGCGGAAGGTTGGCCGTCACCATCACCTGGGCGACGTTCTTGGTCATGAGGAGCGATGTGTCGGCCGGGTCGAAGGTGTTGACGCCGAGCCGCTCCATCATCGCCTGGACCATATGTCTCGTCTGCGGGTTGTTCTGCAGGGAGTCGCCGGTGTTGGCCAAGCCGACGACGAGACCGTAGCCCACCAGCTGGTTGTCGCGTACGCCTTCGAAATCGACGATGTCCTTGATGCGCGAGCCGGCGAAGGCCGGCGCGGCCAGCATTGAGAAGAAGCAGATCGCCATGAGCGATAGGCGGATGGGGTGACGCATGAACAAGCCTTCTGACCGACGCGCGGGCGTCATGCGAGAAGCTTGCCAGCGCGCATCTCGTGAAAAATACAGATAAAGCAATATGTTGCTTCGCCAGATGCGCGTGCCGGGCGCCGCGTCGGCAGAATCTGCCCGGCATTAACCATGCCGCAAGCTGCCGGTCGAAGATTATGCGCAGAGCTTGTAGTCAGGCCGACGGGATTCGAAGTGATGAGGGTCAGCGGACCGACCGGACCTAGCCCGACAGGCGGCGCGAGGCCGTCGCGCGCCCAGAGCGCCGGCGGGTTCGCGCCCGTCGCGCCGGAGGGGGCCTCGGACGCGGGGGCGCTGAGCGGCGCCTCAGGCGTGACCAGCGTCGCTTCGCTGGAGGCGTTGATCGCGCTTCAGGACGTGGGCGGGCCGCTTGAACGACGCCGCAGGGCGGCGGCCCGCGGTGGTCGGCTTCTCGATGCGCTGGAAGCGCTGAAGGTCGGCCTCCTGCAAGGCGAAGTAACCGCCGTGACCGCCGAGCAGCTTGCGAAGGCTGCGCGCGAGCAGCGCGAGCTGACCGACGACCCGCGGCTGGAGGGCCTGCTCGACGAAATCGAGACGCGCGCGGCGGTGGAGCTCGCCAAGCTCGAGATGGCCCGCGCCGCCGCCTGAGCCGGCGCCGTCGGCGCGACGTGCGTTGCCGGGCGCTTGGCTTTTGCTATAAGCCGCGCGCCCGACGGTTGAAGCGGGAGTTTGCTAGGGGCGGCGAGGCGTCACTTCGGATGGCTGAGACAGTGCTTAGCGACAATGAGTACCGTCCGACCGAGGACGAACCGTTCATGAACGAACGGCAAGTAGAGTATTTCAAACAGAAGTTGCTGGGCTGGAAGGAGGATATCCTTCGGGAGTCCCGGGAGACGGTCACTCATCTACAGTCTGAGACGGAAAACCATCCAGACCTGGCCGATCGTGCGTCATCCGAGACCGATCGGGCTCTGGAGCTGCGCACGCGGGACCGTCAGCGCAAGCTGATTTCGAAGATCGATGAGGCGCTGCGGCGCATCGAGGAGGGCGTCTACGGCTATTGCGAGGAGACGGGCGAGCCCATCGGCATCGCGCGTCTCGAAGCGCGGCCGATCGCGACGTTGAGCCTCGAAGCACAGGAGCGTCACGAGCGTCGCGAGCGGGTTCACCGCGACGACTGAGGCTCGAAGGGGAAGTCGGTCGGCGATCAGCTGGCGGCGCTGTCGACCCAGTCGATCAGGCTGCCGATCGCTTTCGTGGTGGCCTGATTGAACGCCCGGACGATGGCGCCCACACGGTTCTGGGTCGCGGGGACCCGCACGTCGAACTCCTGCGCGCCGATCGCCACCATGCCGCTCTCGCGCGCCAGCTGGGCGCGCAGCCGGACGACGACTGTCGGTGGGGAGGTCGGGCCCGAGAGGTAGTCGGCCTCGAAGCGGGTGACGCTTATCTGCAGCGCGAGGTTGGCATGGCCCGGCGCGCCCGCTCTCATCAGGTGCGCCCGTCCGCCGGCCTCGTTGAAACCGTGGTCAACCGCTGCATCGAACAGGTCCTGCGCCGGCGCCGCCCAGCGGGCCCCGCTCAGGTAGGCGACCTGTTCTCCGGTCACGGTCATGATCTGGTGGCCTGCGGCCGTCTGATCGAACGACGCGGGTCCCAGCCGCACCGTGAGAGGCGGGCCGCCGTTCTGGGCGGCGGCCGGCAAGTCCGCTTCGAACCGGTAGAGCGTGACGGGCCTGGACTTCGGAAACAGCGTGACACAACCGGCAAGCGCCAGCGGCGCCAGGGCCGCGCCGAGGAGCGTGAGGCGGAGACGGGTCATGGCTTCACCTCGATCTGCTTGGCGGGCGCTTTGTTGATGAAGCCGCGCGGATCGCGTTCGACCTCCAGCAGGAGCCGGTTGAGGTTCCGGGTCGTGGTCTGCATCTCGCCGATTTCCCGAGTCAGCTGCGGCAGGCCGTTGGCGGCGAAGTCGGCGGTGGGACCTTGCAGCTTGTCGATCAGCGCGCGCAACTCGGCAGCCGTTGTCTGGATCTCGTCGACCGCCGCGTCGACCTTGGCGAAGGTGGTCTTGCCCTGGGTGTCGACAAGGTTCCGCGTCGACTTGCCGAGGTCGCGGATCTCTTGCGCGGCCTCGTCGGCGCTCCGCAGCGCATGATCCGCGTCGGCGATGATCTCCTTTCGTCTGCGCAGTTCCGCGGTCACCGATTCAACGTTGCCGAGGATCGCGTCGAACTTCTGGATGTTCCGCTCGGACAGCACCTTGTTGATGTTATCCAGCGTCACGACCGCTTCCTGAACAACACTGCCGCCCCCAGTGAGTAGCGACGAGAGCGCGCTGGGCTGGGCCATGATGGTCATGGGCGGGGTCGTGGCGTCCGGGTTCTCGCGCAGCAGCGGTGACGTCTTCGTGCCGGGTGTGATCCCGATATAGTTGACGCCCGTGATGCCTTGCGGGTTGAGCGAGGCCACGGAGTCGGCGCGCACCGGCGTATCAGCCCGAATGCTGACGTCTGCGATGACTTTCTTGGGATCGTTGGGGTCGAGCTTGATGTCGGTGACCTCTCCGACCTTGATGCCGTTGAACTGCACGTCGCCGCCGCGCGAGAGGCCATCCACGGCGCTGGTGAACAGCACGTGATACGTCACGTACTTGGCGCTCAGAGCGAAGTTGCTCAACCACAGGATGAAGACGAACATGGCGATGAGCAGGATCGTCGAGATCAGGCCCACCAGCGCGTAGTTGGCGTTGCGCTCCATCAGTGGGCTCCTTGCCCGGGGCCGGGCGCCGGGTGGGCCCCTGCGGCCGCACGACCGCGCGGACCGCAAAAGTACGCGCGGATCCAGGGGTGGTCGAAGTGTTCCAGCTCACGCACCGGCGCCATCGCGACGACATGCTTATCTGCCAGCACGGCCACCTGGTCGGTGACCGTATAGAGGCTGTCGAGATCGTGCGTGATCATGAAGACGGTCAGGTCCAGGCTGTCGGCGAGGTCGCGGAGCAGGACGTCGAAGGCGCCCGCGCTGATGGGGTCGAGTCCGGATGTCGGTTCGTCGAGGAAAAGCAGTTCTGGATCGAGGGCGAGCGCGCGCGCGAGGCCCGCGCGCTTGATCATGCCGCCGGAAAGCTCTGACGGCTTCAGCGCGCCCGCGCCGGCTGGCAGGCCGGCCAGCGCGATCTTCAGATCGGCGAGCTCGCTGATTTCGCGGGCCCCCATGTCGGTGTGCTCGAGCAGCGGGGCCGCGACGTTCTCCTTCACCGTCAGGTTCGACCAGAGCGCTCCCTGCTGGAACAGCACGCCCCAGCGCCGTTCGATCGCACTCCACTTGCGCCGGCTGGCCTGCCGGATGTTGGCGCCGAAGATGTGGACAGAGCCGCCTTCCAGGCGCTTCAGTCCGATGATGCTGTTGAGCAGCACCGACTTCCCAGAGCCGGAGCCTCCCACCACGCCCACCACTTCGCCTCGTTGAATGGTGAGATCGAGGTCCTTGTGGACGACGTGATCGCCGAACTGCGAGCAGAGGCCACGCACCTCTATCGGAGGCGCCTCGCTGTCGAGCTCGGCTTCGTCGTCGGAACTGCTCATTACGTCGGGGCCGTCAGATGTTCAGCTTCATGTAGATGACGGCGAACACGGCATCGATGAGGATGGTGGCGAAGATCGCGTGCACCACGGAGGCGGTGACGCGCCGACCAAGGCTCTCGACATCGCCCCCGACCTCCATGCCCTGCCGGCAACCGATGCCCGCGATGATCACAGCCAGCACGGGCGCCTTGGACATGCCAACCCAGAAGTGCGTCGGGCCAACGTTGTCCAGCAGCTGCTGGAAGAAGAACACCGGCCCGAGGCGGAGCTGCGTCCAGGCGATCACCAGGCCGCCGGCCAGGCCGGCGATGGTCGCTGCGAAGGTCAGCAGCGGGATGGTGATGAAGAGGGCGAAGAAGCGCGGGAAGACCAGGGCGTCGAAGGGGTCGATCCCCAGCACCTTCATGGCGTCGATCTCCTGGTTCATCTTCATTGCGCCGATCTCGGCGGCGAACGACGACGCCGAGCGGCCGGCCAGCAGCAGCGCCGTGATCAGCACGTTGAACTCGCGCAGGACCGCCACGCCGATCAGTTCGACGACATAGACCTGCGCGCCGAAGGTGGTCAGCATGTTGGCGCCCAGGAGGCCGACCACCGCGCCGATGAAGAACGTGGTGACCGAGACGATCGGGATGGCGTCCAGCCCCGCACGCTCGGAGAGCGCGAAGCATGCCGCCCAGCGGACCCGCTTCGGATGGGCGATTGCGCGCCCGACGGCCACCAGCAGGTGCCCGATGAACACCATGGTCTCGAAGACATCGACGCCCAAGTTGACGACGCCGTGGCCGATACGGTCGAACAAGTCGACGAAGGAGCGGTGCGGGATGTGCGGTGTGGGCTCGGTCTTCACCGCCCGATCCACCAGCTCCAGCAGCCGTTCGACCTCCGGCTCGGCGATGAAGTGGATACCCTGACCGGCGCCAGTGGCGGCCTTCAGCAGACTGTAGGCTCCGGAGGTGTCGCAGCGGCCGATCTGGCGCAGGTCGAGTGTGACGTCACAAGCGCCTTCCACGGCTGCCGCCAGCCGGGCGTTGGCCTCGCCCATTCGCACAGCGGTCCAGTCGCCGGTGCAAAGCACCTCGAGGCCGCTGTCCGTCCGAGTGAGGCTGAAGTCAGCCGCGCGCGCCATGGCCAGTGCGATTCATTCCCTTGAGCGACTGGAAACCTAGCAACCTTCGACGAACCCGTTAACGCCTAACAGGGCCGCGGCGGCGAGACCCTTGCATGGCGCCGCCCTCAAAGGGCGGGCTCGCACGCTCGGCCGCCTAACTCCTGGCCCGCGGCGCGTGCGTGATCCTGAGCAGATTGGCTGCTCCCCGGGCGCCGAGCGGCGGGCCGGCGATGATCAGCACCCGCTCGTCGGCGCCGGCGAGCCCGAGTTCAGCCGCGAGGCGCGCCGCATCGTCGGTCATCGCGGCGATATCGCTGGCCTGGCCGAGCTCGAAC